>JANLTC010000017.1:0-29855 GCA_031362725.1 Deltaproteobacteria bacterium | reverse complement strand
CTCGCACGCCAGGCCGAAGCTCATCTCGGCCGGTCGAGTCGCGACCCCGAGCTCGGCGAGCAGGCGCGTGAACTCGAAGCGCCGGAATAACTGGCGCAAACGTTCGCGGTCCGGCTCTCGGCGCACGAGGTCGTCCCAATCGAGCCCCAGCTCCACGTCTTCCTGCAACGCGGCGAGCCGCTTCGAGAGTCGCGCGGCATCGGCCTGTTCTTGAAGCAACCCTCGCGTGCGCGCGGCCGAAATTTCGCCGGCGTGCGCGAGCAGGTTCTCGAGCGTGCCGTACTCCGCGATCAGCTTCGCCGCCCCCTTCTCGCCGATCCCCTTGACACCGGGAATGTTGTCGGACGGATCGCCGACCAGAGCGCGCAGGTCGAGGACACGCGCAGGGGCCACACCGAAGCGCTCCTCCACCTGCTGCGGGCCGTAGCGGCGTCCCTTCATCGTGTCGACCAGCTCGACGCGCTCCGAGACGAGCTGCATCAAATCCTTGTCCGTGGACAGGATCGAGACGCGCATGTCGGCGGGCGCACGCGCCACGAGCGTGGCGATGACATCGTCGGCTTCGCAGCCCGGCACTTCGAGGATCGGGATCTGGTAGGCGTCCACGAGTTCGCGAACCAGCGGCATCTGGATCGAGAGATCTTCGGGCTGCGCGTCGCGATTGGCTTTGTACTCCGCGTACAACGCGCGGCGTCCGTCCGCGGCGCCACGCGCGTCGAAGACGACGACGACGTGATCCGGCTGCTCTTCCCGCAGTGCCTTCATCAGCATGTTCACGAATCCGAGCGCCGCGTTGGTCGGTGTCCCATCGTGGGTGCGCAGCGGAGGAATCGCGAAGAAGGCGCGGTAGAGACAGTTGGCGGCGTCGACGACGACGAGGCGACGTCCGCGGCGCGGCGCACTTTCATCCGGCGTGGCATCCGCATCGTGCATCGATTCGGCAAGCTAGCAGTCTTGCTAGCGTTCGTGCGATGAGTGATCCGAAGCGCGTCCCGCGTCCGGCTACCGGGTTCCGGCCGGAATTCACGCTGATGCTGGTCTACTTCTTCGTGCTCTTCCTGTTCTTCGCGCTGCTGCTCGCAATGCCCGATCTACTCGAGGGAATGCGAACGCTTCCAAGCGCCGCGAGCATCGAGGAAGAGCGCGCCGCGGGCGCGGAGATCGCGCGACGCGCCGTCCAGGGAAAACTGCTCGTCGCGTTCATCGCGACCGTCGTTGCGCTCGGCCTCGGCGCCTACACGCGCGTGCTGCCCGGAATCAGGAGGTCGCGCTGACCGGCCGCTGCGCGGGCGAGAGTCCGCGCAACACCAACTCGACGGCGTCCGCGAAGACCTGTTCCAGCGTGTTGCGCCGCAGACTGCGCGGCGCCTCTGCCTGCTCGCGTTGGATCAGGCCGTTGCAAAGCGTCCAGAGGATGTTCGCGACTTCCCAGCAATCGTGCTCGACGAAGACGCCCTCGCGCACGCCGCGTTCGAGCACGCCCGCGAGCAACTCGAGGCACTGCTCCCAGAGCGCGGTCACCTGCGCGACCACCGCGTCGGGCAACTCGCCGATCACCGGCTCGTTCTCGAGCGCCCAGAAGATCTGGAAGTACTCGCGATGCGCCGTCCAGTGCTCGATGTAGAAGCGACTCATGCGCCGCACCTGCTCGGCGGGCGGGAGCCCCGGCTCGATCGTGTCGCGCATCTTGCGCTCGAAGGCGTCGCCGTTGACAGAGAGCACCGCGACGTACAGTTCCGCCTTGTTCTCGAAGTAGCGGTACAGCGTGCCCTTCGCGACGCCGGCGACCGACGCGACTTCATCGAGATTCGCGGCCATGAAGCCGTCGCGAAAAAATACAGCACGCGCTGATTCGAGGATGCGCTGGCGCTGGATCGCGCGCTTCTCGCCACGCCGCGGCGGCGCAGCGACGGCAACGTCGCCGTCGGTACCGATGCGACTCACGCGGGGCCGCGTCGTGCGTAGTGGCGCGAGGTCTCGACGTACTCGAGCGCGCGATCGCGCTGCTGCTGCACTTCCGCAGCGCTGAGTTCGCGCGCGATCCGAGCCGGCACGCCGCGCACCATCGTGCGGGCCGGCACCTTCATGCCGGGCCCGACGACTGCGCCGGCCGCCACCAGTGCTTCTTCGCCGATCTCGGCGCCGTCGAGCACGATCGCACCGATGCCGATCAGGGCGCCGTCGCGGACCGTACAACCATGCACCACGGCGCGATGCCCAACCGTCACTTCGTCTCCAATCAGCGTCGCGTAGAGGCCCTTCGTCACGTGTACGACACAGTGATCCTGGAGGTTCGCGCGCGCGCCGATCCGGATCGCATGGACGTCACCGCGCACGACGGTGCCGAACCAGAGACTCGATGCGGCGCCGATCTCCACGTCGCCGACCACCACGACGCCGGCCGCAAGCCACGCCTCCGGATGGATCCGAGGCACGCACCCGCGATAGGGCAGCAACAGCGCCCCGCTGTTCGCCCGCGGCTCCAGTGCAGAATCAGACGTCGTCGCTCCCCTCGTAGCGGAAGGGCGCGAAGAGATCCGTGTTGAGGTAGCGCTCGCCGAAACTCGGGATGATCGCGACCCCGAGCTTGCCGTCGTTCTCGGGCCGCTTCGCCCACTGCACCGCGGCGGCGACGTTCGCACCCGACGAGATACCGCAGAGAATGCCCTCCTCGGCCATCAGCCGGCGCGCCATCTCGAAGGCCTCGTCGTTGGTGACGGCAATCACTTCGTCCACGATCTTGGTGTCGAGCACTTCCGGGACGAAGCCCGCGCCGATGCCCTGGATCTTGTGCGGACCGGGCGCGCCGCCCGAGAGCACGGGGCTCGCGCTGGGCTCGACCGCGATCGCTTTGAACGACGGCTTGCGCGCCTTCAGCACCTGCGCGATGCCCGTGATCGTTCCACCGGTGCCGACACCGGCGATCAACGCGTCGACCTTGCCGTCGGTGTCGTCCCAGATTTCTTCGGCGGTGGTCTTGCGATGCGCTTCCGGATTCGCCGGATTCTGGAACTGCTGCGGCATGAACGCATTCGGGATCTTCGCAACCAGCTCGTTGGCCTTCTCGAGCGCGCCCTTCATGCCCTTCGGCCCTTCCGTCAGCACCAACTTTGCACCGAGCGCGCGCAGCACCACGCGACGCTCCACGCTCATCGTCTCGGGCATGATCAGCACGCACTGATAGCCGCGCACCGCCGCGACCAGCGCGAGCGCGATGCCGGTGTTGCCACTGGTCGGCTCGACGATCACGGTCTTGCCCGCGGTGATGCAACCGGCCCGCTCGGCGGCGTCGATCATCGCGAGGCCGATGCGATCCTTCACGCTGGCTCCAGGATTCTGGCTCTCCAGCTTCGCGACCACCTGCCCGCCACAACCGCGCGTCACGCGGTGGAGCCGAACCAGGGGCGTGCGACCGATCAGTTGAGTGACGTCGTTGGCGATCTTCACGGGGGTGTTCCTCCAGTGGGGGAATCGGGGGGCGCGACAGGTCGCGACGCCAGCCTAGAGTAACCCGGACTCGCGCGTGCCGTCATCGGGCTGCAACAGCTCTTCGATCAACACCGTCGCATAGGAACCGGGCGGCAACACGAAGCGCAGCCGCAAGATGCCGCGATCGAACTCGGCGTCGGCACCGGGCACCGGCACGCGCAGCGCGCGACGCGCGCCATGCAGCCGCACACCACGAGGCGGCGTCGGTCCGACATCGGGATCGAGACCACAGGCCCGGAGCGCGTCACGCTCGCGCTGCGCCGGCGCGCCCGTCGCCTGGAGCACACGGGTCCCGAAGATCGGACCGGTCGCGCTGATCTCGAAGGCCGCCGCGCGCGGCGCCTCGCGCGCGAGGTCCTCGACGACGAAGAGCCCGCCGCTCGTCTGCACCATCGCCACGTCGCCGACCTCGACGGCGTCGAGCGGCAGCGGCCGGCGCGCGAGCACTTCGTTGAACACGGCGGATTGCAGCGCCGAGACGAGGAAGCGCGCGTGGCGCCGGTCGCGCAACGTCTCGCGACCGGCGAGGAGTGCGGCGGCGCGAATCGCGTTGTCGCCGTCGCGACCGAAGCGCTGCTCGCCGTAGCGATTCGGCATGCCGGTCTTCGCCATCTCGTTGAGCCGCTCGATTGCGCGAGACGCCGCGGCCGCATCGACATCGCGCACGGCGATCTCGAAGGCGTTCCCACGCAGGTGTCCGGTGCGCAGCTTGTGCGGATGGCGCGCGGCCTCGAGCACGCGTACGCGCGGCAGCTCCAATTCGAGCGCCAGCAGCGGGTCGAGATTCGGCACGGACAGCCATTGCCGCGCGATCGCGACGCGATCCTTGCGTCCCGCGTAGCCGATTTCGCTCGGTGCGACGGCCGCCGCCGACGCCAGCATCCGCACGACTTCCTCGGTGTTGCAGTCGCGCTTCTCGATGCGCACGAAGGTGTGTGTGCCTTCGCCGCTCGGCGCGTAGGCGGGAATCTCGTCGACGACGAAGTCCTCGGACGCGGCGGGACGCCAGGGCACGCGACGACTACAACATCGAGAGCTGGTTGCAGGGCGCGAAGGACCTTCGGTGCAGCGGCGAAGGTCCGAGTCGCCTCAGCGCCTCGAGATGCTCGGGCGTCGGGTAGCCCATGTGACGCGCGAAGCCGTATCCCGGATGCACGCGCTCGAGGCGCGCCATGATCGCATCGCGATGGACCTTCGCGACGATCGATGCCGCGGCGATCGAGCCATCGCGCGCGTCGCCGTGCACGAGCGCGGTTTGCGGCGCCGCGATCCCGGGGATCGTGCGCGCATCGACGAGCACGTGATCGGGCTCCTGCGAAAGCGCGACCACCGCCCGGCGCATCGCTTCGAGCGCGGCGTGGTAGACGTTCAAGCGGTCGAGCTCCGGCGGCCAGACTTCGCCGATTCCGATCGCGATGCCCTGCGCGCGAATCGCGGCGTCGAGGCGTTCGCGCGTCGACGCCGAGAGTTGCTTCGAGTCGTCGAGGCCCGGCAACACGACGCGCGCGCGCAGGATCACCGCGGCAGCCACCACCGGACCCGCGAGCGGACCCACGCCCACCTCGTCGACGCCGGCGACGTGCAGTGCCCCCGCCCCGACCAGACGACGGCGCAACGCGAACAGACGTTCCACCCGAAGCCGTTCGCTGCGCTGCTCGGCGAGGCGGCGCGCGAGCAGCGCGCCGAGCGCGACCGCGCCCGCCCGCTCGTCGCCTTGCAGCGTGCGCAGCAGCGCTGCGATCGCACGCGGATCGCGTGCTTCGCGGGCGCGGGCCTGCATCAGGCTGAGCGCGATCCGCGGCAAATGGCAGCTCACGCTTCGTCCTGGCCGCGACGAGCGCGCAATCCGACCATGCGCTCGATCGCGCGCAAGCGGCGCAGCGCCTCGGGCAACCGCGAGAGCGCCGCCATGCTCTTGTGCCAGGCGCGCTGTTCCATCGCGGGTGCGCCCCAGACGTGTACCCCGGCCGGCACGTCCTTGTGTACTGCCGCTCGACCGCCGAGGAACGCGCGCTCGCCGATGCGCAGATGACCGGTCGTCGCGGTCTGCCCCATCAAGATCGCGCCCTTCTCGACCACGGTGGAACCCGCCAGACCCGAAAGGCCGACGATGATCACGTCGGGACCGATCTCGCAGTTGTGCGCGATGATGCACAGATCGTCGATCTTCGCGTTGCGACCGATGCGCGTCACACCGAGCGTCGCGCGGTCGACCGCGGTGAGCGCGCCGATCTCGACGTCGTCTTCGATCACCACGCGCCCGACCTGCGGAATCTTCGCCGGACGGCCCGCTTCGTCGAACGCGTAGCCGAAGCCGTCCGCGCCGATCGAGACGCCCGGGTGCAGGATCACCCGGTCGCCGAGCTCGCATTCCTCGCGAATCACGACACCAGCGTGCAGTTCGCAGTCCGCACCGATGCGTACATCGGAGTACAGCACCACATTCGGGTGGACGACGCTGCGCGCGCCGATCACCGTGCGCGCCCCGACCACGACGAACGGACCGATGCTCGCGCTCGGATCGATTTGCGCATCCGGTGCGACGACGGCACGCGGGTGGACGCCCGCGGGCGCGCTCTCGCGTTCGACGAGCAGCGCCACCGCACGCGCAAAGTCGAGATCGGGGCGCGGCGAGCGGATCGTCGGACGCCCACCCGTGTCGACGCTCGGCACCGCGATCGCGGCGCCTGCGGCGCAGTTCTCGAACGCCTCGGCGTAGCGCGGGCTGCGCACGAAGACGAGATCGCCCGGGCCGGCCGCATCGATCGACGCGACGCCGCGCACGAGGACGTTCGGGTCGCCCTCGACGGCGCGACCGAGCCGGGTCGCGAGCTCGCCGAGCGGAGTGGCCCTTACCTTCGGCACGCCTGCTTGCCTAGCGGGCCAGCAACACCGCGATCGGCGACGAACGCACGACCGCGGCCGAATTGGAGCCGAGGAAGTATTCGTGGATGCGACTGCGACCAAATGCGCCCATCGCGATCAGGCCGGCGTTGGCCTCGCGCGCGGCGTCGACGATTTTGGCGTCGGGCCGGCCGAGCGTGGACGCCGCCTCGCGCACCGGCACGTTCGCCGCGCCGAGCAGCCGGCGCACTTCTTCGAAGCGCGCCGCCGACCGCCCCTTGTCCTTCGAGTCGACGAAGACGTGGATGCCGCAGCCGAGACGGCCCGCCAGCTCCACCGCGAGGCGCGCGGCGATGCGCGAACCGGGCGAGCCGTCGAACGCGAGCAGGATCGGTCCGGCGAGCTGGGCACCCGCCGGCACCACGATCGCGGCCTTGTTGGTCTTGCGCAGGAAGCCGTCGACGGTGGAGCCCGGCAACGCCGTGCGAAACGCGGCGTGTTCGCCATCGCGACCCAGCACGACGAGGTCGGCGGACTTCGCGCGTTCGACGAGGATGTCGTCGGCGATACCGCGCACGGTTTCGCAAACGCAGGTGACGCCCTTTTCGCGCGCGCGTTCGGCAAGCCGCCGGCCCGCCGCTTCGGAACGCGCGCCGAGGAACGCCTCGATCGCGTCGAGCGACGGCGGCGTCACCGGTAGCCCGGAGGCGCGCAATCCGCCCACCGAGCGGTCCTCGACGATCGCGAGACCCGACACCCGTGCCGATAGCCCGGCCGCGAGCGCAACGCCGTAGCTTTCAGCCCCTGCGGCGACCCCCGAGCCGTCCGTCGCGACCAGCACCGTCTCGATCATGCGCTCCCCCCAAGTCCGCCCGCGCGACGGCCCCGGCCTCTCAAGAGAGCCACCGGCCGAGTTGCGTTCCCCAGATGAATCGCATCGCGCGACGCAGCAAACGCGTCTTGCGCGCTTCGTAGGGGAACCAGAGCAGCTCGGATTTGCCGCCGAAGCGATCGACGACGATCGACTGCACGTGACAGTAGCCGCGCAGACCGAGTTCGCCGTTCACGCGTCCGATCCCGCTCGACTTGACGCCACCGAACGGTGACTCCGGAATGCCGTAGGTGATCATGCAATCGTTCACGACCGCACAGCCCGAGTCGATCGCCTTGGCGAGTTCGACGCCCTTGTGTTTGTCGCGGGTCCAGATGCTCGCGTTGAGGCCGTAGCCCGAGTCGTTGGCGAGGCGCAACGCCTCGGCCTCGTCGCGGACGCGCATGATCGGGAGCAGGGGCCCGAAGCTCTCTTCGCGCATCACCAGCATCTGGTGATCGACGCCGGTCAGCACGGTGGGCTCGTAGAAGAGGCCCGCGTACCGGGGATTGCGGCGGCCACCGGTCAGCACCTGCGCGCCGCGCTGTCGTGCGTCGTCGACGTGGCGCTCGACGGTGTCGAGCTGCGGCGGCCAGATCATCGGACCGACGTCGGCTTCTCCGCCGATTCCCTGCCGCAGCAGCGCCGTCTTCTCGACGACGCGACGGATGAAGTCGTCGGCCACGGAATCGACGACGTAGACCCGTTCGGTCGAGACGCACACCTGTCCCGCGTTCGAGAACGCGCCGAACACGGCACCATTCGCGGCGCGCTCCAGATCGGCGTCGGCGCAGACGATCATCGGGTCCTTGCCGCCGAGCTCGAGCGTGCAAGGGATCAGCTGGCGACCGCAGGCTTCCGCCACCTTGCGACCGGTCCGCACGCTACCGGTGAACGCGATCTTGTCGACGCCCGCCTCGACGAGCGCGGCTCCGGTCTCGCCATCGCCGAGCACACAGGTGACGAGACCGTCGGGCAAGCCCGCGGCGCGGAACAGCTCCTCGACGAGTCGACCCGAGTACGGTGTCGCCTCGGACGGCTTCAACACCACGGCGTTGCCCGCGGCGAGCGCCTGCACGGTCGGATTCAGCGAGAGGATGAACGGGAAGTTCCACGGCGTGACGATCCCGACCACGCCGAGCGGCTTGTACACCAGCCGCAGTTTCTTGTTCTT
Source organism: Deltaproteobacteria bacterium (assembly GCA_031362725.1). Lineage (GTDB taxonomy): Bacteria > Myxococcota_A > UBA9160 > UBA9160 > PR03 > PR03. The sequence continues at coordinate 21,477 of JANLTC010000017.1, read as the reverse complement.
CATCAGGTGCAGCGGGACGCTGCGTTCGGCGAGCAGGCGCCTCGCGCGCTTGGCGTAGAACTCGAGCGCGTCGCACGCGGAGACCAGTTCGGTGAGCAGGATCTCGATCTCGGGTTTGCCGGTCTCGCGTGCAATCGTGGCGGCGTACTCCGCTTCGTTCGCGAGCAGCACGCGCACCGCGCGACGCAGGAAACGCGCGCGCTCTTCGAAGCTGGCTTCTGCCCAGGCCGGTTGCGCCTTGCGCGCGCGTTCGACCGCAGCACGCACGTCGTCCGCCGTCGCGACCTCGATCTCGCCGATTGCTTCGAGTGTCGCGGGGCTCCCGAGCTGCAATCGCCGACGTCCGCCCGGTGAACCGGCGAGCAACTCGACAAGCGCCATGAAACCTCCCGCGGGGTTCCCCCCCAATCGAAGCGCGAGGGTACGAGACCCCCGGGGAAAAAGTCAATCCAAGAGAACGATCGCTGCAACGGTTGCTTGCGCCCGCGGAAACGACGTGCGAAACGCAGGCCATGCCCCTGCGAGCGGCAAGTCCGGGTGGACCGGGTGCAAACTCCGCGACCGCGGAGCGCGCCGAGGGACGCCTCGACGACGTCGCCGAGTTGGCGCTGTTCCGGTGCTTTCCGAAGCTCGCCGCGCTGCCGCGGATCGTGCTGGTCGCAGCGCCGACGCCGATCGAGCCGCTTCGACTCGGGGGCGTGGCGGACGGAGCGCTGTTCGTGAAGCGCGACGATCGCAGCAGCCCGGTCTACGGCGGGAACAAGGCTCGCAAGCTCGAGTTCACGCTCGCCGCGGCCTCCGTGCGTGGCGCCCGGCGCCTCGTCACGACCGGCGGGATCGGTACCCACCACGGCCTCGCGACGACGATCTTCGGCCGCGCGCTCGGCATGAAGACCACCGTCGTCGTCGTGCCGCAGCCGGTCACCGAACACGTGCGGGATCAACTGCGCGCAATGCTTTCGTTCGGCGCCGAGTTGTTGCCGGCGCGGAGCGTCCCGGGCGCTGCGGCGCAGGTCGTGCGCGCGTTCACCGCGGCGATGCTGCGCGGCGAGCGGCCCGCCTGGGTGCCGACCGGCGGTTCGTCCGCGCTCGCCGACATCGGCTTCGTCGCCGCCGCATTCGAACTGGCCGCACAGATCGAAGCCGGCGCGATGCCGGCGCCCGCCGAGATCTACGTGCCGATCGGAAGCGGCGGGACCTTCGCGGGGCTGGTGCTCGGCGGGAAACTCGCAGGTCTGCGGGCGCGCGTCGTCGGCGTGCTGGTGAACGACATCCTGCCGCCGGGTCCGGTGCGACTCGCGCGACTCGCGCGCGCGTCGCTCGCGCTGCTGCGGCGCTACGAGCCAGCGCTGCCGGCGGTCTCGATCTCGCCGGGCGACTTCGAGGTGGCGCGTGCGCAGCTCGGCCCCGGCTACGGCGCGACGACTGCCGCAGCGGACGCCGCCGCCGCGATCTGCCGCGATCTGGGTCTCGCACTCGAGACCACGTACACGGCCAAGTGCATGGCGGAGGTGATCGCGCGGCTCGGCGACGGTCGCGCACGTTCGCCCGTGCTGTTCTGGAATACCTACAACGCGGTCGACTTCTGGAGCGCCGCACCCGAGCGCGCGGAGGCCGACCGCCTGCCGCACACGATTCAGCGTTGGCTCGCGGAGGCGTCGTCGTGACGCCCGTGAGTCGCCGTGGTTTCCTCGGACTCGTCGGCAGCGGCACGGCGCTCGCGTCGCTCGCGAGCCTGCGCGCGTTGCCGGCGGCGGCCGACCCTGCGGCCGCGATTCCTCCGCGCTTCTTCGCGCCGGCTGAAACCGAGATCCTGACCCAGCTCGTGGAGCGCATGGTCGACACCGGGGAGCCCGGTGCGCCGGCGGTGCGCAAGACGCGCGCGATCGCGACGATCGACGCGCTCTGCGCTTCGCTCGATCCCGGTGCAACCGCGCCGCTGCCGTCGCTGTTGCGACTCGTCGAATGGGGACCGCTGCTCTTCGAGCATCGCATGGCACGCTTCACCCAGCTCGATGCCGCCGCGCAGGACGTCGCCCTCGACGGCTGGATGCGCAGCCGCGTGACGCTGCGGCGGATGGGCTTCTACGCGCTGCGCAACTTGTCGCTGCTCGGCTACTGGAGCCAGGACGAGACGTGGCCGCTGATCGCGTACCAGGGTCCCCTGCTGCGACGCCCGCGAGGCGCAGCATGATCGAGAAGCTCGCGCATCGCAGCGACGATCTGGTTACGCACGCCGATGTGTGTGTGATCGGAGCTGGCGGCGGTGGCGCCGTCGCGGCGGCGGAGCTCGCGGAGGCCGGGCTCGACGTGGTCGTGCTCGAGCAGGGTCCCCACTGGACGTCTGCCGATTTCACCCAGCGCGAGGACGAGATGCTGCCGCGCCTGTTCGAAGAAGCCGGCATGCGCCAGACGGAGGACGGTTCGATCCTCGTGTTGCAGGGCCGCTGCATCGGCGGCTCGACGGTGCACAACCTCTGTTACGCGTTCCGCACGCCCGATCCGATTCTGCGGATGTGGCGCGACGAGCACGGACTTCCGGAGCTGACGACCGCGGCGATGGCGGGGCCCTTCGAGCGCGTCGAGCGCAACTTGAAGGTGAAGCAGATCCGCGACGACGAGGTCAACCTGCTGAATCAGGCGGTCCGGCGTGGCACCGAGGCGCTCGGTTGGTCGGGCTTCGTCACGCGGCACAACCGGGAAGCGTGCGTCCAGTCGGGCTATTGCATCCTCGGCTGCTCGTACGACGCCAAGCAGTCGATGCTCGTCACCTACGTGCCGCGCGCAGCCCGCGCCGGCGCGCGCGTCTACGCCAACGCACGCGTCGAACGCATCGACGTGTCGGAAGGGCGCGCGCGCGGCGTCGTCGGTCGCGTCGTCGACCAGGCCGGCACGCCCGGGGCGCGCATCGACGTACGCGCGAAGGTCGTGGTGCTGGCGGCGGGAGCCGTGGCGTCGCCGGATCTGCTGCTGCGCTCGCGCATCGCGAATCGCAGCGGACAGGTCGGCCGCAATCTACACCTGCATCCGTCGGTGATGGTCGCGGGAATCTTCGACGAAGAAATCCACGGCTACCGCGGCATCCCGCAGAGCTACTACGTCGACGAGTTCATCGATCTCGAACGCGATCCGCACCGCGGCTACGTGTTGATGCCGATCGCGGGGTTTCCGGTGCTGACCGGCGGCAACCTGCCGGGCTTCGGACGCGAGCACTACCGCTGGATGAAGTCGTTCGCGCGCACGGCGGGGCTGTTGGTGTTGCTGCACGACCGCAGCGCGGGCTCGGTCGAGCCGGGCGCTTCGATCGAGAGGCCGCGCATCCGCTACACGCTCGAGGAGCACGATCGCCGCCAGCTCGCCGAAGGACTCGTGCACTGCTGCGAAGTGCTTCTCGCAGCCGGTGCGCGCGAGGTGCTGGTGCCCTACTGGATCGACCCGCTCGTGCTGCGGCCCGGCGACGACCTCGGCGCGATCGTCGCGCGCGGCGTCCGCCAGGGCGAGATCCCGATCGCATCGACGCATCCACAGTCCACGTGCAGGATGGGCGGCGACCCGCGCACTTCGGTCGTCAATGGTTTCGGCGAGTCACACGAAGTCCGCGGTCTCTTCGTCGCGGACATGAGCGTGTTCCCGACGTCACTCGGTGCGCCGCCACAGATCACGACCGCGGCACTGGCGGACCGCAGCGCTCACCACATCGTCGACCGCTGGCCCCAGCTTTCGAGCGGCTAGCGCCGCGCGACTACCCCGGTTCCGGCTTCACGCCGGCAACCCAGCAGAGCACGTCGGTCTCGGTGACGAGGCCCGTGAGTTCGTCGGCTTCGACGACCGGCAGGCAACCGATCCGATGGTCGGCCATCAGGCGGGCCGCGAGTTGCACGGAAGCTTCCGGTCCGATCGTGATCGGAGGCGCCGACATCACCTGGGCGATCTCGATGGCGTGCAGGAACGCGCGGCGGGTCTCGCTGCCAAAGGAACCCAGCTCGGAGAGCGAGGCGCGCAGTAGGTCGCGGTGCGACAGCACACCGACCAGCTTGCCACCGTGCACCACGGGCATGTGGCGCACCTGCCCGAGCGTCATAATGTCCTCGACCGTGGACAGTCTTTCTGTCACGCTGACTGTCACGATCTTGGTCTGCATGATGTCACGGACGCAAACTGCGGCTCTCATGCCCATCACCCATCGATCGAAAGTTCAGCGATCGAAAGTTCAGCGATCGAAAGTCCACCGATCGATAGTTCATCGATCGATCCTCCATCGAGCTGTGCCACCTTACCAGCTCAGGCACCAATCAGGTCGGGAAAAGCATTCGAATGCCGGCTCCGCGAGGCAGAAGAAGGACAGCCCGCCAAAGCGGAGACCCGGGCCGCGACGTCGACCCGTCGTCGCCCCCCGACACTGGCGGACGCATGCCCGAGCTGTTGCGGCGCGCACTCGGACTGGGCTTTGCCGGCCTCTTCAGCGGCGAGGAGTTCCTGCGCAAGACGCTGGGTGACACCGTGCCGCGCGAATGGGTGGAGTTCGCGACGGAACAGGGCGAGCGCGCCCGTCGTGACTTTGCCGAGCGCGTCTCGAGCGAACTCGGCAAGAGTCTGCAGTCGGTCGACCTGCACGAGCTCGCACAGCGACTGCTGCAAGGTCACACCATCGAAGTGAGCGCACGCATCCGATTCCTGCCGCGCGAGGAAGACGAAGCCGGAGCCGGCCCGGCGGTGCGGGTCCGCGTCGCGCGCGAGGAAGAAGCGTGAGCGACCTCGCCGCGCGTCCGCAAGCACTGCGCTTCGTGGTGCCGGGCGTGATCCTGCTTTCCTCGATCGCATACGCGGTGACCCTTCACCACGGCCTCGGGCCGCGGCCCGAGCTACCCGACAGCGCACTCGGCTGGTGGTCGCCGCGCGGGTTCCTGATGCAGGCACTGGTCGGCTCCAGCTGGGAATCGTTGCTCAACGATCGCGCCAAGGGCATGGCCGTGTTCGCTGCGCCCTCGCTGCTGCTGCTGATCGCGGTCTGGGCGACGACGCGCTCCGCGCTCGCCCGAGCGGCGGCCATGACGACGTCGCTCGCGACCGTCTTGTTCCTCTACTACGCGCTCGGTTCGGGCAACTCGCAGCTGGTCTGGAACTTCTTCCACTGGCGCTGGTCGGGCACGATGCTCGCGGTGGCGGCCGTAATGGGCTGCGCGCTCGCCTCGCCCTGGCTCGCGGCGAGTTGGCTGCGGCTCGGCTGGATCGCGCGGCTCGCCTGGTTCCTCCCGATTACTGCTGCGGTGCTGGTGATCGAGCGGAATGTCACGGGCACGAACGCGTACCTGCCATTCGCGATCTCGCCGTGGCCCGCCGTGCAGGTATTCGGGTTCGAAGCGATCGGCACCACGCTCGCGGCGGAACTCGGCGGCTTGGCGCTCGCGTTGCTCGGTCTGTATCGGCTGCGCCGCGGCAGTCGGGCGCTCGGCCTGCTCGTGCTGCTCGCTGGTGTCGCGCTACCTGCGGGCTGGCTGGCGCTCGGTGCCGACGGCCTGCTGCCGTTCCGCGTCACGCAGGGACGGCTCGTCGGCGCGGCGATCGTCTGTACCGTGCTGCTCGCAATCGCGGCGATCGGCGTGCGCCTCGACCCGGAGCGCCTGCGGCGACGGGCCATCCACACGGCCGCAGCCGGCGTGCTGCTCGGTCTTCCGCTCTTCGTCGGCGAGGCCTGGGCGCGCTGGGACTACACGCGCACGCGTGACGTCGACGCGCAGCGCATCATCGACGCGTTGAACCACTACTACACGTCGGAATCGACCTACCCAGATCGTCTCGAACAGTTGGTCGAGGCCAAGCTGCTCGACGCGGTCCCCACGCCCACGATCGGGTTCTCGCTCCCGGGCGAGGCGGAGCGCGTCTTCACGTATCAGGGATTCGGCACGAGCTATCTGCTCGAGTTCTCGGCGCCGCGCTGGGTGCAGTGCGCCTACAACCCGCCGTACCTCGACGAAGAGGGCGAGCAAGTCGAGGACGACAGCGCTCCGGACATCGCGCCGGTCGGCGCCGAAGTCGCGCCGACGGGCGACGACGAGATGAGCGGCGGCGCCTGGTCGTGCCCCTCGAAACCGCCGGAGCTCTGGTAGCCGCCGTGTCGCTCGCCGCTCCGCTCTTCGCGGCCCAGCAGCGCATCGAGCGCGCACGGCGAATCGGCGTCGCGGTGGGCCGCGTCTATCTCGGCCTGAAGACGAACCAAGTACTCGCGCGTGGACTCCCGCGGGAGCAGATGCAGGGTCGCTGGAGTCGCTTCCACCGCGAGAGCGCGGAGGCCGTCTACGAAGCCGCCATCGAACTGCGCGGTCTGATCCTGAAGAGCTGCCAGTACATCGGCGCGCGCGCCGATCTGATGCCACGCGAATGGGTCGACGTGCTCGCGCGCCTGCAGGATCGCGTGCCGGCGCGCGATCTGCCCGTCGTGCGGCGCGTCGTCGAAACCGAACTCGGCCGCCCGCTCGAAGCGATCTTTGCGCGCTTCGACCCGCGTCCGATCGCATCGGCGTCGCTCGCCCAGGTACACGAGGCGGTGCTACACGACGGCCGCCGCGTCGCGGTCAAGGTGCAGTACCCCGAGGTTGCCGAGCTGGTGCATTCGGATCTCGCCAACCTGCGCGTGCTGTTCCGCGCGATCGACTGGCTCGAGGGCGACTTCGACCTCACCGCGCTCGTCGACGAGATGGGCCGCTACGTCCCGCGTGAACTCGATTTCCTCTCCGAAGCGAGCCATGCCGAGCGCGCCGCGCGCCTGTTCGCCGCCCGCGACGACATCCACGTGCCGCGCATCCATCGCGAGTTCACCACGCGCCGCGTGCTCGTGATGGAGTTCATCGACGGCATCAAGATCACCGACCGCGCAGCGATCGATGCCGCGGGCCTCGACATCGATCGCGTCGTGCGCACGCTCGTCGAGGCGTGGTGCGAACAGGTGCTGGTGCATGGCTTCTTCCAGGCCGACCCGCATCCTGGCAACCTGCTCGTCGAGCCGAACGGGCGCCTCGTGCTGCTCGATTGGGGCCTTGCGAAGGAGCTTCCGGCCGACTTTCGGGCCCAGTCACTCGCGTTCGTGTTGGCGCTGCTGCGCCGCGATCCCGAAGAGATGGCGCTCGTGCTCGCGACGCTCGGTTTCGCCGCGCGCGACGGGTCGCACGATGCGCTGGTCGCGCTGTCGCAGGTGGGTCTCGCGATTGCGACGGAGCTGGCGACGACCGGCTCGCTCAGCCCCGAGCGCCTCGAAGCGATCGGCGAAGAACTGATGGCGAAGGTGCGGGCGAACCCGCTCGTGCGCATTCCGAGTCACATGGTGCTGCTCGGCCGCACGCTCGGCCTGCTCTCGGGGCTGGCACAACAACTCGGCGCGGGCGTCGACCCGATGCGGATCGTCTTCCCCTACGTCGTCGGCTCGCAAGCCCGCTGAGCGGGCGCGCAGCGAGCCGAGTTCAGCAGGACGTTGCCCGTACACCGCATACCTCTGCGCCTCGGCCTCGCGCTCGGCGGTCCCGCCGACGCGCGCTCGTGGAGCGCGAGTGCCGATCTCGCGGCATGGGCCGACCGAAGCGGCTTCGATTCGATCTGGCTGCCCGAAGGTCATCTGCGACCCGGGGCGACCGCGTCGCCGATCGTCGCGCTCGGTGCGCTCGCGGCGATCACGCGGCGTGTGCGGCTCGGCACCACCTCGCTGTTGATCTCGATCCACGATCCGATGCGGATGGCGGCCGAGGTCGCGACGCTCGACCAGCTGTCGGGCGGACGTGCGATCCTCGGTGTCGGTCGGGGCTTCGAGCCGGCGATGTTCAAGGCCTTCGGCATCGACCCGCGCGACAAACGCGACCGCTTCGACGAAGCGCTCGATGCGATCCTCGCAGCCTGGAGTCCAACGGAGCGCGACGACGGCGGCGCACGCGCAGCGCTGCAGCCGGTCCAGCAGCCGCATCCACCGATCTGGGTCGCCGCGTTCGGTCCGAAGGGCCTCACGCAAGCCGCGCGCCGCGGGCTTCCCTATCTCGCGTCGCCGATCGAGAGCTTCGCGACGCTGGCGAAGAACTTTGCCGAACACCGGGCCCAGCTTCCGGCGGGAATCGCGGGGGATTCGTTGCCCGTCGCGGTAATGCGTACGGTGCACGTCGCCGCGGACGGCGCGACCGCGCGCCGCGTGCGCGAGGGGGCTGAAGCGGAGTTCGCGGCGATGGCGGCCCGGGCGCGCGGTGCGATTGCGGCGCGCGCCGTCGGCGCGGCGGAAGATCGGGTGATCATCGGCGAGATCAGCGAGGTCGCCGAACGGATCACGCAGTACCGGGAGGCGCTCGGGATGGATTACCTGGTCGTGCGCTCGGCGTCGCGGATCGACGACGACGAGCGCCGCGCATCGCTGTCGCGGCTTGCGCAGCACCTGGCGTAGCGGACGTCGTCTACGCATCCCTCGCGTTCGGGTCGCCCGCGCACTAGCCTCGCCGCCTGCGCGTCGGCTGCGCGCACCCGGCAGCCGGTACCCCGAGGAACTCCCGTTGCCCACCGTCCGCTTCGCCGGCAAGTCGATCGAATGTCTCGCCGGCGCGAATCTGCGCATGGTGTTGCTGCGCGCGCGACTGCCGCTGTACCACAACGTGGCGAAGGCGATTCACTGCCGCGGCTTCGGCACCTGCGGAACCTGCGCGGTGCGCATCGAAGGGCCCGTCTCGGAGCCCACGTCGATCGAGGCGTGGCGGCTCGGCTTCCCGCCGCACAGTCACGCGTCGGGCCTGCGGCTCGCGTGCCAGTCCTCGGTGCTGGGCGACGTCAGCGTGACGAAGTTCGAGGGGCTCTTCGGTCAACGGATTCCGGCGTCGACGATGGGGTCCGGCGAGACGCCCTGACTCGCACGGAAATGCGACGCGGGCCCGCACCAACAGCCGCCTGCGATCACGTCGCGGATGCCGTGAGCCGGCCGTAGACCTGCGTCAGCACGTCGGGCAGGAGTTCGGGGCGCGGCAGCACGTGCCACGCACCGGCGCCGAAGAGCGCAGGGATCCAGGCGCGCGCCACCGCGTCGACCGCGAGCGCGTGGGCGCGTAGCCCGCGCTGCTCGGCCTCGCGCAGCGCCTGACGCACATCTGCGATGCCATAACGACCCTCGTAGCGATCGTAGTCGGTCGGTTTCCCGTCGGAGATCAGCAGCAGCAGTTTTCGTTCGGCCGCGACGGCGGCGAGATCCGCGGTCGCGTGACGAATCGCAGCACCGATTCGCGTGTAGCCGCGGGGCGTCAGCCCACCGAGCCGTGCCGGTGCAACCGTCCAGGGTTCGTCCCAGCCGAGAACCTCCCAGACGTGACAGCGATTGCGCGTCTCCGATGCGAAGGCCAGCACCCGGATCCGATCGCCGAGTTGCGCGGCGACCTCGCCGAGCACGAAGACGGCATCGCGTGCCACGTCCAGCACACGGCGGCCGCGGATCCATGCGTCGGTCGACAGCGAGACGTCGAGCAGCACGGTGGTCGCGAAGTCGCGACGCCTACGTTCCTGGCGCACGTAGAGTCGCGGGTTGCCACCGCGGCCGGCGGCGAGCGCGGCGCGTTCGTCGACCAGCGCGGCGAGATCGACGTCCTCGCCGTCGAGTTGGCGGTCGACGCTGCGCAGGCCCGCGCGGTGATGCTCGAGCCGGCGGCGAAGTTCGTCGATCCGGCGTCTGTGTCGCACCCCGGCGTCGGTCGCCCAGCGCGCGTCCCCGGCCTGCACGCGCTGCGGGTAGACCGTGCACCAGTCGCGTCGATACGCCCGCGCGCGAAAGTTCCACTCGTCGTAGCAAATGCCGTTCGCGCCCCGGGCGCTGCCTTCGACATCCGGGGCATCGGCATCGATCCGAACGTCCGCGCGCAATAGCGACTGCGCGGCGCCACCCCCTCGCGTCACCTTGCCGAGATCGACTTCGGCGAGCGCTTCGAGGTGCGCATCGAGATCGTCGGCGCCGTCGAGGTTGCGCGAACCACCGCGATACTCGTCGAGCGTCTCGACGCGTTCGAAGGGATTCCAGACGATGTCGCCGCGCTCGTCCTTCTCGAGCAGCACGCACTCGATAGAGCCGACGCGCGGCGCTTCGGCCTCCGTTTCCGGATTGCACGCTTGTGCGTTGCGAGCGGCATCGTCCGTCGCCGCGCCGGCGGGTACGAGCGCGCGGGGCTCGAGGCGTTCGCCGAGCAGCGCTTCTCCAGGCGCCGTAGGTCCGCGGTCGCGGGCTTCCCGCAGCGCAGCGACGAAGGCTGCATCCTTCCAGGGCTCCTCGCCGCGAAGCGCTGCGCGCCGCGCCTGCTCCCGCAACGCTTCGCGCCCGCGCAGTCGCGCCGGCTCGGGCCGCGCGGCGAGTGCCTGCGCGCGCGCCTTCGCCATCAGCGGCCCGAAGCCCGGCATTTCGAGCGATAGCCATGCGCAGGCCTCCGCGGCCGCACGCAGCGCCGGCAGCGGCGCCGGTAGCGGCGCCGGTAGCGATTCCCCAACCGCCGCCTGCTTCGCCGCGAGATCCAGCCGCGCGATCGCCGCCGACACCGCGGTGCGCAAGACGTAGAGCGTGCGATTGGCCTCGGGTTCGCCCGCGAGGTCCAGTGTCGCGGGCAGCAGCAGGTCGTCGCCGCAGACGCCGCCCGCGCCCTGCGCCGCGACGATCCGAACCGGCAACCCGCTGAGTGCGCGAGCGAACGCGGTGAGTGCGTCCCGGTGATCTGCGAGCCGCGCTGCGCACCGCGCTGGGGCTGCATCGCGACCGCGCGCTTCGCCGCGAAGTCTGAAGAGCAGTGCGCGGCCAGCGCGAAACAGGCCGAGATCCCACTCGAGGTCGAGGCGCGGCGACATCAGAAGACGAGGGCGACCAGATCACGCAGGCCCGACGCGATCTCGGGGTCATCGGTCAGCGGCTCGATGATCGCCGCTGCGCAGGCCGCTCGCGGCGGAACACCCGCGCGGATCAACCGCGCCGCCGAGACGGCCAGTCGCGTCGAGGGCGCCGCAGCGAGCGCAAGCGCGTCCGCGGCGCGTAGTTTTCCGAGCAGCGCCACGAGCGCCTTGCCGATGCGCGCATCGATCCCCGTCTCCTGCCGCAGGATCTCGACCTCGACGTCGGGCGCCGGGTAGTCGAAGGCAAGCGTCACGAAGCGCTGTCGCGTCGAGGGCTTCAGTTCCTTCAGGCCGCGCTGATAGCCCGGGTTGTAGCTCGCGACGAGCAGGAAACCGGGCGCGGCCTCGAGCTCCTCGTCATGCCGTTCGACGAAGAGCCGGCGCCGGTGATCGGTGAGCGGGTGGATCACGACGAGTACGTCGCTGCGCGCTTCTGCGAACTCGTCGAGATAGAGAATCGCTCCCGTGCGCACGGCCCGCGTCACAGGACCGTCCTGCCAGGCGGTATCGCCGCCCTTCAAGAGCCAGCGGCCGAGCAGGTCGACGGCCGACGTCTCGTCGTGACACGCGACCGTGACGAGCGGGCGGCCGAGGCGGGCGGCCATGTGCTCGACGAGCCGCGTCTTGCCGCAGCCGGTCGGTCCCTTCAGCAGCAGCGGCAGTCGCTGCTCGAAGGCGGTCGCAAAGAGTTCGCACTCGTTGCGGATCGGGCGATACCACGGAAGCGCCGCCGGCGGCGTGACCGCGATTTCATTCGCCGCCCGGACGATCGCCATCTATGCGGTCTCCGCTGCGCCGACCGCGATATCGCGGCCGACCGCCTCTTGGCTCGGAAGCCCGTAGCGGATGAAATCCCAGATGAAGAGCGCAATCCCGAAGGTGAGCAGCGATGCCGCGAGCACGACGCCGCCGAAATGGACGGCCACCGCCTTCTGCGCCTGCAGGAAGTCCATTCCCATCCGCCGCTCCAGGTAGACCTGCGTGATGCCGGCGACCGCGAAGGCGCCGGTCATTCCCAGCATGCCGATGTTCGCGGTCCAGAACGCGACCTCGGGCACCCATCCACCGAAACGCTTCCGTCCGGTCAGCAGCGGCATCGTGTAGCTGATGATGCCGAGGACGATCATCGCGTAGGCGCCCCAGAAGGCCATGTGGCCGTGCATCGCCGTCACGATCGTTCCGTGGGTGTACAGATTCACCGACGGCAGCGTGTGCGCAAAGCCCAGGAATCCGGCGCCGACGAACGACATCACGCCGCAGCCGACCGTCCAGAACAGCGCGATGCGGTTCGGATGATCGCGACCCGCGCGACGCGCCATCGTGACGGCGTAGAGAGCCATGCCGAGGAACGCGAGCGGCTCGAGCGCCGAGAAGACACCGCCGATCCAGAGCCAATAGGACGGCGCCCCGATGAAGTAATAGTGGTGCCCGGTGCCGAGAATGCCCGAGAGGAACGTGAAGCCGACGATCACATAGAGCCACTTCTCGACCACTTCCCGATCTACGCCGGTCAGCTTGATCAGCAGGTACGCGAGGATTGCGCCCATGATCAGTTCCCATACGCCTTCGACCCACAGATGCACGACCCACCAACGGAAGTAGGAATCGAAGACCTGGTTCTGGAACGTGATCATGCCCGGCAGGTAGAGCAGCCCGGCTGCGGTGAGTCCCAGCAGCAGCACGCTGCCGGTGGTGGTGAAACGCTCGGCGTTCCACGCCGTCATCGCGATGTTGAGCAGGAACGCGAGCACGTTCACGACGACGAGGTAGTCGAGCGGGCGCGGGATCTCGAGGAACTTGCGCCCCTCCCACCAGCCAAACTGGAATCCCACCAGCGCGACGACCGCAACGACGACCAGCGACGCCCACTGCACGATTGCGAGCTGCGGACTCCAGATCTCGCGATCCGCTTCTTCGGGAATGATGAAGTAGGCGGCCCCCATGAAACCCGACAAGAGCCACAGCACGAGCAGATTCAAGTGCGTCGATCGCGCGGCGTTGAACGGAATCCACTCGTGGAGTCCGTCCCAGCCCATGTGCGCGAAGCCCATCACGAAGCCGAACACGAGCTGCAGCGGCAGCAACAGCATCGACGTCGCGAAGAAGAGGTATGCGATGCGCTGGGTGCTGAACTTCATGACACGCTCCTACTTCAACGTGGAAAGCCACGCGACCAGGGCCGCGCGGGTCGGATCGTCGATCGGTAGCTTGGGCATCGCGGTCCCCGGCTTGACGGCCGCCGGGTCGGCGAGCCAGCGATCGAGCTCCTGCGGCGTCTTGCGATGCGCGACACCATCGAGCGCCGGCCCGACCGCGCCGCCTTTGCCACCGACCGCGTGACACGCGACGCACACGGTTCCAAAGATGGCCGGCGGCGGCGCGAGGTTCGCGTTCATCGCCACCGCGGCCACCGGCAGTGCGAGGTCCGGTTTGGGTGGAAAGCCGTTGGTGTCGATACCGCCGATCCAGTCGAGGAACGCGACCACGTCCCCGATCTGGCCAGTGTCGAAGTGGTAGTTCACCATCTTTCGCTCGCCGGGGAACATCGCCTGGGGATCCGCCAGGAAGATCGCGATCCATTCCTTGCCGCGGCGCTGCACCACCCGCGTCAACTCGGGCGCGTAGTAGCCGCCCTCGCCGAGGATCGTGTGACAGCCCATGCAGTTGCTCTTGTCCCAGATCTCCTTGCCGCGAACGACCTCGGTCGTCATGCGGTCCTGGTGAGATCGGGCTGGAATCTGCCGAAGCGTGTCCACCGTCAGCGCAATGAAGATCACCGAGAAGAAGAGAGTCCCGCCCAGGAAGAACAGGCGAGCTTGAGACTTCGAGAGCACGGCAGGCACCTCCTGGCCCTGCCCGCTGTGCAGAATCCGAGCCACTTGGCGTCGGCGGTGCGGCACTACCGCGCACTCGATTCGGGTACTACGCCTCACCACGAATCGACGATGGGGCATTTCGCCGCAGACCTGGGACTAGCCCTCCTGTGTGAACGTCACGAACGCCATCGCCGGCCGCTTCGAGTTCTCGCGCATCGCGAAGTGGAAGCCCTCGAAGCTCCAGCCCTGTGCGACCCATTCGTTCAGGATGCGCTCGAGTTCATCGTCCGCGACGTTGCTGGTCTCGATCACCTTGTAGAGAAGCGCCACGCCAACCTCCCGTCCTCATGAACTTCGTTCGCCTTCGGTGCCTCTCACGACGCGAGGCGCACCGCGATGTCCTTGGCTGCGTAGGTCAGGATGAAATCCGCGCCGGCGCGTTTGATCGCAACGAGCGACTCCAACATCGCGCGCGGGCCATCGAGCCAACCGCGCTCGGCGGCGGCCATCAGCATCGAGTACTCGCCGGACACGTGATAGGCGGCGAGCGGTACATCGAAGCGGCGGCGCGCTTCCCCGAGCACGTCGAGATAGGGGAGCGCGGGCTTCACCATCAGGATGTCGGCGCCCTCGTCGAGATCGAGCTGCATTTCGCGCAGCGCCTCGCGCCGGTTGGGCGGGTCCATCTGGTAGCCGCGGCGATCGCCGAACGCCGGCGTGCTCTCGGCCGCCTCGCGGAACGGGCCGTAGAACGCGCTCGCGTACTTCGCGGCATACGCAAGGATCGGGACGCTTTCGAAGTGCGCGGCGTCGAGCGACGCGCGAATCGCGGCGACGCGGCCGTCCATCATGTCCGAGGGCGCCACCATGTCGGCGCCGGCGCGCGCATGCGAGAGGGCGGTGGCGGCGAGCCGCTCGAGGCTCGGATCGTTGGCCACCTCTTCGCCGTCGAGCAGGCCGCAATGACCGTGATCGGTGTATTCGCAGAGGCAGACGTCGGTGATCACGCACAGGTCTGGCGTGGCGTGCTTCACCGCGGCGATCGCACGCTGCACGATTCCCTGGGCGGCGTCGGCACCCGAGCCGCGCGCGTCTTTGTGTTCCGGAATCCCGAACAGGATGACTGCGGGAATGCCGAGATCCGCGACGGCCTTCGCCTCCTCCGCGATCTGGTCGGCCGAGAGCCGGAACACGCCCGGCATCGATGAGACGGCCTCGCGCACGCCGCTCCCGGGCACCGCGAAGAGCGGGAGTACCAGATCGTCGCGCGAGAGGCGCGTCTCGCGGACCAGACGCCGCAACGCGTCGCTGCGTCGCATCCGCCGCATCCGCAGTGCCGGAAAACTCATGCTTCGTCTCCTCGTACCTTTGCCGCAAAATGGCGGGCCAGCGCTTCGACCAGCGCGCGCGCACCGGCGCGCTCGGGAATCACCTGCGCCGGCAGACCGACCTCGCCGAGTGCCTCCGCCGTCACCGTGCCGATCGCCGCGACGACCGCGCGCGCGGCCGCGGCACGCGAGGCCTCGTCGAGACACGCAGCGAAGCGACGCACGGCCGACGGACTCGCGAAGGTGAGCGCGTCGACCTCGCCCGCCACCAGCGCGGTGCGCAGCTGCGCGACGTCTACGTCGGCCGGCGCAGTCGCGTACACGATCACTTCATCGACGCGCGCACCGGCGTCGCGCAGGCTCTGCGGCAACGTCGGTCGCGAGAGCGAGCCGCACGGAAACAAGAACCGGCGGCCGGCGGGCGGCAGTATGTCGCGCACGGCTTGCGCGAGCGACTCGGCGTCGTAGCGCGCGGCCGGCACTTCGGGCGCCGCGAAGCCGGCGCGCCGCGCCGCGCTGGCGGTGCCGGGACCGACGCACAGCACGCGCGTGCGCAGTTGCGCCGGGGGCCGGCCGTGTGCGACGAGCCGCTCGCCGAGCGCGCGCACCGCGTTGGCGCTGGTGAAGACGATTGCGTCGTAGTGGTCGAGCGCGCGCAAGGCCAGGGCGAAGCGTTCGTCCTCGAAGACCCTCGTCTCGGTCATCGGAACACACGAAGGTTCCGCGCCCATCTCGCGCAACACCGCGACCAGATCAGCCGCCTGATCTGCCGCGCGCGTCACCAGCACGCGCTTGCCGAAGAGCGGTCCGGATTCCCACCAGGCGAGCTGCGCGCGCAGTCGCACGACGTCGCCCACGACGATCACCGCGGGCGCCATCAGTTGCGCCTCGCGAACCCGCACCGCCAGCTCGGCGAGCTTCGCTTCGACGACGCGTTGGCGCGGTGTGCCGCCTTCCATCACGACGGCGGCCGGCGTCTCGGGCGAGCGACCGTGCTCGAGCAGCGTCTCGACGATCTTTTCGAGATTGCGCATTCCCATCACGACGACGAGCGTATCGGCGCCGGTCGCGACCTTGTCCCAGCGGATCGAGGTCCACGGGCGGCCGGGATCGCGGTGTCCGGTGACGACGGCGAACGATCCAGCATGGCGTCGGTCGGTCACCGGAATGCCGGCGAACGCGGGCGCGGCGAGCGCCGACGTGACACCCGGCACCACTTCGAAGGGCACACCGGCCTCGCGGCACGCGCTCGCCTCCTCGCCGCCGCGACCGAACACGAACGGATCGCCGCCCTTGAGCCGCACCACGAGCTGCCCCGCGCGCGCGCGCGCGATCAGCAACTCGTGGATCGACTGTTGGGTGCTGACGAGACTGTCGTGACTGCGCTTGCCGACGTCGATGCGCTCGGCATGGGCGGGCGCGAGGTCGAGCAATTCTCGCGCGACCAGCGAGTCGTAGACCACGACATCGGCGCGGCGCAGCGCTTCGGCGCCGCGCAACGTGGTCAGGTCCGGATCGCCGGGACCGGCGCCGACGAGTAACACCCGACCGCGCGGCGCGTCGCTCACGACTCCATCTCGCGACGCAGTGCGGTGAGAATCTCGGCGCCGCCCTTCGCGAGCACCGCTTCCGCGACCGCGATACCGAGCGCCACAGGATCCGCGCCGCGTGCCTCGACCTGCGCCACCGCGGCGCCGTCCGCGCTGAGCACCATCCCGCGCAGCCGCAACGTGCCGTCGCGCTGCGGCTCCGCGAACGCGGCGAGCGGCACGTTGCAGTCGCCTTCGAGACGCGCGAGGAACGCGCGCTCGGCGGCGATCGCGCGCGCGCTCGGGGCATCGGTGAGAGCGCCGAGATCGGCCGCGAGCGACTCGCCGGCCCGCGCCTCGATCGCGAGCACGCCCTGCCCCACCGCGGGCAGCATCAGATCGGCGGACACGCGCTCGTGGATGCGGCCACCGAGATCCAGCCGATCGAGACCTGCGCAGGCGAGGATCACCGCGTCGAAGCGCTGTTCGGCGAGCCGTTCGAGTCGGGTCGTGACGTTGCCGCGCAATGCGACGACCTCGAGGTCGGGTCGCAGCGCGCAGAGTTGTGCGCGGCGGCGCGCGCTGCCGGTGCCGACGCGCGCTCCCTGCGGAAGTCCGAGCAGATGTCCGCCCGTCTCGCGCGCCACCAACGCGTCGCGCGCATCGCCGCGTTCCGGGAACGCGGCCAGGACGAGACCTTCGGCGATTCGCGCCGGCAGATCCTTCGCGCTGTGCACGGCGAGATCGGCGCGGCCATCGAGCAGCGCCTCTTCGATCTCCTTCACGAAGAGGCCCTTGCCGCCGAGCTTCGCGAGCGACACATCGGCGAGGCGGTCCCCGCTGGTGCGCACCGTCACCAGCTCGACCGCGGCACCCAGTTCTCGTTCTACGCGCCGCGCCACCCAGCCGGACTGCGAGAGCGCGAGCTGGCTACCGCGTGTCGCCAGGCGCAGGCGCTTCACGACGACGACTCGTCGTCGCGGCCGCGATCGCCGTCCGCAACGAGGTCGGCGTCGGCCCCGGGTGCCGTGGGATCGTCGAGCGCGAACAACACCTTCGCGGCTTCGAGGTACGCGAGCCCGCCCTCACGCTCGGCTTGCTCGCGCAACCGCGAAACCGGTGCGTGCAGCAGCTTGTTCACGACCGCGCGCGTCAGCGCCTCGACGCCCCGCTGTTGCGCTTCGTCGAGCCCGAGCTTCACGGCGGCTTTGTCGACTTCGCTTCGGCGGATCGATTCGGCGCGCGCGCGCAGCCGCCGGATCGTCGGAACTGCCTGCAGCGCCGAAAGCCAGCCTCCCCAGCGCTCGACCTCTTCCTGCACGATCGCTTCGGCTCGCAGCGTCTCTCGGCGTCGCTCTTCGGCGTTGGCTTCGGCGACGCCACCCAGATCGTCGACGTCATAGAGGTAGACGTCATCGAGCTGGTTCACGGCGGGGTCGATGTTGCGCGGCACGCCGAGATCGATCGCGAAGATCGGGCGGCGGCGCCGTGCCCGCAGCGCTTCCTCGAAGAGCGGCGCGTCGAGCAGCGGGCGATCGACGCCGATCGAGGTGAGCACCACGTCCGAGGCGGCGAGCAGGCGCGGCAATTCGCCGAGCCCGTGGGCGGTCGCGCCGAAGCGCGCCGCAAGTTCGCTGGCGCGCTCGGGCGTGCGGTTCGCGACCGCGACACCGGCGAGCCCCGCACCGCGTAGCGCGACGAGCGCTGCCTCGATCATGTCGCCTGCGCCTACCAGCAGCGCGTGCTTGTCTTCGAGCGTCTCGAAGATCTGACGGGCGAGATCGACGGCGACGCGCGCCATCGAGACCGGCCGCGACGCGATCTGGGTTTCGGTGCGCACGCGCTTGGCGGCCGCGAACGCGCTCGCGAACAGTCGATTGAGCAGGGGTCCGCAGACGCCGCCCTCCGCGGCAACGCGGTACGCCTCCTTCACCTGACCGAGAATCTGCGGCTCCCCGACGACCAGCGAGTCGATCGACGCGGCGACGCGGAACAGGTGTCGCACGGCGTCGTCATCGACATGCTCGTAGAGGACTGCGCTCTCCGAGCGTTGCTGAGGCAGTGGCGCCGCCTGCCCGAGTTCGCGGTGGAAGAACGAGCGCAGGCGATGGCGGCCCGCGTCGAGGCTCGGTGCCGCCGCGATCACTTCGACGCGGTTGCAGGTCGAGACGAGCACGGCCTCGTCGATCTCGGGCGAGTCCACCAGCTTCGCGAGCCACGGCAACGGGTCGCCGACCGCGAAGCGCTCGCGCACCTCGACCGGCGCGGTGCGATGGTTCATGCCGACCAACAGGATCTTCACCCGACGGCTCCGACGCCGATCACGACGAAGAGCAGGAACGCAAAGCCGATCGCCGCGAAGGCAGCCGCCTCGCGGCCGCGCCGGCCGGCGACGAAGCGCGTGACGACGAGCGCGAGGTAGATCGCCCACGCGATCACCGACCACACCGCATGCGCGCCGCCGACGAAGAGGTGGCCGGTTTCCGCCCGCGTCCAGAGCATCCCGGCGACGACGCCGCAGCTCAGCAGCGGGAAGCCCGCCGCGAGCGTCACCGCGTTCACGCGATCGAGCGCTTCGAGCGACGGCAGCGCGCGCCGCAGTGACGGCGCGCGCTTGGCCTTCAGCGCGCGGTCCTCGGCGAGGAACAGCGTGCCGGCGAGTCCTGCGACACCGAGAAGTGCCAGCCCAGCGCTGGCGAGGATCACATGCAGGTGCGGCCAGGATCCCGCTTCGGACGCCACCGCGGGCGCGTTCGCGTACAAGCTGACGCTCTCGTAGAAGACGCTCAGGAATGCCAGTGGCGCGACGAGTACGGCGAGCCCTTCGAGTCGCCCACTGCGCAGCAGCAGCAGGCTCACGATCACGGCAAGCCACGCGGCCAGCGAGATCGCCGAGGGCGTGTCCGTCAGCTGCGGCGGATTCGGCAGCGTGTGGAGTCGCGCAAACGCAATGCCGTGGAGGGTGGCGCCGGCAAGCAGCAGCCACGGCACGGCGCGCCCAAGGCGGGCCTTGGGCAGCGCGAAACCGAGCACTCCGGCGAGCCCGGCGAGCAGGTAGAGAGCGGCGGTACTGTGGAACAGCTCGGCTACCAAACTCGTGTCGCCTCCGAACGATCCGAGGATAGGCCCAGCGATCTGGGCGTCACGAACGCTCGCGCAAGCGCTCCATCTGCTCGGCTACGCGGGCCGCGTCGTTCACGGACTCGAAGACGCGGTAGCTCGGCTCACCGTCGAGCACGAAGCGGATCTCCTCGATGCACGTCGCGCCAGCGAAATGGCGGCGCGCCTCCTCGATCAGGATCTCCGCGCTGCGCTGCAGCGGGAGTCCGCCGCGCCCCGCGCCGAGTGCGGGCGCGGCGACACTGCGACAGCCGCGCGCGCGCGCCGCGTCGAGGCCGGCGCGGAAGGCATTGCGCACCTGCGCTTCGGCATCCGCGCCTTCGGGCAGCGGGGTCGCGGGCAGGATCAGGTCGGCCGACTGGTCGCCGAGCGCACCCTCGCGGATCACGATGCGGCCGCTCATCGCGGGCCTCTTCGCTTCCTCTTGGAATCGGATTCGACGAGCCCGGCGGCCAGCAGCGGGACCAGGATCTCGTGCTGGCCGACCAGCGAGATGCCGCGCCCTCCGAGCCGCGTCGGGCGCTCGACGACGTTCACGGTCGGCCGGTACTGCCGGATGAAGTCGAGGTTCACGGTCGTCAAGCGCTCGACGCGATGACCGAGATTGCGCGCCAGCGCGAGCGCCTTCAAGAACACCTCGGGCAGGATCACCGCCGAGCCGACGTTGAAGTAGACACCGCCCTCGAGCATCGCGACGAGCCCGGTGAGCGTCTCGAAGTCGCGATGACTGGTGGCGCCGAGCGCGGCGCCATCGGCGCTCGCATGCATGTGGTGGATGTCGGTGCCGATCGCGACATGCACGGTGACGGGAACACCGAGTCGCGACGCGGTTGCGAGAATCGAGCGCTGTTTGTGCGGATAGCGACCTTGCGCGATCTCGCGGCCGATCGCGGCGCCCATACCGATTCCGTCGGCCGCACCCCGCGCGATCGCGGCATTCAGGCGCTCGGCGGTCTCGCCCGCCATCCCGAAGCTGCCGTCGTCGAGCGCCGGGCCGACATCCTCGGAGGTGGCGCCCATCATCGCCAGTTCGAGATCGTGCACGCAACCGGCGCCGTTCATCAGGATGCCCGACACGAATCCGCGTTCGAGTAGATCGACGACGATCGGTGCGAGCCCCACCTTGATCACATGCGCGCCGAATCCCCACAAGACGGGACGACCGCGCGTTCGGGCGCGTGCGGCGGCGGCGATCGCGTCACGCAGGTCGCGCGCGCCGAGCAGATCCGGCAAGCGATCGAGGAATGCCGCGAACGAAGCGCCCTTGGCATGCGGACGCGCTTCGGCGCGGAGCTGCACCTTGCTCGGACGCCGTCGCGCCGGCACGGTGCGCACGCGGCTTCGATCGATGCGCGGCGGCGTATTCTTCACGAGGTGTTGCTCACGGTTTCGGAAACAGCGCGTCGTCCACCAGTTCCGCGAGTGCGTGGCCGATCGCGATGTGAGACTCCTGGATCCGCTGCGTGTCGTCCGACGGTACGACCAGCGCCAACTCGACCCGGCTCGCGAGTTCGCCGCCGCCGCGACCTGTCCAGGCGATCGTGCGTAGCCCGCGTTTGCGCGCTTCCTCGACCGCCGCCAGCACGTTCGGAGAGTTGCCCGAAGTCGAGATCGCAATTGCGACGTCGCCGGGCCGACCGTGCGCTTCGACGAGGCGGGCAAAGACGCGCTCGAAGCCGTAGTCGTTGCCGAGCGCCGTGATGTCGGAGCTGTTCGCGGTCAGCGCGATCGCCGGGAGCGCAATGCGTTCGCGCGACAGGCGACCGCACCACTCGGCCGCGATGTGCTGGGCGTCGGCCGCGCTGCCGC
>JANLTC010000379.1:0-19351 GCA_031362725.1 Deltaproteobacteria bacterium | reverse complement strand
AGTTTGCGCGCGGCGATCTTCAGCCGGATCACCGCCAGTAGGTTCGCCGCCGCATCGGGCAGCGGGCCGAAGCGATCGAGCAGTTCGTCACGAATGCGATCGGTGTCGGCCTGGTCGGGTGCCGAGGCGAGCCGCTTGTAGAGCACCAAGCGCTGGCTGACGTCGGGCACGTAGTCTTCGGGAAGCTTGGCGGCGATCGGCAGCCGGATCTCCGGATCGATCTCCTTCGGGCGCACCGTCCCGCGCATTTCCTCGATGGTTTCTTCGAGCATCTCCATGTAGGTCTCGAAGCCGAGTTCGGCGAGGTTGCCGTGCTGCTCGGCGCCGAGCAGGTTGCCCGCGCCGCGAATCTCGAGGTCCATCGATGCGAGCCGCATGCCGCTGCCGAGTTCGGTGAACGACTGCAGCGCCTCGAGTCGCTTGCGCGCGTCGTCCGAGAGGCTGCGCTCGCCCCCGCGCATCAGCAGGTGACAATACGCGCGGTGCGAGCTGCGCCCGATGCGCCCGCGCAGTTGGTAGAGCTGCGCGAGTCCGAAGGTCTCGGCGCGATCGACCAGCATCGTGTTCGCGCGCGGGATGTCGAGACCGCTCTCGACGATCGAGGTGCAGAGCAGCAGATCGGCTTCGCCGTGCAGGAAGCGCATCATGCGATCTTCGAGATCGCGCTCGGGCATCTGGCCGTGCGCGACGAGCACGCTCACCTCGGGCACGATGCGCTGTAGCAACTCTGCCACCTGCCCGATCGAGTGGACGCGATTGTGCACGAAGAACACCTGCCCGCCGCGCCGCACTTCGCGCAGGATCGCCTCGCGCACCATCGACTCGGAGAAGCGCGCTACCTGGGTGCGGATCGAGAGCCGATCCGCGGGCGGTGTGTGGATCACCGACATGTCGCGCAGCCCGGTGAACGCCATCTGCAGCGTGCGCGGGATCGGCGTCGCGGTGAGCGTCAGGACGTCGACGGTCTTCTTGAGCTTCTTGATGCGCTCCTTGTGGCCGACCCCGAAGCGCTGCTCCTCGTCGACGATCAGCAGCCCGATGTCGCGGACCTCGACGTCCTTCTGCAACAGACGATGCGTACCGATCACGACGTCGACCGAGCCGTCGGCCATGCCGAGCAGGACCTGCTTCTGTTCCTTCGCGGAGCGGAACCGCGAAAGCGACTCGACGCGAATCGGATAGCCATCGAAGCGCTTGCGGAAGGTCTCTTCGTGCTGCGCGCACAGGATCGTCGTGGGAACCAGCACGACGACCTGCTTGCCGTCCATCACCGCCTTGAAGGCGGCGCGCACGGCGACTTCGGTCTTGCCGAAGCCGACGTCACCGCACACCAGGCGGTCCATCGGCCTCGGGTTCTGCATGTCCGCAAGGACGTCCTCGATCGCGGCCTGCTGGTCGGGCGTCTCCTCGTACGGGAAGGCGCCCTCGAACTCCTCGAGCGCACGATCGCGCGGCGAGAACGCGAAGCCCTCCGCCAATTCGCGCGCCGCGTGGATGCCGAGCAGTTCGCGCGCCATGTCGCGCAGCGACTTCTTGGCGCAGCGCTTGGCTTTCTCCCAGGTGAGGCCGCCGAGCTTGTCCATCCGCGGCGGCACGCCTTCGGCGCCGACGTAGCGCTGCACGAGCGACAGCCGGTGCACCGGCACGAAGAGGCGGTCGCCGCCGTCGTACTCGATGCGCAGGAATTCGTTCTTGGCGTCGTCGCGCCGCGCTGGGCCGACCGCCAGCTGCACGAGCCCGCGGTAGACGCCGATGCCGTGCTCACCGTGCACCAGATGGTCACCGGTCTTCAGCTGCGCGAGCGACTCGAGCGCCGCCGCCTCGCGCATCGACACCTTGGTGCGACGCCGCTCGCGCGGCCCGAAGATCTCCTCCTCGGTGACGAGGACGGTGTGGGCGAGCGGCAGCACGAAGCCCTCGGAGATCGCGGCGACGCGCACCTCGATCTTGCCGGGCCGTCCCCAGTGCGCGATCTCGCGGGCGTCGCGCGCCAGCTTCGCGTCGTGACCGTATTCGAGCAGCAGCTGGCGGATGCGCTCGGCTCCGGAGAGCGCCGGTGCCGCGATCACCACGCGCCAGCGCTCCGCACTCCAGCGCTCGATCGCGCCGATCAGCGGTAGCAGCGCGGCGTCGCCGGTGCGGCGCCGCGCGAGCTCGCGACGCAGCTCGTCGTGATCGGTCGAGCGCAGCGCGATGCGCTCGGCCGCATCGTCGGTCTCGATGTCGAGCCGCTCGAGCCAGACGGGCCGGCGCAGCGCGAGTGCGTGCTCGACGTCGTCCGTCGAAAGCAGCAGCTCCGCGGGCGGCACCACGACGCGGCCCGCCGCGTGCGCGGCTTCGAAGCTTTGGAACGACTCGTCGGCGAAGCGCGCAAGGCGTTCGCGCGCCGCTTCCGGCTCCTCGACGACGACCAGCGCGTCGCCTGGCAGGTAATCGAAGATCGTCTCGACGCCGGGTTGGATCCACGGCGCCAGCGCTTCGGCGCCGGGCGGCAGCGACCCGCGCAGCAATGCATCGAGCGTCTCGTCGGTTGCGCGCGCGTCGGCGCCCTGCTCTTCGGCGCGCGCGCGAATCTCGGGACCGCGCTCGATCACCAGGTCGCGATCGAGTTGAATCTCGCGCGGCGGCGGCAGCGTCACCGAGCCAAATCGCTCTTGCGAGCGCTGGCTCGCCGCGTCGAACTCGCGGATCGACTCGACCTCGTCGCCGGCGAGTTCGATGCGCACCGGTCGCGCGCGCTGCGGCGGGAACACATCGACGATGCCGCCCCGCACCGCGAACTCGCCGCGTTCCTCGACGAGCGCCATCCGCGCGTAGCCGGCCGCGACCAGCCGCCCGATCAAGTCATCGCGGTCGATCGACTGCCCGACATGCAGTTGCGTCGTCCGCGCGCGGAGCGCCTGGCGGGTGGGGACGCGCAGCGCGAGCGCCGAGAGCGGTGCGACGACGACGAGTCCCCTGTCTTCCGCGCCGCGCTCGCCGGTCGCTTCGAGCCAGCGATACAGCACGTCCATCCGCTGCGCGGTGACGAACGGCTGCGGCGAGAAGCGGTCGTAGGGAAGCGTGTCGGGATGCGGAAAGGGTCGGACCTGGCCGCCTTCGTCAGCGGCGGGTTCGCCGAGCATCACGCGCAGATCTTCGAGCAGCGCGTCCGCAGACTTCGCGTCGGGCGCGAGAAACAGCACCGGTTTCGGCGCCACGGCGCGCACCAGCGCGGCACCTGCCCACGCGCGCGCGGCGCCGCGCAGGCCGGTGAGTCGCACGACGCCGGTTCGCGCGAGCACGCGCTCGGCGAGTTCGTCGAAGCTTTTGAGCGGTCGATTCAGCAAGTCGGTCGTCCACTCCCATTCAAGAACACCGCATGCGCAACGCCCAACAGGAATTGCCGAACCCGAAACGCACCGCGGCCCCGGCCCGCCCCGTGCGGGGGTGGGTCGAGGTCGCGAACGAGTCTAGCTCGCCCTTCGCAGCGCGTTGCGGGACTACGAACGCGTCGGCATCCAGCCGTCGAGGCCAGCGAGCAAGGCGAGAACGCCGCGCGCGAGCGTGATCGGGTCGTGTTCGCGTTCGAGCGTTCGGCGCGCTTCGGCGCCCAGCTGCGCCGCGCGCAAGGAATCGGAAAGCAGCGCATTCACCGCGGCCGACCACGCGGAAGGCATTGCATCGTCCGCTACCAGCCACGCCGAGTGCTCGTGCGTGAGCGGTTCCGCTACCGATGCTCGTGCGACGATCGCTCGCGAAGCCTCCATGTAGTTGAGCAGCTTGATCGGGAAGCCGCCCGCCGCGCTACGCGCGAGCAGTGTCACGCCAGCGCCAAAGGTGAGCATCCGCACCGCATCAGCGGTACCGACATGCAGCGTTCGAAGCGGCGCCGGCGCGCTCCCGACCCCGTGCGTTGCGACGACCACGGGCGCGGCGATCCCGCGCGCAGCCAGCGCGAGCGTCGCGAGATCCTGATAGCCGTCGAGATTGCCCGCATAGAGCGCGTAGCGACCGACCTCGAGGCCATGGCGCTTGCAGCAAGCCGCAATCGCGGCGGGCGTGGGTGCGACGCGCGGCGCAAGTCCCGGCGGGATCCGCAGCACCGGACCGCGCGCATGTTGCGAAAGCGCGCGCTCGCCGGCGCGCGCGAGTGCGATCACCGCATCGGCGCGGTGCGCGACGTGGCGGTCGATGCGGGCGCCAACCCTACGCAGAATGGGAGCGAACCGCGGTGCCGCATAGGTCTCGAGTTCGTTCGCAAGAATCGTGTGCGCCACGTACGCGACGGGGCGTTGCAGCCGCGGTCGCACCAGCAACGACGCGAGGGCGGCCTCGGAGTTGTGCGCGAGCACCGCGTCGAACGGCGTGCGTCGATGCGCTGCCAGCAGTGATGCGGCGAGCGCGAGATCGGCGAACGGCTTGGCCGGGCTCGGTCCCGACGCGAGCTTGCGCGGCGCGAACGGCGCCCGCACCAGCGCGAGATCCGCCGCAACCTCTCCCGCGCCGCGCCCGTAACAGACGAGCGTCACGCGCGCGCCCACCGCCTGCAGCGCGCGCGCCTGTTCCGCGAAGAAGACTTGCGAACCCTGCGGATAGGGGAACGGGAATGCGCCGACGAGGGCTACGTGCACGGATTCGCGAAGCGCCGCACTCCATCGCGGTTTCCGATCACGTTCGCTCCTGCACACCGCCGTCGGATCGCCGCCACGAGCGCGTCGGCGCGCCTACCCGCAGTTCGCGGTAGAGCATCATCAGCTCGACGAGCGCCCGACCGATCACGCGCGGCGAGGCGCCCTTCGCGCGGCCGGCGATCCGCGGGTGGTGCGTCACCGGCACTTCGCGGATCCGGAAGCCGGCGCGGCGCGCGCGCAGCAGCAGCTCGGTATTCACGAACGCGCCGATCGACGCGATCGGCAGCGCGTCGAGCACCGGCCTCCGAAAGACCTTGAACGCACAGTCGATGTCGCGAATGCGCAGACCGAAGAGGGCGCGTACCAGTCCGCCCCAGCCGAGCGCGAGAACGCGACGCCGGAACGGATCGCGGCGTGGCGCGCGATAGCCGGCGACGATGTCGAAGTCGCCCGCGTGCGCGAGCAGCGTTTCGATCTCGCGCAGGTCGAATTGCAGATCGGCGTCGGTGAAGAACACGAGGTCGCCGCGCGAGGCGCGCAGGCCCGAGCGCAGCGCCGCGCCGTAGCCGATGTTGGTCGGATGGCGCAGCAGCCGCACGCGCGGGTCGAGCTTGCGCTGCACTTCGACGACCGCGGCGCTGCCGTCGCGCGAGCCGTCGTCCACCACGATGATCTCGAAATCGTCCGCGAGGCGTGGTGCGAGCGCGAGCGCCGACGCGAGTAGCGGCCCGACGTTCCGCTCTTCGTCGAACATCGGGAACACCAGCGAGATCATGCCGGGCCGTGCGGCGTGCTTCGGCATCGTCACTCCAGGTATCCGAGCGCTCGCAGCCGAGCGGCGACGAGGGCTTCTTCTTCGGCAGAGTAGGGTACCCGGGCGACCGAACGCCCCCGGTTCGGCGTCTCGCCCGCCGCCTCGGTCTCGATTCCCAGCGAGCGCAGCACCACCGCCGCGACCTGCGCGATCGACGCGGGGCGCTCCGCCGCCGCATCGGTCGCGAGCCAGATTCCGCTCTGCCGGTGTGTGCCGTTCATGCCGCGTCCGCGCCCACCGGCGAGTTCGTCGTCTTCGAGCGTGCGCATGGCACGCGATGCGCCGCGATCCCAGCGCGTCGCGACGAGCGAGTGCAGGTAGCCGCGCTCATGGCCGAGTTCGATCACGATGTCGGGGGCGCGCGCGGCGAAGGGGCCGACATGGACGTCTTCGCGCGGCAACGCGCTTGCTACCACGCGCTCGTCGCTCGCGATTCCATCGAGCTTCCAATCGAGCAGCGCGTCGATCACATCGCGACGCACGCGCTCGTAGTCGGCACGCGCCACCGATCCCTCTGCCTCGCGGCCGGCGAGATTGATCCACACGCCCGGCTGCGTGTTCACCTCTTCCGAGAACGCGGCCGAGCGCGACCACTCGATGCCGCCGAAGCGCGCCGCGCTTTCGAGTCGCGCGGCAGAGCTCCGCAGCCGCCGAAAGATCTGCTGCGCGACACGCGGTGGGAGCACCCGCAGCGCGAGATCGCGCGCGTGACGGGCGACCGTGTCGAGTGAGCCGGTGGTGCGCCGCGTCAGCAAGCCGCAATCGGCAAGGCGCCGATTCAGGTGCACGACGCGCCGGGAAGCGCCGCCCTGTCCGTGGTCCGAGACGACGAAGCACGCCGCGTCGTCGCCGAACGCACTCCGCAATTCGCCGACGGCGGCGTCGAGTCGCTCGTAGACGGCGCTGAGCGCGCCCTTTCGCACGCTCGATGCGGACGCATCGTGGCGCGGCGACGCCGCATCGTAGTCGCGCCAGTAGTGATGCGCGACGGTGTCGCTCTCGGAGAACACGACGACGACCAACTCGGGATCGCGCCCGGCTTCGCGAAGCTGACGCAGCGCTTCGAGCGCGAACGCGGTCTTGCGTTCGATGCGCGCGACGAGCGTTGCGACGGCGCGTTCGTGCCAGCCATCCGCGCGCGCCGCTTCGTCGAGATCGGGGATCATCCACGGCCCGACGCGCGCGGCGACCCGGGTGTAGAGCGCCGGATCGCTCGCGGCGGCGGCGTCGCTGCCGGTGGAAACGGGAGCGTCGAAACCGGGAACGAGCAGCCCGTCGACCCGATCAGGCGGGAAGGTCGCGGGTACACCGAGACAGAGCACGCGGCGGCCCGCCCGCGTTGCTCGCATGAAGAAGGACTCGCCCGCGCGATCCGCCGCATTCACGAACTGGATGCGGTAGGCGCCCGGTTGTTTTTGCGTGAAGTCGAAGATGCCGTGATGGCCGGGCGCGAGACCGGTCGCGAACGACGACCAAGCCGGGAAGCTCATCGGTGGCGTCGTACTCGGCAGCGGCGCGGCGACACCGACGCGCAGCCACGCGGCGAGGTTCGGCAGGCGCCCGGCCTGCGCGAGCGGACGCAGCACGTTCCAGTCCGCGCCGTCGAGACCGAGGACGAGCACCCGCCGACGCAGGATCGGCCCTTCCTAGCCGAGCCGTTCGATCACGGACTTCGTGAACTCGTCCGTCGTCGCGTTGCCACCGAGGTCGCGCGTTCGCAGCAGCGGCTCGACGAGCGTCGCGTGCACGGCGGCTTCGATCCGCGTCGCGGCGCTGAGCTCGCCGAGGTGCTTCATCATCTCGACGCTGGAGAGGATCACGGCGGTCGGATTGGCGAGACCCTTGCCGGCGATGTCGGGCGCGCTGCCGTGAACAGCTTCGAAGACCGCGACATCGTCGCCGACGTTCGCACCGGGTACGACCCCGAGACCGCCCACGAGTCCCGCGCACAGGTCCGACATGATGTCGCCATACAGATTGCCGAGCAGCAGCACGTCGAACTGGGTGGGATCGCGGACGAGTTGCATCGCGCAGTTGTCGACGATCACGTCGCCGAACTCGATGTCGCGGTGATCGCGGGCGACGCGCCGGCAGCACTCGAGGAAGAGGCCGTCGGTGAGCTTCATGATGTTGGCTTTGTGGACGGCGGTGACCTTGCTGCGCCCGAGTCGTCGCGCGAGTGCGAACGCGTAGCGGGCGATGCGCAGGCAGGCGCGCTCGGTCACGACCTTGATGCTCTCGACCACGCCTGCCGTCACGCGGTGTTCGAGCCCGGAGTAGAGATCCTCGGTGTTCTCGCGGACGACGATCAGGTCGACGCCCTCGAAGCGCGTCCTGACGCCCGGCAGCGAACGCACCGGCCGGATGCACGCGTAGAGGTCGAGGTTCTGGCGCAGCGTGACGTTTGCGGAGCGGAAGCCCTCGCCGACCGGTGTGGTGATCGGCCCCTTGAGGGCCACCCCGCGGCGGCGGATCGACTGGAGCACTGGTTCGGGCACGGGAGTGCCGTATTTCGCGATCACCTCCCCGCCGGCCTCGACGCGGTCCCACTCGATCGCCACGCCGGCCGCTTCGAGGACGCGAACGGCGGCCTCGGTGACTTCGGGCCCGATGCCGTCGCCCGCCAGCAGCGTCACGGCGTGGGTGTTCTGGGTCGACATCGATGCGTTCGCCTCCTATGTTGCGCCGCCTTTCATAGCCCCTAACCGCGACCCCAGCAGGCCCTTCGGCGCTCTCGGGTCCTCCGGGAGAATCAGCGGTGGCGATCGAACTCCTGTGCAAGAAGCTCGGCATGACCCGCATCTTCTCCGAGAAGGGCGAGTCGATTCCCGTGACGGTCCTCCAGGCGGGACCCAATTTCGTGGTCCAGAAGAAGACCGACGCGACGGACGGCTACACGGCGCTCCAACTCGGCTTCGGTGAGAAGCGGCGCAAGACGACCTCGAAGCCGATGATCGGTCACTTCGAGAAGGCAAAGGTCGCGCCGCAGCGACATCTGCACGAGTCGCGAATCGGCGCCGAGGATGCCGACCAGTACGAGGCCGGCGGCGAGGTGAAGGTCGACATCTTCACCAAGGGCCAGCGCGTCGACGTGATCGGCACCAGCAAAGGCCGTGGCACCGCGGGCGTCGTGAAGCGCCACAAGTTCCACATGCAAAAGTGGACGCACGGCACACACGAAGGCTTCCGCTCGCCAGGCTCGATCGGTCCCGGCACCTACCCGGGTCACGTGATCAAGGGCATGCGCATGGCAGGTCGAATGGGCAATGAGCAGGTCACGACGCGCAACGTCGAGGTCGTGCGCATCGACGCCGACAAGAACCTGTTGCTGGTTCGCGGCTCGGTGCCCGGCGCCAACGATGGGCTCGTCCGCGTTCGCACGGCAGTCGCTCCGCGTTAGCTCCACTTCGTGACTTCCGCGCCACGGCGGATCAACTCGTGGTTCCGCACCACGGCCAACTCATGACCCCGCTCGGCGCCGGACAGCGTCGAGCCGAACACGGGTCAGGGAACTTCTGTGGTCTATGACCGGAAGGACGCGTTCCACCAACGCGCCAAGCGCGAAGGGTTCCGCTCGCGGGCGGCCTACAAGCTCGCCGAAATGCAGCGCGAACAGCGACTGCTACGGCCCGGAGATCGCGTCGTCGATCTCGGCTGTTGGCCGGGTGGATGGCTGCAGGTCGCCGCGGAGGTAGTCGGCCCGCGCGGCCGCGTCGTCGGCGTCGATCTGGCGCTGATCGATCCTCCGATCCCATTCGAGACCGTGATCGCATTTCAGGCCGACCTCTCGGAACCAGCCGTCGCTGAAAGGATTCTCGCGGCGCTCGGCGGACCCGCCGACGTCGTGCTCTCGGATGCCGCGCCCAAGCTCACCGGCATTCGTGCGACCGATCGCGCCCACGAAGAGTCGCTGCTCGAGGCGATCGAAGCGCTCATTCCGGCGCTGCTTCGCCCAGGCGGGTCGCTGGTCGCGAAGCTGCTCGAAGGTCCTGAGGCGCAGGTGATCGTGAAGCGGCTCCGCAAGCGCTTCGGGTCCGCGCGCATCACGACGTCAGAGGCAACGCGCAAAGGGAGCAGCGAGAAGTACCTGATCGCGCGCGACTTCCGCTGAGCGGGTCAGAGCGCGATGGCATCCAGATCCGCGCCGCGGACGGCGGTGATACGGGCGCGAATCAGGTCACCCGTCCTCGCGGCGCCATGCAGCAGCACATTGCCGTCGATGTCCGGCGCCTGGGAGCGCATCCGCGCTACCGCGCGATCGCGTCCGCCCGCGTCGACCAACACCTGGACCTCGCGCCCGACCAGCTCCGCGAGCTTTTCGGCTTGGAGTGCGCGCAGGAGATCGAGCAGGGCTCGATGTCGCTCGCGCGCGACGCGCTTCGAAACCTTTCCCGGTAGATCGCGCGCGGCCGTGGCTTCTTCGTCCGAATACCGGAAGACGCCGACGCGGTCGAAGCGCGATTCGCGAACAAAGCCGCAAAGAGCTTCGAAGTCCGCGTCGGTCTCGCCTGGGAAGCCGACGATGAACGTGGTGCGGATCGTGACGTTCGGGATCTCGGCGCGCAGACGCTCGACGAGGCTTCGCTGGCGATCCGCTGTCGTGCCGCGCTTCATCGCCCGCAGCATCGCGTCGCTGGCGTGCTGCAACGGGATGTCGACATAAGGCAGCACCCGTCGCCCGCTCGCGAGCGCCGCGA
Organism: Deltaproteobacteria bacterium; assembly: GCA_031362725.1. Taxonomy (GTDB): domain Bacteria; phylum Myxococcota_A; class UBA9160; order UBA9160; family PR03; genus PR03. Next base: position 9,227 of record JANLTC010000379.1, on the reverse strand, counting down.
TCAGTTCGTCGGTGACCGCGCTCGGATACACGTACAGCAGGCGAACCCAGTCGAGTCCCTCGATCTCGTCGAGACCGCGCAGCACCGCGTCGAGTCGCGGTCGGCCTGCGAGATCCTTGCCCCACGACGTCGAGTCCTGCGCGATCAGATTCAGTTCGCGAACACCCGCCGTCGCCAGCTGTCGCGCTTCCGTGAGCAGCGACTCGAGCGGGCGACTCTGGAAGCGCCCGCGGATTCCCGGGATCGCGCAGAATGCGCAGACGCGGTCGCAGCCCTCGGCGATCTTCAGATAGGCCGTGTGGGTGGGTCCAACCAGGATGCGCGGGTCGCCCGCGCCCAGCAGATACGTGCTTCCCGATTCGACGTAGACGCCGCCGCGGCGGCCGGCGAGTGCCGCGTCGAGGATCTCGGCGATGCGTGGGAACTCGCCGGTTCCAACGAACGCGTCGACTTCGGGGAGTTCCTTCGAGAGTTCGCCGCCATAGCGCTGCGGCAGACAGCCGGCGACGATCAGCGCGCGCAAGCGGCCCGTTTCGCGCAGCTCGGCGACTGCGAGGATTGCGTCGATCGACTCCTGCCGCGCACTCTCGATGAAGGAGCAGGTGTTGATCACGACCACGTCGGCGTCGTCGAGACGCTCGGCCAGCGCGTAGCCGTTGAGGGCAAGCGAGCCCAACATCACCTCGCTGTCGACGCGGTTCTTCGGACAACCGAGCGAGCGGAAGTGGACGGTGGCCTTGGAGGCAGCGGGTTGGGCGGCGGCGGTCACGGACGAGCCAACCTAGCAGGGACGACGTGTCCGAGTACCATCGGCGCCCGGCTAGATGGAGGGAAAGTCTTGGCAGATCGACCGTTCCGAGTCCTCGGAGTCCAGCAAATCGCCGTCGGCGCGCCGAACAAGAAGTCGCTGCGGCGGCTCTGGATCGACCTGCTCGGGCTCACGCCGCGCGGGACGTTTCGGAGCGAGCGCGAGAACGTCGACGAAGACATCGCATCCGCGGGCTCGGGTCCGTTCGCCGTTGAAGTCGACCTGATGCAACCGATCGATCCCGAGGGCCGGCCGCGCGTTCACGATCCGGCGCTCAATCACGTTGGTCTGTGGGTGGATGACCTGGCCGCCGCGGTCGCGTGGCTCGGGCAGGCCGGTGTCCGTTTCACGCCTGGTGGAATCCGCAAAGGCGCAGCCGGCTTCGATGTCTGTTTCATCCACCCCAAGGGGAGCGATGATCTGCCCGTTGGCGGCGAAGGAGTCTTGATCGAGTTGGTGCAGGCGCCGCCCGACGTGATCGAGGCCCACGACGACGTCGCACGCAGCGCATGAAGGCAAGGACGAGGCCCCATCGATAGCATCCGATCCTCGGTCGAATGCGTATCCGATAGCTCGGCTTCGCTGCGGATTTCGACTGACTTCGCCGGGCGGTCAGGGTAGGATCGCCCTCCGCTTCGTCGGCGAAGCGTAGAACCCCAGAGTCTCGTCGATCGCATCACTTGATCGCCGTGAACAGACTTCAAAAATCAAGGTCGCGGAACCGCTCCATTCCCGTGGCCCAGCAAAGGAGACGCAATGGCGCGTTGGTGTCCGAATCGTCCGACTCGGCTCGCATCCGTCGTATGGATGGCGCTCGCGGCCTTCGCCGTACCGACGGCCGCGTTCGCCGCGGAAGACACCGGCGTGGCCGGTCCGACCTTCAAGGAAGGCGATGTCGTCAGCTTCGACAAAGTCGAGTCGCTGAAGAACTTCGTGCCCGCCGAGTTCTGGGCGAACCGGGACTTCTTCTTCTACGAAGGCATGAAGATGGAAGTCGGACCGTTCTTCAAGGACTACGGCCAACCGCCCGAGTACCTCGCCGCGAGCGAGAAGTACAAGGGCAAGGCGAAGATCGGTCCCGGCGCCAGCATCGAGAACTTTGCATCCGGATTCGCGTTCGACCCGAAGTCGATCGACTGCAAGGGCGATCCGGAGGCCGGCACGAAGCACATGTGGAACTTCGTCTCCCAGTGGGATGGCGATGGGACCGACGTGCACTACTTCTACTCCTACTGGGACCGCGGCGAAGAACTTCCGCTCTACTACGAGGGCACTTCGAAGACGATCGCGATGGCGCATCGCGTGGAGCCGGAGCTGGTCGAGAAGCAGGACGGTGATCTGTTCCGCGGCGAGAAGCGCATCAGCGCATTCGGCATCGAGGTCGACGCGCCGTTCGACGCTCGCGGCATCATGCTGATGAGCTATCGCTACAAGGACTCCGAGAAGCCGACCGCGCAGACCAAGAACGACGACACCTGGGTGTATGTCCCGACGCTGCGCCGCGTGCGGCGCATCTCGACCGCTCAGCGCACCGACGCGGTGTCGGGAACGGACTTCACGTTCGACGATCTGCGCTCGTTCGCCGGCATCGTGCCGCAGTACACCTGGAGCTGCATCGGCGAGATGGACCTGCTTGCGCCGGTGAACTCGAAGGTGAGCGCGTATCCCTATGCGAAGGACCACAACTTTGGCCCGTACGGCCTTTCGTACGCCGACGACCGCTGGGAACTCCGCCACGCGGTGAAGGTCCGGATGAAGCCGAACAACGCCGAGCATCCCTATCACCACAAAGACATCTACATCGACAAGGAAACCTACATCCCGCTCTATTCCTTCGCGTACGACCAGAAGGAAGAGCTCTGGAAGATCATCTGGCACAATCACCGCTGGAGCGAGGACCACACGATTGGTGGTGACTGGTACAAGGGCTGGGTAGGCGTTCCGAAGCCGATGGATGTCCGCACCGTCTCGGACACGATCGTGAACGTGCAGACCGGCACGGGCAATCGCATCGAGTTCTGGGACAACTCGGGTACACCCTACGTGAACAAGGAAGGCGAGATCGCCGTGGGCAAGGTCCACCGCTACATCGACGTCGGCCGTCTGACCAAGGGCCGCTGACCGTCGCGCACGGTTCGTTCGAGAGGCCGGGACTCGCAAGGTCCCGGCCTCTTCCATTTCCCGCGAGCGGAATCGGAGGAGACACCCATGAGCGATGCAATCATCCCCTTCCAGATCGAGATTCCCGACGCGACGCTCTCCGATCTCCGCGATCGACTCGCGCGCACCCGCTTCCCCGATCAGATCGAAGGCGCGAACTGGGACTACGGCACGGAGTTGTCGTACCTGCGCGAACTCGTCGCGTACTGGAAGGATCACTTCGACTGGCGCGCGCAGGAGCGGCTGCTGAACGCGTTCCCGCATTTCCAGACGTCCCTCGATGCGCATCGTGTCCATTTCATCCACGCACGGTCGCCGCATGAGAACGCGTTCCCGCTCGTCGTCACGCACGGCTGGCCGGGCTCCGTGTTCGAGTTCCACAAGATCCTCGGGCCGCTCACGAACCCGACGCAACACGGTGGCGACGCGCGCGACGCCTTTCACGTCGTCTGTCCGTCGATTCCCGGCTACGGGTTTTCCGAGCCGCCCCGCACGCGCGGTTGGGACGCGCAGCGCATGGCGGAGATCAACGCGAAACTGATGGCCCGGCTCGGCTACTCGCGTTACGGCGCGCAAGGCGGCGACTGGGGTTCGATCATCTCGACGCAGAATGCGCTGGTCGACCCACAGCACTGCGCGGGCATCCATCTCAACATGGTCGTGGCGATGCCGCCGCAAGGTGTCGCGAATCCGATGGAAGGCCTGAACGAGGTCGAGATGAAGGCCGTCGGCGACTTGTTCAGCTTCCAGAAGGACGAGACCGGCTACCAGCAGATCCAGGGCAGCAAACCGCAGACGCTCGGCTACGGCCTCTGCGATTCGCCGGCGGGACTGGCGGCGTGGATCGTCGAGAAGTTCCGCACCTGGAGCGACTGCGGCGGCGACGTCGAGAAGCGCTTCACGAAAGACGAGATCCTCACCAACGTGATGATCTACTGGGTGACGAACTCGATCACGTCGTCGACGCGGCTCTACTACGAGACGATGAAGTCGGGCCGCTTCGGTCCCGCCGGCACGCGCATCGAGCTGCCCACCGGCTGCGCGATCTTCCCGAAGGAGATCTATCGCGCGCCGCGCGCCTGGGCGGAGAAGGCGTTCAACGTGCAGCAGTGGACGGTGATGCCGTCGGGCGGTCACTTCGCGGCGATGGAGGAACCGATGCTGCTCGTCGACGACGTGCGCTCGTTCTTTCGGAAACTGCGCGGATGAGCGTGAAGACCGGAGAAGACGGACCGCGCAGCGAGGCGAAGTCGAGCGATGCGCATCAACCGAGAGTCGCGCTCGTCACCGGCGCTTCGCGCGGCATCGGCAAGCAGCTCTGCGTCGATCTCGCGAAGGAAGGCTACGACGTCGTCTGCGCCGCGCGCTCCACCAGCGATCGCCCGAGCAAGCTGCCCGGTACGATCGAGGAGACGGCCCACGCGGTGACGCAGGCGGGCCGTCGCGCCTGGCCAGTCGTGCTCGACGTGCGCGACGAAGACGCGGTGATCCGCGTCATCGAGCGACTCTACGCCGAATGGGGACGCTGCGATCTGCTCGTCAACAATGCCGCGATCGCGCCCGAGACGCCGGCGCTCGGGGACACGACGAAGCGCTGGCGCCTCGCCGTCGACGTGAACCTGAATGGCCCGTTCTACACGATCTACCACGTGCATTCCCGCATGACCGCTGGCGGCGGCGGGCGCGTGGTCAACATCTCGTCGGGCGCGGCGCAGGCGCCGCAATTCGGACGTGCGAGCTACACGGTGACCAAAGCAGCGCTCGAGTCGCTCACCGCGTGCATGGCGCACGATCTGCGCGACGCGAAGATCGCGGTGAACTGCCTGCGCCTCGAACTGATGGTCTGGACGGAGGGCTTCGCCGCGACGCTCGGCGACCCGAGCGAGTACGGCTTCGAAGATCCGGTGATCATGTCCGACGCCGTGCTGTGGATGGCGAAACAGCCGCTCGCATGGACCGGGCAGATCGAGACGATCGGCAGCCTGCGCGAACGCGGCGCCGTGCGGCCGGTGACGAAGGTCACGCGCTGAGCGCCAATGAATCGCGCGCCGCAACGAACGAAGATCCGCTCCCGTTTCCCGCGTAGCGAGCCGCAGGCGAGCGGCGAGATCATGCGTTGGTCCTAGCGCCGGTTTCCCATCAAGCGCAGCACCGACAGGAACAAGTTGATGAAGTTCAGGTAGAGCGACAGCGCGCCGGAAACGGCGTAGCTGGCGACCTGCCCATCGGAGAGCTGCAACGCCATCGCCTTCAGGCGCTGCGAGTCGTAGGCGGTGAGACCGGTGAACACGATCACGCCGACGACCGAGATCACGAACTGCATCGTGTCGTTCTGCCAGAACATCCCGACGATCGACGCGAGCACGACGCCCACGAGCCCCATGAACAGGAACGAGCCCCAACCGGCGAGGCTCCGCTGCGTCACGGTTCCGTAGACCGCGAGCGCGCCGAACATGCCCGCAGAAACAAAGAATGCGGTGGCGACCGAGGCTCCGGTATACGCGAGCAGCACCAGCGACAGCGTCACGCCGTTGAGCGCCGAATACGCGATGAAGAGCGACGCGGCAGTCGAGGGCGCCATCGAAGCGACGCGCGCCGAGAGGTAGAACACGAGTCCGAGCTCCACAGCGATCAGCCCGAAGAACAGCAGCCGGTTGGCGACCAGCGCGTTCACGAGCGACGGGGAACTCGCCACGAACGTCGCGACCACCGCCGTGATCCCGAGGCCCAGGAACATCCATCCGTAGACGCTTCGCAGGAATGCGCTGACGCGTGCATCGGCACCGATCGCGGCGGGAATCGGGCCTGTCTGGGGGAACGGTGTGTTCGACATGGAGAACCTCGCCTCGGATGGGTTGACCAACGGACCGAGCCTACCACTCCCGCCCTCGATCGTGAGTTGGGGACGTTCGTTGCGCAGTTTGCGTCGGGGAAGTTCATTGACTCGTTCGACGCGCGGACATTCGTTGCGCCGTACCCAGCGCAACCAACGTCCCCGGCACAGCCGACGCAATGAACGTCCCCAACGCGACCAACGCAGCCTTGCCCGGGAATTGAAACTTGTTCTATTCTGGCTCGATCATGGCCCGCCCCCGCCCGGCTGCTGTTGTCGACTCGAGCCCCGCCGCTGGCGGCGCTCGCAGTACTCCGCGGGGCGCTCGACTCGCCCAGAACCAGCTCCGGCGGATGCGCCGCATCGTCGACGCCGCGGTCGACCTCGCCGAGAAGGGCGGCTTCGAGGCGGTCCGGCTGCGCGACGTCGCGGAGCAGTCCGATGTCGCGCTCGGCACGCTCTACAAGTACTTCCGCTCGAAGGAAGACATCCTGCTCTTCGCGCTCAATGAGGAGATCGAGCGACTCGAGCACGCGATGGCGACTCGACCGGTCGCCGCCGGCTCCGCCTACGAGCGTATCGGCGACTTCTTCCGACGCGGTACGCGCGCGCTCGCGCGCCGGCCGCAGTTCGCGCGCGCGATGATCCGTTCGATGACGGCGGGCGACGCCGACACCGCGCTGAAGATCGCCGCGCTTCAACTCCGCATCGCGCGACTCGTCACCGCCGCGTTGCGGGGCACGGCGCCCGACGTCGCTGCGCCGCTCGACTCGTCGATCGGCACCCCGCGTGAGCAAGCCATCGCCTTCACGATCATGCAGGTGTGGTTTTCGTCGCTGGTCGGCTGGGCGGCGGGACTGCACGCCGAGCGCGTCGTCGGCGACCAGGTGCGAACGGCGGCCGGCCTGATCCTGCATCGACCCGAGACGGAATAGCGCCAGAACCCCGGCGCCCCCGTTGCGGGGCGTTCCGCTCGAGGAGCCCCCCTTGCCCCGCGCCATCGATTGTTGGGTCAACACCAACATGGGAGACGCCGTGCCGCCCGAGTTTCTGAAGCGCGTGGCCGAGGACTACTTCAAGCGCGCCGACTCGATCTTCAAGAGCTTCACACCGGATGAACTCGTCGCGCAAATGGACGCGGCCGGCGTCGAGAAGGCGATCGTGACGATCGCGAGTGATCACCCGCTCCCGCAAGTTCTCGCGTTCCCGAAGCAGTATCCGGAACGCTTCTCGCTGTCGGTGGTCGTCGATCCGCGCCGCGGTATCAAGGCGGTGCGCGAACTCGAGGGGCTCTGCAAGAACGAGCCGGTCGTGCTCGCGCGCGTGACGCCGTTCATGGTCGGCGGCATCGCGCCGAACGACTACCGCTACTTCCCGCTCTACACGAAGTGCATCGATTGGAAGTTGCCGGTCTCGATCAACACCGGCCTGCCCGGTCCACCGATGCCGGGCGCTTGCCAGGATCCGATGCACCTCGACGAGGTCTGCTACTTCCTGCCCGAGTTGGTGATCGTGATGGCGCACGGCGCGGACCCGTGGTGGAACGTCGCGATCCGGCTGATGATCAAGTACAAGAACCTGCACCTGATGACGTCGGCGTTCGCGCCGAAGTACTTCCCGCCCGAGCTGATCCAGTTCATGAACACGCGCGGGAAGCACAAGATCCTGTTCGCATCGGACCACCCGGTGCTCGATTTCACACGCTGCGTCGCGGAGGCTGAAACGCTGCCGCTGCGCGACGGCGTGCTCGATCTATTTCTCTACGAGAATGCCAACCAGCTCTTCTTCCAGAAGGGGACGTCATGAGCGAGACCGTCAGCGACGAAGACGGCGTGCTCAGCTCGCCGCACGTGCTCGAGTATCCCTACCGGCGTTCGGTGGGTCCCGTGCTCGGGCGATTCTTCACGGAGCTGCGCGCCGGCAAGCTGGTGGGCGTGCGCACGCAGCAGGGACGCGTGCTGGTGCCGCCGCAGGAGTACGACCCCGAGACCGGCGCCGCGACGACCAGCGATTTCGTCGAAGTCGGTCCCGCCGGCGTCGTCACCACCTGGAGCTGGGTCACGAAGCCGCGTGCGAAGCAGCCGCTCGCGCACCCCTTTGCGTGGGCGCTCGTGAAGCTCGACGGCGCCGACACCGCGATGCTCCACGCCGTCGACGCCGGCGACATCGCAAGCATGCGCACCGGCATGCGCGTGCGGCCGCGCTGGCGCTCCGAGCGCGTCGGCCACATCCACGACATCGAGTGCTTCGAGCCGGGAGAGTGAGCGAACCATGAGCGACGAACAGAAGCCGGTCACGAACATCAAGACGCCGATGCGCCTCGAGTACCGCTACAGCGCGGGCATCGCGACCTCACGCTTCCTGCACGGCATCGCGCAGGGCAAGATCCTCGGCCAGCGCTGCCCGAGCTGCAAGAAGGTCTATGTGCCGCCGCGCGGCTCGTGCCCGCGCTGCGCGGTCGCGACCGTGGAGGAGGTCGAGCTCTCGGACAAGGGGACGATCACCACCTACGCCGTCGTTCGTGTTCCGTCCGAGAACATCGACGTGCCGCTGCCGTTTGCGAGCGTGCACGTGCTGCTCGACGGCGCCGACCTCCCGATGTTCAGCGTCGTGCAGGAATGCCCGCTCGAGAAGATCCGCATGGGCATGCGCGTGCAGGCGGTGTGGGTTCCGAAGGAACAGCTCGGGCCAACACTGCAGAGCATCCGCTACTTCAAACCGATCGACGAGCCCGACGTGCCGGCCGATCAGCTCCGGGAGACCGTCTGATGCGTGATGTCGCGATCGTCTCGTTTGCGCAGGCGCCGAACCACCGCCGTGAATTGCGCAACGAAGTCGAGATCCTGATGCCGGTGGTGCAGGAAGCCGTCGCGCGATCCGGCATCGCGCGCCCGTTCGACTTCACCTGCTCGGGATCGAGCGATTTCTTGCAGGGTCAGCCGTTTGCGTTCGTGATGGCGCTCGACGCCGCCGGCGCATGGCCTCCCATCGCCGAGTCTCACGTAGAGATGGACGGCGCCTGGGCTCTCTACGAGGCGTGGGTGAAGATCCAGACCGGGCAAGCGGAGACGGCGCTGGTGTATGCGTTTGGCAAGTCGTCGCCGGGCGATCTGCCCGAAGTCCTCGCGACGCAGCTCGACCCGTACGTGATGGCGCCGCTGTGGCCCGACTCGGTGAGTCTCGCCGCACTGCAAGCGCGCGCCTGGCTCGAGAAGACCGGGCGGAGCGAGCGCGATCTCGCCGAGATCGCAGTGCGCAGCCTGCGCGATGCAAAGACGAACCCGAGCGCCACCGTGTCGGGCGACGTCGAAGTCGCGACGCGGCACGCCACGCCCTACATCGCGGCGCCGCGGCGTGCCCACGACAGCGCGCCGGGCTGCGGCGGCGCCGGCGCGGTGGTGGTGGTTTGGGGGGGGCGCGCCCCGC
>JANLTC010000227.1:0-1808 GCA_031362725.1 Deltaproteobacteria bacterium | reverse complement strand
CGCCGGACGTTCTCAAGACGGTCGCCATTGTCCCGTAATTCGCCGACATAGACATCGGACTGACGGTGTTGCTTGAGGAAGGCAAGATGCGAGCCGTCCGTCGGCGCGTCGATACCCGTAATGCACGAGCCCACCCAATGGCTGAGCCGCGTCGGTTCGCCGGAGGGCGTGTAAGTTCTCGGGTCGATCCGGAGCTCCCAGAAATTGGAGGCGGTCTCGTTCGGTGGGGGCTCCGAACGAGTGAAGAGGATCCTACCCTCGGGCAACAATGCGGAGTTCGAGGAGCAGCCGATGGAAAGCAGCCGCGGATCGCTGAGGATCACCGTTGGCGGGTCTCCCGTCGGGTCGGTGATTCCGAGAATTGCCTGGATACCGCCGCCGGGGTCGCCGCCCCGAACGAACAGGATGCGCTTGCCATCGGGAGACCAGGCGACCGACTTGTACTCCAGGTTTTCGATCCAGGGCAGTACCTCGTGAGCATTCTCTCCGGCGGTGCTCATGACCCAGATTCCGCGCTGGACCCAGTCGTGCGACTGCATCTCAAAGTTGAAGAACAAGAGTCTCGAGCCGTCCGGAGAAATCGGGCCCGCAATGCCGAGGTCTCGGAGCTTCTGCGGCGTGCCACCCAGGACGGGCACACTCCAAACACTGACCGCGGGCTGAGCCGGACTGATGGCGGTCATGGCCAATCGCGTCCCATCGGGGAACCACTCGACACTCGTGACGTCGAGGGTCTCCGGCGCGATGATCCTGCGCGTCTCCCCGGTTTGGATCACGCGCAGATACGTCCCGGTCGGATCCGCGAACGCGAGGGTCTTCCCGTCGGGTGAAATTGCCGCACTGTGCACGGCGGTCTCAGGAGGGTTCGACGTGAGCTGTCTCTGAATTGGTTCGATCCTCGGCACCGCGCGTTCTCGAGGCAGCCAAACGGCGGCAACGGTGGCGAGAGCCACTGCCGACGCGGACACCACAAGGCTAGCCGCCACCCCCGTGCGATGCCGCCGCACGAATTTCGCGAGCTTGTAACCGGCGCTCGGTGGGCCCGCAAGAACGGGCTCATTGCGTTGGTGCTTTTCGATCTCTTCAGCCAGCTCCGAGGGCGTCTGGTAGCGGCGGGTTCGGTCCTTCTCCAGCGCACGCATGGTGATCCAGTCGAGGTCTCCACGGAGCTGTCGACGCAGGGCCGGCGCTTCGGTGCGGCGGTTCTGCGCCGTCTCCGCCGACACGACTCCGAGAGAGAGCAGCCGCGAGCTCGGCGTCCTCGGGTCGTCCTCCCGGATCCGTCTGCGGATCTCGTCGAAACCGGCGGCGCGAAGCTCGCGCGAATCGAAGGGGAGGGCCCCGACTAGGAGCTCGTAGAGTATGACCCCTAGGGAATAGACATCCGTGCGCGCGTCCACCTCCGGACCGGTCAACTCAGCCTGCTCAGGGCTCATGTACTCAGGCGTACCGATCATCGTTCCAAGCTCGGTGAACAACGATCGCTCGGTGAGGCGTTGGGCGGTCGCCTTGGCCACGCCGAAGTCAATGATCTTCGGCGCCGCACGTCGACCGTGCCCAATGACGAGCACGTTGGATGGCTTGAGATCACGGTGGATGACCCCCTTCTGATGGGCGTGCTGCACCGCCTCGCAGACCTCCACGAACAGTGCGAGCCGCTCCTCGATGTCGAGGTGGTGTCGATCCGCGTACGCAGTGATGGCCTCGCCCCTGACGTACTCCATGACGAAGTAGGGGAGTCCGCGAGGGGTCTCACCCGCGGCGAAGATCTTGGCAATGCTCGGGTGCTCCATCAACGCCAGCGCCTG
>JANLTC010000150.1:0-4327 GCA_031362725.1 Deltaproteobacteria bacterium | reverse complement strand
GACTCGAACCTACGACAAGTCGGTTAACAGCCGACTGCTCTACCAACTGAGCTACCGGGGAACGGTCGCGCATTCTAAGAAGTGGGTCCTGAAAATCAATCAATCACGCGGCCGAGGGGCGCTGCTCGCACGGACACTACTCGCACGGACACTACTCGAACCGGATCGCGCGAATCTCGAAGGATCGGCTGCCGCGCGGCACCTGGACCGTGACGACTTCGTCCACCGGCTTGCCGAGCAGGGCCCTGGCGATCGGCGAGCCCACCGAAATCAGGCCCTTCGACACGTCGGACTCGTCCTCCCCGACGATCGTGTAGGTGACCTCGTCGCCGCTCTCGATGTCCGTCAGCTGGATGGTCGCGCCGAAGCGCACGGCATCGGGGCTCTGGCCGGTCGGATCGATCACCTGGGCACGCGCGAGACGGTCCTCGAGATGGATGATGCGTCCCTCGACGTGGGACTGGCGCTCCTTCGCGGCATGGAACTCGGCGTTTTCCGAGATGTCGCCGTGGGCGCGGGCGATCTCGATCTCCTTGACGATCTTGTGGCGCTCGACGCTCTTCAGGCGCTTCAGCTCGGCTTCGAGAGCGGCGTAGCCGCTCGCTCGCATCGGCACCCGATCGGACATCGCAGAGCCTTTCTGATCGCGGAAGCGTCGGCCGGAGGGAAAGGGTCGAAACGAACGGGCCGGAGCCCTCAGGGGAGAGCGCCCGACCCGTGCAAAGACCAACCTACCGGGGCGAACCCGCCGATGTCAACGCGATCCTTGCAGCGCGCAACGGAGGAACAGGATGGAAGCCGGGAGCCCGCTGGTGCGGCGCGCGCTGCTCTTCTACGCGGCCTTTCTGGCCGCCGCGCTGCTCTGGCGCGTCGGGTTCCAGCACGAGAGCCTGCTGGTCGCCTCCGCTGCGGATGCGGTCCACTGGGTGCGCGATCCGTTGCTGGGGCTCGCCGCGGGCGCGCTGGTGATCTGGGGGTCCGCCGAGCTGACCGCCCGCACGCGGATGGGCGAAACGCTGGCGCGCATTCTCGCCGAAGCGATCGGCCCGCTCCGCCTTCGCGACTGCCTCGTGCTGGCGGCGTCGAGCGGAATCGCCGAGGAAGCGCTGTTCCGGGGCGCGCTGCAACCGCAAGTGGGGCTCGTCTGGGCGAGTCTGCTGTTTGCGCTCGCACATCTGGTGCCGCGCCGCGAACTGCTCCCGTGGAGCGCTTTCGCGCTCGCGGCGGGCTTGCTGCTCGGCGGACTCTATGAGGTGACCGGTAACCTGGTGGCGCCGGTCGTCGCGCACGTCGTCGTGAACGCGGTGAACCTGCGTCGGCTGGCTGGCCTCATGAACCTCGCCGCTCGCCGCTGGCTCGCTACGCGGGAGGCGGCCCGATGAACCTCGCCGCTCGGCGTTGCCTCGCTACGCGGGAAGCGCCTCGTTGTCTCGCCGCTCGCCCTGGCTCGCTACGCGGGAACTAGAGGGCGGCGACGACCTCGATTTCGATCGACGCGCCTGCCGGCAGCTTCGCGACCTGGATCGTCGAGCGCGCTGGTTTCGGGTCGCTGGTGAAGTGGCGCGCGTAGACGGCGTTCATGCGCGGGAAGTCGGCGAGATCGACCAGGAATACGGTCGCCTTCACCACCTTCGCGAGCGAGGTGCCGGCTTCCGCGAGCACCGCGCGGATGTTCTGCAACACGCGCTCCGCCTGCACCTCGATGTCGCCCTCGACCAGCTTGCCGGTCGCGGGATCGAGCGGGATCTGGCCCGCGGCAAAGACGAGGCCGCCGGCGATGATTGCCTGCGAGTACGGTCCGACGGGAGCGGGCGCGTCCTTGCTGAGAACGACTCGAATCGATGTAGCCACATTGCCCTCCTAGACGCCTGGCGATTCGGATTTCAGCGGATCATGAAGCGTGACATTGAGCGCCCGGACGAACGGGTGCCCGCTGCCGACGAACTCCACCACGTTCACACAGGCGAAGTTCTGCTCGATGCCGATCGAACGCGCGGGCGGCATGCCGAGCCAGTGTCCGAGCAGGAAGCGATTGAGTCCGCCATGCGCGACCACGAGCACGGTACCGGTCGCACTCTCCATCGCAACGCGGATCGCGGCGAGCGCGCCATCGAGAATCGATCCGAGCGTGCGCTCGCCGTCGAGCATCACTTCGTGCGGCCCGTGCTCGGCGAGATCACGCACGAGACCGATGTAGCGGTGGGCGACGTCGCGCAGCGTGCCGCCAGGCGGCGGATAGAGCGGAAGTTCGGAGATCGCGTCGAGCGTCGCGACCGCGAGCCCGTGGGGCTCCGCAACGATCTGCGCGGTTTCCTGCGCGCGCCGAAACGGCGATGCGTACGCCCGCTCGATCGGCACCTTGGCGATCCACGCTGCGACATCGCGCAGCTGGTCGCGACCGCGCTCGGTCAGCGGGAGCTGCGGATCTTCGTCGGGTCCCGCCATCGGCGCGTCGAGGCGGGGCTGATAGGTTTCGCCGTGCCGCAGCAGCAGCAGCCGACGACCGACGGGCCAGCGCTCGGGAACCTTCACGGGTGTCGCTCGATCAGCATCCCGTCAAGCGAGCGGCTCTTCTTCGCCGTCGATCAGCCGTTCTTCGACGACTCGCAGCAGGTATCCCATCAACAACAGGTTGGGGAGACGATCGGCGCTCTCGCCTTCGATCCCCGCTCCGGCGGCGAATGACTCGCTGTACTGCTGGAAGAACTCGAGCGTCTCGAGCGAAACATTCTTGGCGAGAATCTCGTTCAGGTTCTCGACGTCGAGCTCGGCGAAGAGATCTGCGAATTCCCACGCGAGCTCAGCATGATTCATCGGGGGGCTCCAACGGGATATGCCGCCGCATGGGCGCGAACGGGCGCGCGGATCCTGCCAGTAGAGCACCCTGCTTGTCAACGGAATCATCCGAAGCTGCCGGCGTTCTGCCGGCACGCGCGATCTTCCGCAACGGACGACAACGACTGAGTGTCACGTCGCGCAGCCGCGCTTTCTTCACCACAACGCCGACCCGCGACGGAAGTTGCCGGTCGCGCGGGCCACGCAGCGGATCGGCGAAGCAAGCCGCGGTCGCGCGCAATGAGCGCGGCGCAACGAAAAACGGGTCCCGGTTTGCACCGGGACCCGTCGTCGCGTGTGGTCGGGGCGACTGGATTCGAACCAGCGACCTCTTCGTCCCGAACGAAGCGCGCTACCAAACTGCGCCACGCCCCGGCATGCGACGGAGGCGCAGTATGCCCCTCGCCCCCGGCAGCGACAACCGCGCCGCGCCGGGGCCGATTCTGCGTCGTCCGGTCTACCATGCGCCGAGCCGGGGCGCGGCGGGGGCAACCAGTTGCAAGGACTGATCGTGGAACCGGCGGTGCTCGGGGCGCTGCTCGCCGGCGTGCTGCTGCTCGCGCTGTCCGTCGCACTCGGTCGCCGCCCGCGACTCGTCGTCGCGCGACCGGCGCTGGTTCTCGTTGCGATCGGCGTCGTGTCGCTCGTCGCGCTGCTCGCTCTCGTGCGCTTCGATCCGCCCGGACTTCGCCTCGCGCTCGACCCTTCGACGGAGCCGTTGCTTCCGCGGGGGGATCCGGCGCGGGCGATCTACGAGCGGGCGGTCCGCGAGTTCGGCAACGACGAGATCTTCGTGATCGCGCTCGCCACCGACGGCGACATCTTCGAGCGCGAGAACCTGCTGCTGCTGCAACGCGTCCATCGCGAGATCGCGAGGCTTCCCGGCGTGCTCCACGTCCAAAGCCTGGCCGACACGGTGTCGTTTCGATACGTCGCCGAAGAGGACTGGGTCGACGTCGGGCGGCTGATGGAGGAGGTGCCCGCGGGGTCCGACGAACTCGCCGCGCTGCGCGCGCGCGCGATGGGCGATGCGCTGCTGCGCCGCAACCTCGTCTCCGAGGACGGACACACTGCCGGGATCTCGGTGCGCTTCCGCGAGATGAGCGATCGCGAGTTCATCGCGTCGGGGCTCGATGAACGCATCGGCGCGCTACTCGACGCCGCCACGCGACCGGACGCCCGTTTCTACGTCGCAGGCCGTCCGCACGCGAAGGCAAGCGTCTATCGCGGCATGGTGCGCGATCTCACGGTGCTGATCCCGCTCGCGGTACTGGCGATCGCCGTCGTGCTCGCGCTCGCCACCGGAACGCGTCGCGGCGTCGTGCTGCCGCTTGCGAATGTACTGGTCGCGGTGCTCTGGACCTTCGCGGCGATGGCGCTCTGCGGCCGGCCGCTGACGATCCTGTCCTCGATGCTGGGTCCGGAACTGATCGCGATCGGCAGCGTCTTCGGCATCCACATGCTGGCCGGCTTCCACGAGGAGCGCGCCGGG
>JANLTC010000149.1:0-5012 GCA_031362725.1 Deltaproteobacteria bacterium | reverse complement strand
CTTCGGCCAGTCTATCCCAGCCTCCGACCGAAGCGGGCGACATCATCCGGCCGCGCTTAGACTGGCCTCGCTCCCGCGCCTGCGTCCGTGGACATTGCACGGTCTCCCCTCCCCGCCCCGATGTGACCGCATCTGTCGCGCACCGGCCCCAGATTGGCCCTCTCGCGGAGGAACGCCATGAAGAGTCCCGATCCCGAGCTGTCCTTCGGCGGCATGCACGAGTCGGCGTTCGAACCCGAAGCATCGCTCGTCGCAGACACGCTCGATCTCGAGCTGCGCGTGCGCGACCGCGAGGTGATCGACGAACTCCGCGCATTCGCCGACCCGCGCGAGCGCGCCGAGTTCGCACTCGCGGCGCTGCGCATCGGCGTGTTGTCACTGCGCACCGTGCGCGGGCAGATCGACGTGAGCTCGGTGCGCGACGAGGTGGAACGCATGCTGCTCGAGCTGCGCACGGGCCTCGACGAGCACCGCAGTCGCGTCGGTCAAGACGTCACCGCGGTGCTGCGCGAGTACTTCGATCCGAAGGACGGCCGCTTTGCCGAGCGCGTGCAGCGCCTCGTCGAGGACGACGGCGAGCTGGCGCGCGTGATCAAGGGGCACGTCGAGGGCTCGGACTCGGCGCTCGCGCAGACACTCGCGCGCCACGTCGGTGCCGACAGCGTGCTCTTGCGAACGCTCGACCCGAACAGCGGCGACGGCCTCCTCGCGGGCATCACGAAGCTGGTGGACGACGCGCTCGGCGGGCAGCGCCGCGCGATCCTCGGCGAGTTCTCGCTCGACAACCGGGAAGGCGCCCTCGCCCGCCTCGTCGAAGAGCTGAAGGGCAGCCACGGCAAGCTCGGCGAGACGCTGCAGGAGCGCATCGGTGAAGTGGTGCGCGAGTTCTCGCTCGACGACGAGAACTCGGCGCTGTCGCGGCTCGTGCACCGCGTCGAGCGCGCGCAGCAGCAGATCACCGAGGAGTTCACGCTCGACTCGGAGACGTCGGCGCTGGCGCGGCTGCGCCGCGAGCTGATGGCCAACACGACGCAGATGAGCGAGAACTTTTCCGAGTTCCAGAAGAAGGTGGAAGTGGAACTCGGCAAACTCGCCGCGACGCGCGCGGCCAATGCGAAGTCCACCGCGCACGGCCACGAGTTCGAGGGCGCAGTGCTCGCTTGGATCGAGCGCCGCGCGCAAGAAGCGGGTGACATCTTCGAAGAGACCGGGTCGACGACCGGCGCGATCAACAATTGCAAGGTCGGCGACGCGGTGGTCGAACTCGGTCCTGAACACCGCGCGGCCGGCGCGCGCATCGCCGTCGAAGCGAAGGAAGACGCGAGCTATCGGCTCGCCCGCGCGCGCGAGGAAATCGAAGTTGCGCGCAAGAACCGCCGCGCCGAGGTCGGTGTCTTCGTGCTCTCGGCACGCACCGCGCCCGAAGGCTGGGAGCGCTTCCGCATGATCGGCCCGGATCTCTTCATCGTCTGGGACGCGGATGACCCGGCGAGCGACGTCTTTCTCGAAGCCGCGCTCGCGGTCGGCCGTGCACTCTGCACGCGCGCCCGCCAGGGCGACCACCCGCAGATCGACTTCGACGCGTTCGACCGCTCGATCCGCTCGGTCGAGAAGCAGCTCGAGGGACTCGACGAGATCCAGAAGAGCGCACAGACAGTCGAGAGCGGTGCCGAGAAGATCAAGGAACGCGCGCGCATCATGAGCGCGAATCTACTGCGCGCGGTCGCAACACTCGACGAATGCTGCGAAGCGGCGCGCCGCGAGCTGGGTCCGGCGGGCGGCTAGCAGGCTGATCCAGCTCTGGTCGTTGACCCAAGGTCCGAAGACGCACCTGATTTGGCTCGTTGCTGCGAGTCGCGCGGGCGGGGAACTCGGTGCTCGGCAGCCGGGATTCCGGAACCAATGGCAAGTAGCGGGGGCGTCACGTATGGGCTTCCGAGAGACGTGATCGATCCTCGTCAGTCTCCTAGCCCGGTACCAGCATCGGAACGACGCGC
Source organism: Deltaproteobacteria bacterium (assembly GCA_031362725.1). Lineage (GTDB taxonomy): Bacteria > Myxococcota_A > UBA9160 > UBA9160 > PR03 > PR03. Next base: position 3,015 of record JANLTC010000149.1, on the reverse strand, counting down.
GGCTCGACGGTGATCTCGATCGGTGTCGTACCCCAGGCGTCGCCGTCCACTTGCACCGATACGGGTTTCGGGCCGACCGACTCGATCGCGATCTGCGTCGCCGTGGTGACGACTACATCGTCGCGTTTCGCGAGCGTGCCGCGCCACGCGGGCCAGACGATGCTGACGAGACCACCGATCGTACCGTTGCGGAAGAGGCACAGATCGAGGTGGCCGGAGTCGGTACGCGCGTCGGGCGTCACGGCGAAGAGGCCGCCGTAGTTGGGCAGGTTCGCAATGATTGCGAAGCCGCACGCGATGGGGTCGCCGCCGTCGAGACGAACCGAAAGCCGTGGTGTTTCGTAGCGGCGCAGTGCGCGGAAGATCGGCAGCGTGTAGCCTGCGTAGCCGAGCGGACCGCGGCGCGTCGCGCGGACTTCCTCGGTCACCACCGCATCGAAGCCGACGCCGACGACACCGAGGAAGCGCGTAGTACCAACGCAGCCCATGTCGATGCGCCGCAGCGCACCACGCTCGACGACCGACACCAACGCGTCGGGATCGCGCGGTACACCGAGCGCACCCGCCAGCATGTTGGCGGTGCCGAGCGCGAGCGGCGCGATCGGTGTGGCGCTCGGATCGGCGAGGCCGTTCACGACTTCGTTGAGCGTGCCGTCACCACCCGCCGCGACGATGCGATCGACGCTGCCCTCGCGCTCCGCGACGCAACGGCGCGCGTCGCCCGCTGCGCGCGTGGCAAACAGTTCGACCGCGTGACCGCGCGCTTCGAGCGCGCGAATGAGGCGCGCCGTGCGATCGCGGCCGCGGCCGCTGCCGGCCGCCGGATTGCCGATCACCAACACCTTCACGTCTGTCGCCTTGCCGCCCAGGCTGCGCGCGCGGTCACGCCGTCTGCGAGCGGGGGCGACGCGAGGCGAGCGTCGCGAGCACGGCAATCCCGACGACCAGCAGCACGACGCTGACGCCCTGGTTCGCGCCGAAGTCGCTGCCGCCGATCTGGAACCACACCACCGAAGGATCCTGGTGGCGCACCAGATCGAGCAGCAGGCGCTCGACGCTGATCAGGACCAGGAACGCGCCGAAGACCGCGCCGTCGAAGCAGCGGCGTCGCAGCAGCAGCGAGAGCACGACGAACGACGCGAATCCCGCCGCCGAGGAGTAGAGCTGGGTCGCGTGTACGGCGTGATCGTGAAACGCCAGGTCCGCCGGGCTTCCGCCGGGAAATCGCAGGCAGAACCACGTGTCGCACGGCAACCCGAAGCAGCAACCGTTCAGCAGACAGCCGATCCGCGTGATGCCCTGGCCGAGCGCAACCGACGGCGCGAGCACGTCGGCCGTGCGCAGCACGGGCAGCCCCTTCCAACGCATGAAGGCCAACGCCGAAAGCGTGGCGAGCACGACGCCGCCGAGCACCGAGAGGCCCCCGAATCCGACATACGAGCCGCCGCGAAACGGGTTCAGCGCGTCGACCCAGCTGCCGTACGGCGGCCGGAACTGCTCGGTGTGTGTCGCGACCCAGAGCAAGCGCGCACCGAGGATCGAAGTCACCAGGATCAGCATGCAGACGTCGATCACGCTCTCTTCGTCGATGCCGCGCGCGCGTGCGCGCCGCCGCGCGACCCAGATGCCAATCGCAAACGCCAGCGTGAGTGCGACGCCGTAGCTCGGGACCTCGTAGCTTCCGATGCGGAACAAGATGGGATGCACGGCGCGCGGAGGATTGCACAGTGGTAGCCTGCGCCGCATGGGGGCAGAGCCGGAACGCGCGTCCGCTCGAGAGGCCGATCGCGATCCGGCCCGCGACTCGGATCGCGACTTCGTAGCGCGCGCTGCGCGTCGCGCGATCGTCGGCGCGGTCGTCGCAGCCCTCGTGTTCGCGCTCTTCTTCGTGATGAAGGGAGCGCTGACGCCGCTCGCGGCCGCGTTCGTGATCGCCTACCTGCTCGATCCGATCATCGACCGCTTCGAAGTGCACCGCGTGGGGCGCAGCATCGCGATCTTCGTGCTGCTCGGGCTGGTGGGTGGCGTCTTCCTCGGCGGGATCCTGTTCGTGTTGCCGAAGCTCCAGCGCGAAGTGAGTGCGCTCACCGAGCGGATGCCCGACTACCTCGACCGCCTCGTCACGGTGGCGATTCCGAGCATCGAGCAGCGCTTCGGCATCCAACTGCCGCACAGCTTCGAGGACCTGATCGGGAGCGTGCGCAGCGGCGCGATTCCGCTGCCGGTGGAGTCGGCGCGCAAGCTGCTCACCGGCGCGTTCGCGACGCTCACCGGCTCGCTCGGCGCGCTGGTCGGGCTGCTGGTGATTCCGATCCTCGCGTACTACCTGCTCGTCGACTTCGACACGCTCGTCGCGCGCATCGGGATGTGGGTGCCGCCGCGCCACCGCGACTACGTGTTCGACAAGGCGCGCACCGTCGACCGCCTTGTGTCAGGCTTCCTGCGCGGACAGATGCTGGTCGCCGCATCGCTCGGCGTGCTCTACGCGACCGGCTTCACGATCATCGGCATCGACCTCGCGGTCGGCGTGGGCCTCGTCGCAGGCGTGCTCGCATTGGTTCCGTATCTGGGCGGCGCCGTCGCGGTCACGACGGCGACGGCACTCGCGATCCTCAAGTTCGGCTTCGACTGGCACCTCGGTGCGGTGCTCGGCTGGTACGCCGTGTGCCAGATGCTCGAAGGCTTCGTGCTGACACCACGCATCGTCGGCCAGAGCGTCGGCTTGCATCCCGCCGTGGTGATCGTCGCACTGCTGATCGGCGGCGATCTCTTCGGCTTCCTCGGCCTGCTGATCGCGGTGCCGGGCGCCGCCGTCGTGAAGGTCTTCGTCGACGAGCTGGGCGACGTCTATCGCCGCTCATCGGTGTTCGAAGCGTCCGCTCCCGTCGAGCCCGAGCCGCCGGCCTTGTGAATCTCGCCGCTCGCCTGCGGCTCGCTACGCGGGAACGGCCTTGTGAATCTCGCCGCTCGCCTGCGGCTCGCTACGCGGGAACGCGTTCCGGGCCGTTCCGATCC
>JANLTC010000200.1:0-2356 GCA_031362725.1 Deltaproteobacteria bacterium | reverse complement strand
TTGACGCGTGACAGCGCTTCGGGCGCGCCGCGGATGCCCTGCGCGGCGAGCTCGCTTATCGAGAGCTTCAGCATGAACGCCGCGAACTCTTCCATGAGCTTGAGCACGACGTTGCCGGTGAATCCGTCGGTGACGACGACCTCGGCCTTGTTGAGGAAGAGATCGTTGCCTTCGAGGTTGCCGACGAAATCGAGCGGCGATTGCTTCAAGAGCTGCCACGTCGCCTTGAGGACGTCGGTACCTTTCGACTCCTCCTCGCCGATGTTGAGGAGCCCGACGCGCGGCTTCGCCTTTCCGAGGCAATCGCGCGTGTAGATGCTGCCCATCACGCCGTACTGGAAGAGGTGCTCGGGCTTCGGCGCGATGTTTGCGCCCATGTCGAGCAGCGTGAGCGGGTGTCCAGTGAGATCGATGGTCACCGCGATGCCGGGCCGGCGAACTCCGGGCAGCGTGCCGAGGCCGAGCGTGGCCGCGCCGACGACGGCGCCGGTGTTGCCCATGCTGACCGCAGCGCCAGCCTGACGTTCGCGCGTCGCGGCGATCATCCCGCTGATCGACGAGTCGGGCTTGGAGCGCAGCGCAGCGGCGGGCGACTCGCCCATGCCGATCACCTGCGTCGTGTGGCGCAGCGCGAAACCGGGATCACCGCCGAGTTCCGCAAGGCGCGAGCGGATGAGCTTCTCGTCACCTACAAGAAGCAGGCGCTCGGGCGCCATGCGCAGCTTGCCGAGCGGCGAACACGCCGCCAGCGCGCCGCGCAAGATTGCGTCGGGCGCGCGATCTCCGCCCATGACATCGAGGGCGATGCGCGTAGCGAGCATGCGGGCCCGTTAGCCGGGAGGACCTAGACCTCTTCCTTGGCGACGACTTCGGTGCCCTTTTGGCCACCCTTCTCGAAGCCGTAGTAGCCGCAGTTGTCGCACACGCGGTGCGTGCGGACAGCGGCGCTGCATCGCGGGCAGTGGTTCACGACGGTGACCGTCAGGGCGTCGTGCGAGCGGCGGATCCGCTTGCGGTGCTTGGAGTGTCGGCGTTTGGGATTCGGCATGGTCGTTTCTCGCGGCGAAGTCGCGATTTGGAAGCGCGGGATGCTAGCCGCAGTACGAGTTCGATGTCAACGCGAAGATCGGATCGACGATGCCCACGGAGGCACCACGGACGGGGAGGGCGCGTGAGTCACAGGCGCGCGATGCCCTGCTCGATCGCCGCGGAGAGAGCCGCGATGGCCGCCCCGACGGCGGCCGGATCGGTGCCCTGCCCCTGCGCCAGGTCGGGTTTGCCGCCTCCCCCACCGCCGACGGACGCGACGGCGAGCTTCGCGAGCTCGCCCGCGCCGAGCTTCGCGGCGGCGGGCAGGTTCTGAACGACGTGGACGTGCGGAGCGCGTTCGCCCTCGCGGCCGAACAGGGAGAGCGCGAGCGTCGGGACCGAACCTTTCAGCTTGTCGGCGAGGTCGCGCAGGGACTTCTGATCGAGGTCGGGCAAGTCGAAGACGCCGAACGAGATGCCGTGCGCGATCTTGAGGCCGCTCGTCACCGTCTCGAGCGCGGCGCTGATGCCGCCAGCAGACGACGTCGCGCCCTTCTTCTTCGCTTCCTTGACCTGCGCCTGCAGCGCTTCGATGCGCGACTCGATCTCCTCCGGCGCGGTCTTCAAGAGACGCGCGGTGCCGGTGATGAGTCGACGTTGACGCTGGATCTCTTCGACCGCGGCGGGGCCGGTCACCGCCTCGATGCGGCGCACGCCGGCGGAGATCGCGCGCTCGAGCGTGATCACGAACGGACCGATGTCGCCGGCCGCGCGGACGTGCGTTCCGCCGCATAGTTCTAGCGACCAGCCGCCGACGTCGAGCACGCGCACTTTCGCGTCGTACTTCTCGCCGAACATGGCGACGACGCCGCGGGCTTTGGCTGCGTCGAGCTCTTCGACCGTCGTCTTGACGGCCGCGTTCTCGAAGACGCGCTCGTTCACGATGCGTTCGATCTTCTCGATCTCTTCGGAAGTGACTGCACGCGGGTGCGTGAAGTCGAAGCGCAATCGATCGGGGCCGACGTACGAGCCCTGCTGACCGACGTGCTCGCCGAGCACTTCCTTCAGCGCCTTGTGCATCAGGTGCGTCGCCGTGTGGTGCTTGCGCGTCCGGTCACGGCGCGTGACATCGACTTCCGCGACGACGCGGCGTCCAACGGGCGCGGAACCCTCGGACCGACCGAGGTGCACCACGACTGGTCCGATGCGTCGCGTGTCCTCGACGATGAATCGCCATCGTCCGGCCGCGTCGCGCAGCGTCCCTGCATCGCCGACCTGTCCGCCGCCTTCCGGATAGAACGGACTCTCCGCGATCACGGCGCGTGCG
>JANLTC010000192.1:0-30410 GCA_031362725.1 Deltaproteobacteria bacterium | reverse complement strand
GTCGGGCTCCCGGTAGTCAAGGGTGCGATATATCTCTATCTATCTTTATTTGATTGGGTTTGTGTCAAAACGCCCGCCGCCTGTCTGGGTGCGTATATGCTACAACCTGTTGTGTAATCGCTTGTTAGGCAATGGCGCCCGCCACGGCATGGCTCGAAAGATGGAACGATTCCAACGACGGGCGTCGCTTCCCCCAAACCACCTAAAAAAAAAAAACCGGACGCCCGGCCCCTCTTCAGACCCACGTGATGTTCGCGTCGGCGACCTTCGGGGTTTCTTCGCCGAGCACGGCGAGCTTGCGGACGATCTTCTCGGTGATCTCGCGCAGCGCGACGGCGGGCGGCGAGTCGGGCGCATACGCCAGGATCGGCTTGCCCTGATCGCCACCTTCGACGACGCGCGGGTCGATCGGCACCTCGCCGAGGAAATCGACGCCGAGTTCGCCCGCGACACGTGCGCCGCCGCCCTTGCCGAAGATGTAGTACTTGCGATCGGGCAGATCGGGCGGCGTGAAGAACGACATGTTCTCGACGATGCCGAGCACCGGCACGCTGACCTTCTCGAACATCGCTAGGCCCTTGCGTGCATCGACGAGCGAGAGGTCGTTGGCGGTCGTGACGATCACCGCGCCGGCGAGCGGCGCCTGCTGGGTGAGCGTCAATGCAGCGTCGCCAGTGCCGGGCGGCATGTCGACGATCAGGTAGTCGAGTTCGCCCCACTCGACGTCCGTCAAGAACTGGCGGATCAAGCCGTGCACCATCGGTCCGCGCCAGATCACCGGGGAATCGTCGGAGACGAAAAAACCCATCGACATCAGCATCAGGCCGTAGCCCTGATTCGGGATGATCTTCTTGTCGCGCGTCTGCGGGCGGCCGGTCACGCCGGTGAGCAGCGGGAGCGAGGGGCCATAGACATCGGCGTCCATCAGTCCGACGCGCGCGCCCATCTCGCGGAGAGCCAGTGCGAGGTTCACCGCGACGGTGCTCTTGCCGACGCCGCCCTTGCCCGACGCGACGGCGATCACATTGGCGACGCCCGGGAGCACGTCGCCCTGCGGTTGCTGCGCGGCGCCCGCCGCTGCCGCGCGGCCGCGCGTGTTCGACGTCATCGTCACCGTGACGGCCGTCACGCCGGGCACGGCACCGACGCGCAGGCGCGCCGCCTTCTCGAACTCGGCCTTGACGGGGCACGCCGGCGTCGTCAGTTCGATCTCGAACGCGACCCGCGAATCGTCGATGTGCAGATTCTTGATGAACCCCAACTCGACGATGCTGCGCCCGAAGTCCGGATCGATGATCGGTCGCAACGCGTCGAGAACAGCAGACTCGGAAACCTTCGCCATCTGCGCAGTCTAGCGGGCCCCTCTGCTTCTAGAAGACGGCGATGCCGAGCGACCAGTAGCGGATGCCGTCGCTGGGGTCGGTGTCGATGACGTTGTCGCCGAGCCACAGACAGAACTCGGCCTTCATCAGCTTCCGTTTGCAGGCGGTGTCGGTGGCGGCGCAGTGGGTCGCGGCGATCTCGCGTTCCAGCGTCGCCCGCACGGCATCGGTGAAGCGCGCGTGCAGCGGCTCGAGAGCGGCAATCGGCTCCGGCGGAAGCCGCAGGCCCCACTCGATGCCGCGGAGCGTCTTCGACGTCTTCAGCTCGTTGCTGCGACCGATGTGACCGAGCGCGCGCGGAATCAGGAACGGCGCAGGCGAGCCCGCGAGCAGCGTCGACTCGGGCGGCTGCAGTACCGACGCCAGTGTCGTGAGATCGGTCCGGATCGTCTCGAGGGCCCAGCCGAGACCTGCGAGCGGATCCGCGGCCGCAGCCAGGTTCGATACGCCCGACATCCCGTTCTTGGTGTTGCGGCGATCACGGCCGTAGCCGGCCCACGGAAGCGCTGCCTCCGTGGCAGCCGCGGGCGTGTCCCATACGAACAGGTTGCCCTCGCGCGTGGTCGCGACGATTTCGACGTTGCCATCGCCATCCACGTCCCCCGGTGTCGCCGAAGAGAGGTGCCAGCCATGCGTGAACTTCGGCCAGCCCGCCGGCTCCGAGCCGTCCGCGCGATATGCGCGGACCAGGTACGCACCGCTGCCATTGATCGCCTCGGCCACGCCGTCGCCATCGACGTCTGCGAGCGCCGGGCTCCCGATGAACTGCATGTCTTCCATCACGCGCGGGAAGGCCGGCACGAGCGCGCCGGTCCGCGGGTTCCACGCCGTGATCTGGTGATGCGCAAACACGCCGTCCTCGACGAAGGAGTCCGCGTCCGGGAGCTGCCCCTGCTGCGCCGGCGCAACGATGTCGAAGAGCTTGCGCAGGCCGCCGGTCGGCGCGACGTACTCGGGCAGTCCGTCGCCGGTGATGTCACCGAATGCGCCCGCGCCGAGCGCCGCGAAGAACGGCGCATCGGGTGATCCGGCAGTCGCAGGAATCGTCGGGAAGCCGCCAGGGAAGTCGATCGCGAGCGCGCGTGGCGCGCCGTTGATGCTGCCGAGCGACGCTGTCCCGTCCGGCTTCAGCAACATCACCGGGCCGATCATGCCGAAGATCGCGACGCGCACGCTGCCGTTGCCGTCGATGTCGGTGATCGCCGGCGAGCCCGGGGTGCCCGTTCCGACCGTCGGCAGCACGCCGGGCGTGAGCAGTGGCACCTTCACCGGCCAGCCCGCCACGAAAGGTCCGTCCGCGGCCGCGTTGCCGTCCGGCTTCACCGCGTAGACGCGACCTTGCGTATCGACCGAGAACTCGTCGATGTCGGCGCTGCCCAGCAGCCCGGCGAGACTGCGGAAGAGCCGCGACTCGATCGCGAAGCCATTCAGCTCGTTGCCGTACTCCTCGTTGGTCGCAACCACGATCTCGGGGCGACCGTCGCCGTCGAGGTCGCCGATCGCGGGCGACGAGAGGCTCTTGGCAGCGCGTTCGCGCGCATCGACACCGGCGAGCGGCGTGGCCTTGCCTGTCGCGGGGTCGATCGACACCTTTGCGCGATCGGCGAGCCGCACCGGGAAGCCGGTCACCGGCGCGCCGTTCGCGCGCCACGCGTAGAGGTTGCCGTCGAGCGCGCTCGCGACGATCTCGAGCGCTGTGTTCTGACCGGCTGCGTCGAGGTTCGCGAGCACCGGTGCGGAAGCGAAGCCGCGCAGCATGTCGTTCAGTCGGTTTCGATTCACCGGCAGCGACAGGTTCGGGTCGGTGGCGACCGGGAAACCGGCGCGTATCTGCCCGTGGTCGTCGAAGACGTAGAGCCGGCCGAGGATCGAGGCGACCACGATCTCGGCGCGCCCGTCGCCGTCGATGTCGTCGGCGGCCGCGGCGCCGATCACCGCTTCGTGCGGGAGCGACACGTCGCCGCTCGAGAACGCTGGCGACGCATGGACCGGCAGCGCATTCGTGTGGGCGGGGAAGCCCGGCAGTTCGTTTCCGGTCGCACCGTCGAGCGCGTGCACGGCGCCGTCGCCACCCGACTGCACGATGTCGAGGACACCGTCGCGGTTCACATCGACCAGCGCCGGCGAACTCTCGCCCGAGCCTGGCAGGTGGATCGGCGCGAAGCGCAGCGTCGGGTCGCTGTGGATCGCGACGGTGCGGCGGTCCTCGCCGAGATTGCCGAAGGTGTCCCGCACGCGCAGCCGCAGCGTGACGGTATGGGCGTCCACGTCCGGTCCATCGATCGGCTGCGTCGGATCGAAGCCGCAGCTCGTCGCGGTTTCGCCCGACGCCCAGCCGACGAGCACCTCGTCATCGATCGCGGCGCCGTCGCCCGATCCCGATCCAATCTGTACGTAGTCCTGCGGCTGGATCCCGCAGCCGACCTCGAGCGTCCAGTCGAAGTTGTTGCCGGCGCGCAGCGCGCGCGCGGAGCCGCGCACGTCGAAGCTCGGCGTGCGCACCGGGTCGATGATGTCGAACCAGCGCACGCTTCCGGAGAGGTCGACTTCGGGCGGGATTGTGGTGTCGGTGACGAGATCGAACAGCGTCGGTGCATTCGGGCGACCGTAGCCGGTGAACTGATCCCACTCGGCCTGGGTCGGATACTGGCTCGACCCGAAGTACAGGCCGCGCGCGGGCGCCGAGAGCAGCACCGCGAGCAGGTTGCCATTGGCGGTCGGCTCGAGGAACGGAGCCGCCGACTGATCGACGTCGCGTGCCGACGCGCGCAGCAACTGGCGCACCTCTTCGGCGGAGAACGGCGTGCCGGTGCCGGGATACGGTGTGAACAGTCCGCGGTCGATCTGGTTCTTCGCATGCGAGATCAGCAGCGCGGTGAGCCCGCCCGCGCGCCCGGTCGCCTCCGAGGAACACGACGACGACGGGATCGCCACCCACGCCTTGCCGCCGTAGTTGGTGCAGCCGTTGAGCAGCTCGAAGCCGTTGGCCTCTTTGTCGATCACCAGCCCGTCGCCGTTCTTGACCGAGTTGACCCAGATCATGTGGTCGTAGTTGGCCGGCGCGTTGTGGTGTCGGCTCTCTTCGTCGGCGGCGCTCGCGATGATCGGGATGCCGCGGCGATATGCGTAGCCGACCGCCGCTTGACCGCTGTCACTCGCGTTGATCGAGCCGAGCGCTTCCGAGATCAAGTCGACGTGGCGATCGACGGCGTACACGACGGCTTGCAGGAAGCTGCCATCGTCGGCGACGAACGAATCGCCGACGCGCAACGGCAGGAAGAACGAGCTCGGCGCGAAGCCCGGCGTGCCGCCGCCGTTGTTCGCTTCGGCGTACTGGTCGCCCGCCTCGCCGCTGCCGTGACCGTAGTCGACGTCGTCGTCGGGATCGTTGTCGTTCTCGAGGAAATCCCAACCGGCGATGTCGTCGACGAAGCCGTTGCCATCGTCATCGACGCCGTCCGCATAGAAGAGGATCAGGTCCTGGCCGTCGCAAAATCCGTTGCCGTTCAGGTCGGCGGTACAGGCGTCCGCAAAATCGTCGATCGAGACGAATCCATTGCCGTCGCAATCCTGCGACGTGCAGCCGCTCGACACCGGCAGTTCGTCTGCGTTGAGCAATACCGTGCGCGTGACGTCCCGTCTGTCCCAGATGATGCCGCTGTCGAGAATCGCGCCCGCGACGTCGGGTCGGCCGGTCGTTCGCTCCCAGGCACCTTCGATGTCCATGCCCGTTTCGGGCGCGAACTTCCATGCCTCGCCGCCGTTCGGGTTGTAGTCGTTCGGGAACGCGCCCGGCGCAATGAAGAGATAGCTGCCGAAGTCGGCGGCGTCGGAACAGCCGGCGGCGGCGCAGGTCGGAAAGGGCACATCCGCCTGGGCTCCATTCGCGACGAGCAGCGCGAGCGCCAGCCCGCCGAGCCCGATCCCACCGCGTCCCCGGGAACCGATTCCGCACAACCGTCGCATCGCCACCTCCGCTCGGCATGAAAAGGCGGCTCACAATACCAGAGCCTGACGCGGGTCGAGCGCGAGATTGGGGGCTTTGCCCGGCAGCGCTGTCGATTACGATCCGGCCACCCAGGGGGATCGGGGCGGCGACTCCTCGCTGCGGCGACTAACTTGCCCGCCTATGGATTGGCACGATTCCAGATTCTGGCTCGCGATCGGCTTTCTCGGGAACGCGCTCTTCTTCTCGCGCTTCATGGTGCAGTGGATCGCTTCCGAGCGGGCGGGTCGCAGCTACATCCCGACGATGTTCTGGTGGCTATCGATCGCTGGATCCGTCGTGCTGCTGCTCTACGCGGTCCACAAGCGCGATCCCGTCTTCACGCTGGCCTATCTGCCGAACTGCATCGTCTACGTGCGCAACTTGATGTTGATCCGCAAGCAGCAGCGCGAGCGTGTCGGCACGTCGATCCCGGCTCCCGAGCGCGTTCCTCAGGCCGTGAACACCACCGTCAGCACCGACGCGATCGTCAGCGGCGCACCCAGCCGCACGTAGTCGCTGAAGCGGTACCCGCCCGGCCCGTAGACCATCGTGTTGGTTTGATACCCGATGGGCGTCAGGAACGAGTTCGAAGCCGAGATCGCGACCGCGATCGCGAACGCGCGCGGATCGGCGCCGACCTGGTTCGCGGTCGCCATCGCGATCGGGAACATCAGCGCGGCGGCGGCGTTGTTCGAAATGAACTCGGTCAGCAGCACCGTTGCGGCGACGATCCCGAACAGCACGAAACGCCAGCCGAGCCCGCTGAAGACCTCGACGATCGCGCGTCCCAGGCTCGCCGCGAGGCCGGATGCCTCGATTGCCGCGCCGAGCCCGAACGACGCCGCGATCACGACGAGCACGTCGATTTCGACCGCATCGCGGGCGGTGCGAGCGCTGATCGTGCCGGTCGCGACGAGCAGCACCGCGCCGATCAGCGATGCCTGCAGGATCGGCAACAGCCCGCTGCCCGCGAGCACGACGACGCCGATCCCGATCGCAGCCACCCACAGCGCCTTGCCGCGCGCGACCGGCGACGGCGCCGCACCGCCGTCGAGCGGCGTGATCACGAGGAAGTCCGGGCGATCGCGCCAGCGCTCGCGAAAACTCGAGTCGGCGAGCAGCAGCAAGGTGTCGCCGAGCCGCAGTCGCACCTCGCCGAGTTTTGCGACGACCGGTTGGCCCTCGCGATGCACGCCGACGATGGCCGCCTGGTAGCGACCGCGGAAGCCGACCTGTTTCGGTGTCCGGCCGAGTAGCGAGGAGTTGGCGCCGACGACGGCCTCGAAGAAGCGGTGCTCGGGCGTCTCCAGCTCTTCCAGGTGAGGCGTTTCGGCGGAAACCAGGCCCGCCCGGTTGCGCAGGTCGAGGATCAAACGCGCCTGCCCGACGAAGAGCAGGTTGTCGCCCACATGCAGCACCGTAGTCGGCGCCACCGGCGCGATCGGATCGCCGCCGCGTTCGATCTCGACGAGGAACACGCCTTCGAGATGGCGCAGTCCGGCCGCTTCGACTGTCTTGCCAGCGATCGGGCCGGCGGGGTCGACGACCATGCGCACCACGAAATCGCGTTCGGCGGAACGCAGGTCGCGGCGCGGGGTACTGCGAACGGGGAGCAGCAGCGGCGCCGTGATCGCCACCAACAGGATCCCCACCACCGCCATCGGCAGCCCGACGTGCGTGATCTCGAAGAGCCCAAGCGGCGCCTGGCCAGCGTTCTCGAGTAGACCCGACACGACCAGATTGGTCGACGTTCCGATCGTGGTCACGACGCCACCGAGGATCACGCCGAACGAGAGCGGCATCAGGAAGCGCGAGGGTGAGATGCCGCGCGCCTCGGCCCACTCGGACACCGGCTGCATCAGCATCGCGACGATCGGGGTGTTGTTCAAAAACGCCGACGCCGCCGCCGATGGGAAGCACAGTCGCAGCAGGCTCACGCGCTCACCGCGACCTTCGCCGAGCGCTGCGGCGACGAGCGGGCGCAGGATTCCGGTGTCCTCGACGGCGCGGGCCAGCACGTAGAGCGCGGCCACCGTGATCGGCGCGGCGTTCGAGAAGCCGGAGAAGGCCTGCCTCGCGTCGATCACACCGGCGACCAGCAGCGCGATCACCGCGGATAGAATCGCCACGGCGGGATGCGCGAGGCCGCGCACCATCGCGATGAACATCGCAATGACCACGACCAGCGTGAGCCACGCCTGCCAGCCCATCGATTCTCCTGGTTCCCGCGGCCGCGCGGGGCGCTGGGGAGCAGGCAGCCTATGGCGACCCGAGGCGGGCCGCACCTGGCCGGCATTTCGATCGATGCCGCAAGCGAGTCGTGTCTCGTTGGAGCCGCGTCCTGCGCAGGCTCGCGCCGGCTGATACGTTGCGCGCCCCGTGACCGACCACCTGCTCATCTTCTGGATCCAGCTGCTCGTGCTGCTCTCGGCGGCGCACGCGCTCGGTGCGCTCGCGCGCCGCGTGGGTCAGCCGCCCGTGGTCGGTGCCCTCGCGGCCGGTCTGTTGCTGTCGCCGTCGGTACTCGGCGCGATCTCGCCGGATGCCTACGCCTGGCTCTTCCCGGACGATCCGCGCCAGCAAGGGTTGCTCCAGGGCGTTGCATGGATCGGCGTCGCGTTGCTCGTGCTGATCACGGGATTCGAAACCGACCTGGCGCTGGTGAAGCGGCTCGGCCGCGCGGCGGCGCTGGTCGCCGTCTTCGCGCAGGTGATTCCGTTCGCGACCGGTTTCGGCGTCGGCATGGCACTGCCAACAGAGTTGGTGGGCAGCGAGACGACACGCCTGCTCTTTGCGCTCCTCATCGCGACGGCGCTGTCGATCTCCGCGCTACCGGTGATCGCGCGCATCCTGGTCGAACTCGATCTGATGCGGCGCAACTTCGGGCAGATCACGCTCGCCGCGGCGACCGCCGACGACGTCGTCGGCTGGGTGCTGCTCGGTGCCATCGCCGGGGCGGCGCGCTCGGGAAGCTTCGGGGTCGGCACCGTCATGGGCCGCTTTGCGGCGGCGGCGCTGGTCCTGGTCGCCGCGTTCATCGTCGGACAACGGCTGGTCGATGCTGCACTGCGCGCGGTGATGCGACGCGGCGCCGGCGTCTCCGGCGCCGTCGCGACCAGCCTGCTGATCGTGCTGTTGGCGGGCGCCTGTACGCATGCGCTCGGCCTCGAAGCGATCTTCGGCACCTTCGTTGCGGGCGTACTGCTCGGCCGCTCGCGCTATCAGTCCGCGGACACCTTTCCGCGCATCGAGACGCTCACGAGCGCATTCTTCGCTCCGCTCTTCTTTGCGAGCGCGGGCGTGCGCGCGGATCTGTCTTCGCTCGCCGATCCGGTCGTGCTCAAATGGGCGCTCGTGGTGTTCGCGGCGGCCACCTCGGCGAAGTTCTTCGGTGCGTTCCTGGGTGCGCGAGTCGCCGGCCTGCATACGCTCGAAGGTCTCGCGCTCGGCGCCGCACTGAACGCACGCGGCGCCGTCGAGATCGTCGTCGCCACGGTAGGACTCGGCGCGGGCATACTCAATCAAGCGTCGTACACGATCATCGTGTTGATCGCGATGGCGACTTCGATGATGGCGCCGCCGGCGCTACGCGCGATCGCGCGCAGCTGGCAGGGCGGCGGAGAAGAACAGGAGCGCCTCGCGCGCGAGCGTATCCACGGCCAGAACCTGCTGGTCAGAACGGGTCGCGTGCTGTTGCCGACGCGCGGCGGTTCGAACTCGCTGCTCGCCGCGCGCATCCTCGATCTCGCGTGGCCTGAGGGAACGAAGGTCACGGTGTTCTCGGCGGGACGCGGCCTCCCGGCCTCGGACCTGCAACGCGTGCTCTCGATGATCGAGAAGAAGCCCGCCGATCACGTGCACTCGCGGAACGAAGATCCGCTCCCCGCGGTTCTCGAACAGGCGGCACTCGTCGGGTATGGCGCGATCGTCGTGGGCGCGAGCAATGAGCGCAGCGCCGGGCGCATGGTGTCGCCGTTCGTCGATGGACTGTTCGCGGCCAGCCCGGTTCCGGTGCTGATGGTCCGCCGCGGCGTGCTGCTGGCGGCGGGCGAGGTCCCGCATTTCGAGCGGGTGCTGGTACCAGCGATCGCGACGTTGCCGGGCCGCGCCGCGCAGGAGGTGGCGTTCGGGATTGCCAAACGCCTCGGCAGCGAGGTGCTGCTCGCGCACGTCGTGAAGACGCCGGTGCCGGGCGAGGAGATCCTGTACTCGCGCTACGAGTGGCAGCGCGATGGCGGCCAGACCGAGAGCGAGGCCGATGCGCCCTGGGGCTTCGCGCGGAGCGTGATGGACGAGGCGCAGACGCTCGCGCGCGAGATGGGCGTCGAGCCGCAGGCGGCGATTCGCATCGGCATCTCGGCGCCGCGCGAGATCCTGTCGCTCTCGCGCGAAGCCGGCGCCGATCTGATCGTATTGCCCGCCAATCTGCGCCAGCTCTCCGAGCGACCGTTCCTCGGCTACGGCGTCGAGTACATCCTCCGCAACAGCGAAAGCACCGTCCTCATCGTCAGCCTCCCGGCCGGCTGGCGTCCCGCCTAGCGCTCCCGCGTAGCGAGCCAACGGCGAGCGGCGAGTTCACGAGGCCGCTCACCACTGCGCGGCTTCGTCGAGGCGGGCGGCGCGACGGCGAAGCAATTCGCGTTGTTCGGGGTGGGTGAGGATGTAGAGATCGTTGCGTTCGATGCCGCGCACGACGCGGATCGCGACTTCGGCGGCTCCGATCACGCCGCCCTGTAGCGCGCCTGCCGGCGGTTGATCGGGCGCCGCGGCGGGCTTGGGCACCTCCACCTGGCTGCGCGCGCCGACTGCGCCGGCACTTGCCCCTCTCATCCGCATCGAGTTCGCGGTGATCTCGGTCGCAACGATCATCGGGCACAACACCGAGACGCCGATCTCGTGCGCTTCGAGCTCGCGTCGCAGCGACTCGGTGAAACCCACCACCGCGAACTTCGCCGCGCAGTAGACGCCGAGCCACGACATTCCGACGAGTCCCGCCATCGACGCGGTATTGAGTACGTGACCGCCCTGCTTCTGCTCGATCATGCGCGGTGCGAAGGCGAGGGCGCCGTGCACGACGCCCCAGAAGTCGATGTCCATCGTGAGGCGCCAGTCCTTTTCGGTCATCTGGAGCAGCGGACCCGCGATCGCGATGCCGGCATTGTTGCAGACGACGTGTGCGGCGCCGAAATCCTGGAACACGCGATCGGCGAGCGCGTTCACACTGGCGCGCTGCGTCACATCGGTGCGAACGCAGAGCACCTCGGTCCCGCGTTCGCGCAGCACCTTGGCGCGCGCTTCCATTGCCGCCTCGTCGAGATCGGCAAGCGCGATCTTCGCGCCGCGTGCCGCGAACGCCTCGGCCATCGCGAAGCCGATGCCGCCCGCGCCACCGGTGATCACGGCCACGCGGCCACGGAAGGGATCGGACATGTTCACCTCATTTCATCTCATGAAGCTCGCCGCTCGCCGATGGCTCGCTACGCGGGAATCGTCCTCATGAAGCTCGCCGCTCGCCGATGGCTCGCTACGCGGGAAAGGAACTCGGAGCTTTGGGCGGGGGGATTGATACCGATCAGAACGGCGGAACGCGAACGTCGGAGTTGGGAGCCGCGGCCACGCTGCCTTCGGGCTTCGACGCGGCGCGCTCGAGGACGGCGCGATAGCCGCGTGTGACGAGCGCACCATCGAGCAGACCGCGCTCGTCGAGCATGCGGTGCAGCCGCGGGAGCTTGTAGTGCGGGACCGTCATCAGCAGGTGATGCTCGAGGTGGTAGTTCACGCGATTCGGCGCGAGCAGCAGTCGCTCCCACCAGGTTGCAAGCGTGGTGCGGGTGTTGCGCAGTGGATCCGACGGATCCGGCACCATCGCATGCTCGGCGATCGAACGGATCCGCGTCACGAGCGTGTTGGTGGTGAGCCATGCGCCCACCCACAGCAAGTAGAGCAGCGGATGGCCGAGCGCGGCGAGCAGCGCGAAGAGCAATGCGTTCGTCGCAACCACGCCGACGAACGCGCGGCGTGCGTGTTCACCACCGACGTTCCAGCGCGCGATCGACCGCTTCCATGCGCCACGCGCGAATTTGCGGCCGGTCTGTCCGGAGAGATCGCGCCAGAACTTCCGTCGCAGGCTCGATCGCGTGATCGGGAACGGCAGCACGAGGCCGATGTCGGGATCGTCCTTCGTCCACGTCTTCGCGTGGTGCTGCAGGTGGTAGCCGCGATACGGGTGAAGGTCGGACCAGACCGGATACGCGCAGAGCCAGTTGCCGACGCTGTCGTTCCAGCGCTTGTCGCGCAGCAGCGAGCGATGCGATGCCTCGTGCATCAACACCGCGAGACCGAGCTGGCGCGCGCCGATCAGACACAGTGCTGCGACGACGGTGAGCGGATTGGTCCACACGGCCACTAGCGCAAACGCGGCCGCTATGATCCCCCAGTTGATCGCGATCGAAACGAAGCCGCGCCAGCTCTCGACGGCGAGCAGTTCCTGGATTTCGTCGCGCGTGAAGCGCGCATGCCAGGCTTCGTTGGTCCTTGCACTCGCGTCGAGATCCGGCAGCGGTGCCGCAGCGAGGGACGGATTGGCGGTCGTCATCGAAGTTCTCCCCGGGCAACCTGGCGCGTGTCGGCGGGCGCCTTGCCGTGGCGGACACCGTGGCTGGAAAGGAATCCCGACCAGCTCGCACGACCGATCGCGTCGTAGTCACGCATCGCAGCGACGAGTGCAGCGCGTTCGGTGGCGACGACGATCGGCTCGGGCAGCAACGGATCGTGTGCGAGTAGTCGCAGTACCGCGCCGCCGATGCGGAACGATTCGACCATCGCGACCTCGACATCGCGACCGCGCAGCCGCCGCGTACTCGTGTCGAGCTGCTGGCGATGGCGGCGATACTTCGCGACGAGTTCCTCGGCGTCCCACAGCTTGCGGGCGCGCGCATCGCTGACGGGATCGAGTTCGCGCACTTCGCAGACGACCGCGCCAGGCGCGAGCCCGAGCGTGGCGAGTTCTTCCCGCACGCGCGCAACGCCGCCCGCGAGATTGTCCGGTCGAACGGCGAGTCCACGCGTGAGCGGACGAAAGCCCAACAGGCGAAGTGCGCGCTCGCTGCGCCGCTGCAACGCGCGCGACTGCGTCGCCCCGGTGCGCGCGTCGAAGACGCCGATCCAGCCGCCCGACCAGGGCCGCAGCCGCGCATCCAGATCGCGCCAGGTGGCGACACGCCCCGACACCGGCGCGGCCGCACGCCCGAGTCGGTAGAGGCCGCGCTCGTCGCGCTCGACGAGGCCGGCGCCGAGCAATCGCGAGAGCGCAACGCGCACGCTGCCCCCGGCAATTCCAAAGAGCGCCGCCGACTCCACCAGCGCGCGCACGGGCATCGCACCGCGGCGCAGCGTCGAGAGCAGATCGAGCACGAAACTCTTGGCAGGCGGCGACCGTCGCGACATCGCCGCATATTACACAATGAGACATTGTCTGTCTATCATCGGTAATGATTGGAAACGCCGGGGAGATAGGGGACGGTCCTCCGCGCGGACGGGCGGAGGAGCGGAGGGACAGGCCTCGCTAAGGTCCGTCCCTCGAGTCCCCGGCCAGGTCACGGCGAGGACCGTCCCCTTTCTCCTCGAGGAGATTCCGATGAGCGACCTGCTCTATGGCGTCGAGGGCGCGATCGCGACGATCACGCTGAACCGTCCCGGACGGCTGAATGCGATCTCGGTGCCGATGCTCGAAGCGCTCTCGGCAGCGCTGGTTGCGGCGGATCAGGACCGCGCAGTGCGCGTGATCGTGTTGACCGGCGCGGGCAAGGGCTTCTGCGCTGGGCTCGACCTGAAGGACCTGGCGGCGGGCAAGAGCATCGGCAGCGACAACGACGCGATGCCCGCGCGTTTCGACCTGCGCAGCGCGCCGCCGATTGTGTTGCACCAGGTCGACAAGCCGACGATCTGCGCGCTCAACGGCGCGGCCGCGGGCTACGGCATGGACCTCGCGCTCGGCTGCGACATCCGCATTGCGAGCGACAAGGCGAAGTTCGCGCCGGGCTTCGCGAAGCGCGGTGTTCTTCCCGAAAGCGGCGGCACCTGGCTCCTGCCGCGACTGGTCGGTTGGGCAAAAGCGTGCGAGATCGCCTTCACCGGTCGCACGCTGCCGGCTGCGGAGTGTCTAGAACTCGGGCTCGTGAACCGCGTCGTTCCCGACGATCGATTCGAGACGGAGGTCCGCGCGCTCGCGGGCGAGATCGCGGGCAATGCGCCGCTCGCGGTGCAGGCGATCAAACGCATGATGCGACTCGGCCTCGGAGACACCTTCGAGTCGAACGTGCACCAGGTCTATCTGCAACTGCTGCCGCTGTTCCGCACGCGCGACTTCCAGGAAGGCGTCACGGCGTTCCTGGAAGGTCGCACGCCGAACTTCGAGGGCCGCTGAAGCTACGCCGCGTCGGGTACCCAGTTGCCGTGGAAGCCGAACGGCACACGCTGCGGCAGGTGGATCGTCGCGATCGGTGAGCCGGTGAAATCCTGCGCATGCAGGATCTGCACCTCGCCGCCGCCGCTCGGCGCGTCGTAGACGTAGCTGAGCAGCCAGCCGTCGTCCTCGTCCGCGGTCGGCGTGCGCGGCACGAAGACCGGCTCGAGATACGCACGTCCGTTGCCTTCGATCCGGACCTGGCTCGTACGCGTCGCGAGGTCGTGCTTGTAGATCGGGCCGACGCCGAGATGATCGGCAAGCCCGGCGGTGTAGCCGTAGCGGATCGACTTGCCGAGGCGGCGCTCGTCGTGACGCGGGAACTCGTGGCCGCGGTCGTCCAGGCACTCCGTGCTCACCTTGCCGGAGGACGGGTCGAGCACCCAGCGGTCGAGCGTCGGTCGCCCTTCGTTCGGCCCGAGGCGGTCGCGATCGAACATCTTCGGATGGCGACACACATCCATCACGACCTGGCCATCCGCGGCCTCATGGGCGTTCATCGGGTGGAAGACGTAGCAGAGCGGAACCTCGAGCCAACGCACCTGCGAGGCATCGCCTTCGCGCGGCAGCAGGCCGACGCGCGCACCGTAGTCCGCGTTCCAGACGTACGGGAAGGCACCCTGCATGGCGACGTCGATGTCGAAGGTGCAGGGCAGGTCGAAGAGCACGACATAGTTCTCGGTGATCGCGCAGTCGTGCACCATCGGCTTTCCGGGCACCGGAACATTCACCGTCTTGCGCACACGGCCATCGCGAGCGACCACCACGTACTGGAGATGGTTCCACTCCCAGTAGTAGACGACCGCGTGCAGCTCTCCGGTGTCAGGGTCGCGCTTCGGATGCGCCGTGAAGGAGCCCGGCAGCGTGCCTTCGAAGTTCGAGTACCCGACGGTCTCCAACTCGTCGCTGAGCTCCACCGGAAGCCCGCCGGCCTCGACGATTGCGAAGGTGCGGCCGGCGTGACTGATCACGTTGGTGTTGGCGACACCGCTGCCCATGCCGTGGCGCGGACCCGGGGCGAGCGGCAGACCCTTCGCGGCGGCGACATCGTCGTCGCGCACGAAGCGATTGCGATACCACTCGGCGCGCCCATCGCGCAGTCGCAGCCCGTGTACCATGCCATTGCCGGAGAACCAGTGGTACTTGGCCGGATCTGGCGGTACGACGGGATTCGGCCCGTTCCGCAGCAGGCGGCCGCGCAGCTCGCGCGGAATCGTCCCCGTGACGCGCAGGTCGAACGCGGTCCGCTCCTCGGTCACCGGCGCGAAGTTTCCGGACAGATACGGGTTTGCACTCATCGTCGTCTCCTCGATGCAGGACGGATGGTTTCCTCGAACATGAGTTCGATCGTCGTGTCGAACGCTACGTCGAGCGGCGTCTTCGGAATCACGCCGGAATAGGCGCCGTGAACCCAAAGCGAAGCGAGTCCGTGGATCGCGGCCCACACCGAGCCGGCGAGCTGGCGCGTGTCGTGCGTGGTACGCCAACCCGCGTCTTGCGCGTTGCGAACCAGCCGTACGAGTTGCTCGAAGGCACGCTGCGAGTCGCGTGCGAAGCCGGGGTGATCGGTGTCGAGCAACTCCGGGCGGAACATCAGCGCGAACACGCCGGGCCGCGCGACGGCGCAATCGAGATAGGCGCGCGCACCAGCGGCCAACCGTTCCGTTGGTTCCGCGCCAGGCGCGACGAACGCCGCCGCGCGCTCGACCGCTTCGTCGAGAACGCGGAAGCCGCGCGCGGCGACCTCCGCGAGTAGCGCCGAGTAACTCGCGTAGTGGCGAAGCGGCGCGCCGTGGG
Organism: Deltaproteobacteria bacterium; assembly: GCA_031362725.1. Taxonomy (GTDB): domain Bacteria; phylum Myxococcota_A; class UBA9160; order UBA9160; family PR03; genus PR03. The sequence continues at coordinate 14,779 of JANLTC010000192.1, read as the reverse complement.
TGACGCCAGCCCGCCGCGCGATCTCGCGCAGCGAGAGTCCTTCGAGACCACTCTCCGCGAGGATCGTCTCGGCCGTCTCGATCAGGCGATCGGCGGTCCCAAGCGCCAGGACCGGCGCGCGGCGGCGAAGGGCGGGTCGGGCCGGCATCGGGACAGTGTCTACGAGTCAGTAGACACTGTCAACAGGGCCAATCCTGCTCCGGCTGCAGCGCCCCCTTGACCGGTGTTCGGCTCGCTGGCGTCCGTCAGCGAGCGGGATCATCAAGCCGGAATGCTGGGAAACGAGTTCAGAGTTCGCCGCCGAGGCGGCGGAAGATCGCGTCGGGTGTGTCGGCGGCGGGCGCGGCGGGCTGGCGCTCGAGCACCTGCAGTCCCGAGACCAGGCGATCGCAGATCTCGGCCTCGTTCGCCACTCCGCGGTTGCGCAGCTCGCGCGGCAGGATCTTCTGCACGACCACGCGAAGTTCGCTGGGCGTCACGGTGCGCGGTTCGAGTCCCGCTTCCTTGAGCGCGATGCGAACCGTGCCGCGCGCTTCGAGGCGCTCGAGAGTCGTGCTCTCTTCGAGTGCCGTGCACAGCCACTCGAACGCCGAAGAGCCGGCCATTGTGGATCTCCAATGGAGGCAGGAAGCGAAAAGGACGCTGAACGGACCACCCTCCCGGTGATCCTGCGCACTCGTGGACCTTCTTCGGTCGCCGCCAACACCGACTTGAGAACCGCTGGCGATCAGCTGAACGTGCGCGTGAGGAACCAGAAGAGGCCGAGGCCGCAGATCGATGCGGAGCTGAGTTCGGCGACGCGGTCGTGCCAGCGCCCGTCACGCGTGCGGGCCAGGAGGCTGAGCAGCGGCCAGACCAACGCGACCACGGCGAGCTGCCCCACCTCGACGCCCGCGTTGAATCCGAAGAGCGCCGCGACGAGACGGTGGGTCGGCAGTTCCATCTCGGCGAGCACGCCCGCGAAGCCAAAGCCATGAACGAGCCCGAATGCGAACGCGACGGCGGCGCGAACCCGGGCAGGTCGCGAGACGCGATCGAGCAGCCCGAAGTGACACCACGAGAAGAGCGCCAGCCCGAGCAACGTGGACGCCGCGACCGCGCCGTGGCCGGCAAGTGCCGCTGCCGCGAGCGCAGCGAGTCCGACTACCACGATCCACGGAATCACGCGCGGCCGGCCGCCGAGTAGCCACGAGTTCTCCGCTGCGACCAGCGCGATCGAGAATCCAATCAAGGCTTCGATTGCGGCCGGCTCGGGCCGCACGACCCCCAACACTGCCAACGCGAGCGTCAGGCTGTGCCCGATCGTGAAGCCCGTCACGAGACCCGCCACTTCGCGCAGGCTCGCCGCGAGTAGCAGCAGCGCGAGCACGAATGCGATGTGGTCGTAGCCGGTTGCGATGTGCCCGATGCCGAGCGCGAGATAGCCGGCGAGGCTGGTGCCGCTCGCGGCGGGCGAACTCGTGGCTGCAGAGAGTTCGCCGAGCGACCAGCTCGTCTGCGCTTCCGAGAGCACCGCTTCGCGCACACTGCCGTCGGGCAGCTCGACGCGCGCGAAGTGCAGGTGCGACGGTGCGACGTCGAGCAGCAGCGTGCTCGAAATCACGGGCGCTCCGGGGTCCGGACACTTCAGCGGCCACTCGTAGACGACCCAGCCTTCGGGCGCCGCGACCGGAGCGGGATCCACCAGCGCTGTACACCGTTGTCCGTGACTCGAAAGGAGAACGCGCTCCGCGAGCAGCGCGATCGCCGCTTCTTGTGTGTCCGGTTGCAGCACCGGGTCGATCGCCAGCCGCGTCAGCTCGAGACGCGGGATGCGGACGCGCACGACCGCGCCGTCGTGAGTCAACCGCCAGCTCGAGTACGAGAGACTGCGGCCGTGGGCGAAGGCGAGTTCGGGCGCGAACGAGATCAGCAGCGCGAACGCCACCAACGCGAGCTGCGCCGCACGGGTCAAGGCAACGCTCCTGCAACGGCGATCCGGGCGCGGCTCCGCAACGCGTCGAGATAGCCGCGCAGCGCTTCATCGCCGGCGCGACGACGCCACTCGGCGCGCACCTCCGCCTCGACCTCCGCCAGCTCCGGCACGCGATTCGACTCGCGCGCGACGAGTCGCAGCACCTGATAGCCACCGGCTGCGCGCACCGGATCGGTGACCTCGCCCGGGGAGAGCGTTGCTGCCGCGTCGACGGCCGCGGGTCCGAGGTACTCGCGGAGCTTCGCGGCGGGCAGCGGTGCGTCCGGCAGCTTTGCCACCGGTTCGTCGCCAACGGCCTGCTGCAGCGCGACCGCCGTTTCGCCGTCGCGCCAGCGGACCGCGATGTCGCGCGCACGCTCGAGCGCGTTGCCGTCGCCATCATCGTTGCTGCGCACGAAAACCCGTTCGACGTGCAGTCGGCCCGGGCGCGCAAAATAGTCGCGGTTGGCAGCGAAGAACACGCGCAGCTCGCTCGCGTCGGGTTCGCGCTGCCCGGCATCGGTCGTCACCGACTCGATCACCGCCGTCACCAGGTCGCCCCGCACGCGGCGGTCCTGGCGCGCCAGTCCCAATTCCAGCGCGCGCTGGACCAGCAGCTCCTCGTCGACGAGGCGATCGAGCACGTGACGCTTGTCGGCGTCGTCGATCGCGTTGCGACTGTCGCTGGCGAGCGCTTCGACGGCGCGTTCGTAGTCGGCGCGTCGTACCGCGGTTCCGTTCACCGCGGCGACGGCACCGTCCGGGACCTCGCGTGCCGTACGCGCCTGCGCGAGCAGGCCCGCGGCAGCCGCGGCAAGCCCCACCAGCACGCCCGCTGTGAGCAGCGCGATCGGGCGCCGCTCGTTCAAGCGCTTGCTTTCGTTGCGGCGATGAATCCGACCACTGCGCGCGCAAGCTCCTCGCCGCAGTCCTCCTGCAGGAAGTGTCCGCCACCCGCGATCGTCACGTGCTGCCGTCCGCGCGCACCGGGAATGCGCTGCTGCATCGGTACGTCGCTGCCGCGGGTCACCGGATCACCGTCACTGAACGCGGTGAGGAACGGTCTCTCGAAGTGCAGCAGCCCCTGCCAGGCCGCGCGGTTCGCGGGCACGGCGGGATCGTCGGGACCGATCGGCACCAACAGCGGGAATTGTCGCGCACCCGATTTGTACGACTCGTCGGGGAACGGCGCGTCGTAGGCTGCAACGACCGCGGGCGACAGCTCGGTTTGCGTCGCGCCTTGCAGGATCCGCCCGGTCGGAAACACCGGGACGTTCTGGGAGAACGCGCGCCACGCGAGGAACGCCTCGCTCGGCGCGGCGTCACCCGTCGGCAGGAAGGTGTTCGCCGCGACCACGCGTGCGAAGCGATCCGCGTTTTCGCCGACGATGCGCAGGCCGAGCAGGCCGCCCCAGTCCTGGCAGACGAGCGTGATGCGCCGCAACTCGAGCATCTCGATCGTGGCACGCAGCCAGTCGATGTGTCGCTGGTAGGTGTAGTCACTGCGCTCGGCAGGCTTGTCCGAGCGACCGAATCCGATGAGGTCTGGTGCCACGACGCGATGTCCAGCCGCGACCAGGATCGGGATCATCTTGCGATACAGGTAAGACCACGACGGCTCGCCGTGCAGGCAGAGGACAGGGTCGGCCCCCGCAGGTCCCTCGTCGACGTAGTGGACGCGCAGCAGCGCGCCGTCGCCCGACGGGATCTCGACATAGTGCGGCGCGAACGCATAGCCGGGCAGGTTGGCGAAACGCTCGTCGGGCGTGCGGAGGATCTGCAAGCCGGTCTCCTTCGGATACGCTGGTCGCCGTTGCACTCTAGGCGAGCACGGAGCGGGCTTCGATGCCCACGAACCCCCGCCGCGAGCGGCGTCGCGTGGGCAATTCGCTTGCGATCCCATCGAGTGGCTCGAACCGGACGGCTACGACCCGAACGCCCTCCATCACGCGCTGCTGCTGCGCGCGCCATCTCCTCGGGTTGGGATCGTGCCCGACCTCGGTTGTGGCGTCGGCGCGTTCACTCGTCACCTCGCTGCGCGGGCGCAAACCGCTCGCCGCGATTCAGGTCGCGCGCAGCTTCAATCCCGCCGCGCGGTAGATCGCGTCGATCACGCGCATGTTGGCGATCGCGTCGTCGGGGCCCGTCGGAACCGGAGTGCCGTTGCGCACGTGATCGACGAAGGCGCGCAGCTGGCAGGTGTAGGTTGCCTCGCCTGCCACGCGCTCACTCGTCTTGCCGTCCGGCGTGCGGACCGTGACGCGGTTGTAGAAGTGCGGGGCGATCGGGTTGAAGACGCGGATCTCGCCGCGCTCGCCTTCGATACGCAGCGCCAGCTTCAGCAGCGTACGTGACCACATCGAAGCCGTGATCGCTGCGGTGCGGCCGTCGGCGAAGCGCAGGCGCGCGTCCATACGGCGATCGACCTGCGGCGACCAGAGCAGTGCCTTTGCGCTCACCACGGAGGGCTCGCTGCGCTCGCCCCGAGCCCGCTTTTCGCCCTCGCTGCGCTCGGGCTCAGCTTCGCTCATGTGACGCACCATCGAAACCGTGTAACAACCGGCGTCCATCAGCGCGCCGCCCGCGAGTTCAAAGCTCCAGCGGATGTCGTTCTTCATCAAGCCGATCGGAAAGGCGAGCGTGGCCTCGTAGTGGCGCGGCGCTCCGATCGCGCCGCTCGCCAGGAGTTCCTTCACACGCTTCGCGAGCGGGTGGTAGCGCCAGTGGAAGGCTTCGACGAGCACGCGACCGCTTTCGCGCGCGACGTCGGCCATCTGCTGCGCCTCGCTTGCGTTCGAGGCGATCGGCTTCTCGCAGAGCACGTGTTTGCCCGCGCGAAGCGCCCGGATCGTCCACTCGCAGTGGAGACTGTTCGGAAGCGGGTTGTAGATCGCGTCGATCTCGGGGTCGGCGAGTAGCGCGTCGTAGCTGTCGTGGATACGCGGAAGACCGTGCTTGCGCGCGAAGGCCCGAGCCTTCTCCGCGTCGCGCGCGGCCACGGCCACCACCTCGGCCTCGGCCACGGAGCGTGCGGGCCGGATCAGCGCCATCGGTGCGATGCGCGCGGCGCCGAGAATCCCGAAACGGAGCGGGGGATGATTCGTCATGCGCGGAGCATACGTGCAGACGACCGGCAGGGCCGCGACGGCGCGGAGCCGTTGGCTAGTCTCGGTGCATGAAGATCGGAGTCGCGAACTGGCGTGCGATGTTCGCGCTGCTGCTCGCACTCTCGCTCGCGGGAGGAGTGGGTGCGTTCCTGCGCGCGCGTGCAGCCGAACAGCGCATTGCGGCGCTCGAGGAGCAGCTCGCGACCGCGCACGATCGCGTCACGGCCGATGCTGCAGAGCGCCGTGCGCTCGCCACCCGGATCGAAGAGCTCGGGAACGCGCTCGCTGCGGCGACGACCGGCGCGTCGCCCCCGCGGCCCGAGGCGGCACCCGCCCGGCCCGTGCCGCAGCGGAGCTCCGCGCCTGCCGCGGACGCGATCGCCGCGGACCCAGCGGAGCCCGAAGCGCCCGATCTCGACGCCGCGAACCCGCATGGGGAAGTGGGCGTCTTCAGCGCGGACCGTCTGATGGCGGCGGGCTTCCGTCGTGACGACGTCGCTCGCTTCCGTGCGCGTCTCGATGAGATCGAGATGAAGCGTCTTTATCTACGCGATCAGGCCACACGTGAGGGTTGGCTCGAGACGCCGCGCTTCGCCGAAGAGTCGCAGTCGCTGGCCAGCGAGTTCCTCGGCCTGCGCGGCGAGTTCGAGGATCCGCTCTATGACTGGGTGCTCTACTCGACGGGTCACCCGAACCGGGTCGCCGTCCGCGATGTGATCTCCGGCGGCGCCGGCGAGTCCGCGGGACTCCAGCGCGGCGACGTGATCGTGCGTTACGACGACCGGCTCGTGCTCTCGCCCAACGAATTGCGCGACGCGACGACGCAGGGACGCGTCGGCGAATCGGTCTCCATCGAGGTGCAGCGCGAGGGCGAACCGGCGCCGCGTCGCATCTTCGTTCCGCGCGGTCCGATCGGTATCAATCTCGCGCCCACGGCGCTCCAGCCCCCGCCCGCCGGTTAGGCCACACGCTTCGCGAACCCCTGCCGCCGGGTCCGGCAGGGTGCACCGAGAGCCGAGCGGCGGGACCGCGTCGCTTGTCACCAACGCACCTGCACGAGTAGCGTCCCCACGATTCACCGTCTTGGGCGCGATTCGCCAGCTGCGTGACGGCTGCTGGCGCCCAGCAGAGGAAAGAGCATGCGCCACCCTCGTTTGTCCGCCCGACCGGCAATGCGTATGGCGCCGGTGTTGGTGCTGTTGTTCGCGTCCACTGCGGGCGCCGCGGTGATTCCCTTCACCGGCAGATTCCGGCTCGAGATCGCCGCCATCGTCAGCGAATTCGCCATCTCCGGATCCGCGACCGTGAACGGGTCAGGCGGCGGCGAGCACATCGCAACGCTGACGTTGGCGCCCGGGGCGTTCTCGACAGCCGGGCTCACGACGAGCGTCACCTCAACGAGTCAGTATCCGATCCGCGGGGTCCAGCTCACACTCGCAAACGGCGCCGGTGCGTTCGCCGAGACCGGCATGGGCCAGCTGAACGGCGCAATGCCGCTGCTCGGCACCGCGAAGGTGTGTCTGTTCGCGACCTGCGGGGCGGCGGGCGCCAACCTGGCGGTGCCGCTCACGGTGATCGGTGTCGGTGGCTCGGCGGCATCCACGGGGCTCGTGAACGTCACGGTGATCGGGGCGCCCTGGACCACCGGGACGGCGGCGGTCCAGTTGCCCATCTTTTCCGTCCCCTACACCCGCATGGGCTTCGCGCACGGGCCGGCTTCGCAACCCAGCAGCACCGCCGCGCCTGGCGGCTCGCTCCAACTCGTCACACCGATCTACGTCTCGACGAAACTCAGCGTCGACAACCCGTTCATCGTCGCGTTTGCGACGCTGACGCTGCACTTCGTGCCGGAGCAGTCGACGTTCGCGCTCGCTGCGGGTGGCCTCGTGTTGCTCGTGGCGGCGGGGCGTCGTCGCTGGATCTAGTCGGTTGCGTGCGGGAACGCGCTTGCGGGTGCGTCACGCCAGCTCGACGCGGGCGGTGGCTCGCAGATCGCGCGACGAGCGCCCCACGACGAGTTCCCATGCGCCGGGCTCGACTCGCCATGCTTTCTGCTGCACGTCCCAGTAGCTGAAGGTCCGCGCGGCGAGCGCGAACCGCACCCGGCGCCGCTCGCCAGGCCCGAGAGCGATCTTCTCGAACGCCGCGAGCGTGCGCAGTGGGCGGCGTACGCCCGGCGCGCAGCGCTCGACATAGAGTTGCACGACCTCGACGCCCGCACGCGCACTGGTGTTGGTGACTTCGATCTCGCACGCGACGACGGCGCCGGCCGGCACCCGGTCCTGCGCGGCGACGAGCGCGCCGTACTCGAAGCGCGCATACGAGAGCCCGTGTCCGAACGCGAAGCGCGGGGCGATGTCGCGCACGTCGTACCAGCGATGGCCGACGAAGAGTCCCTCGCTGTACGCGATGCGCAGATCCTCGCCGGGCACGTCGAGAAACGCCGGTGTGTCCTCCATCCGCACCGGAATCGTCAGCGGCAAGCGGCCGCCGGGATCGACGTCACCGAAGAGCACATCGGAGAGCGCGTGACCGCCTTCCTGGCCCGGATACCAGAGTTGGAGGATCGCGGCGGCGCGCTCGCTCCAATCCATCGCCACCGGCGAGCCGGCGTTGACGACGACGATCGTGTGTGGGTTCGCGTCTGCGACACGCGCGATCAGTTCATCCTGCCGCTTCGGCAGATGGAAGCCGTCGCGGTCGCGGCCTTCGGTCTCCCAGTCGGGATCGAGGCCGACGACGACGACCACGGCGTCCGCGCCACGCGCAGCGGCGACCGCACGTTCCATTGCGTCGTCGGGTTCGGGCGGCAGGAAGCCGAGCCGAAGCCCACCCGGCAGCCCCGGTCGATCCTGCGCGAAGTCCACCTCGATCTCGACGGCGGCGCCGGCTTCGAGCGCGACCCGAGTCTTCACCTCCGCGCTGCCGAGTCCAAAGAAGGTGGTGCCGGCTTTGCGTTCGTCCCAGTTGTCGAGCACGGTGCGACCGTCGACGCGCAGCCGACTTTTTCCCGCGCTGCTCAACGAGAAGCGGTGCTCGCCGCTCGTCGGCGGCAACAATCGGGCGCGAAGTCGCGCCGACCACGGCTGCTTCGGATCGAAGCCCGGCGGCGTCTGGAGCCAGAAGACCTCCGCCTCGCGCATCGAATCGGTGCGCAGCGGCTCGCCGGACGGTTCCGCGCTCGCGAAGTACTCGACCGCGATCGGCAGCGCATCGCGCGACGCGAGCAGGTGTTTTGCGTCGAGAGCGGGGACGCCGCGGTACGCACTCGGGCCGGGCTCGAAGATGATCTCGACCGTCTCTCCGGCGCGCGCCCGGATGCCATCGAGCGGCGACACCGCGTGGTGCGGCGCGACGCGCGCGCTGCCGCCGCCCTGGATTATCGCGCGATCGGCGTTCGGGCCGACGACGGCGAGGCGCCGGACGGTTGCTGCGAGCGGCAACGTGTCGCGTTCGTTGCGGAGCAGCACGATGGCGTCGGCGGCCGCTTCGCGCGCGAGCGCGCGGTGCGAGGGCAGGTCGATGGCGTGCTCGGGCGCGTCGATCGTGTGCGCGGGATCGCCGAGTACGCCGGCCTTCGCGAACAGCGCGAGCATGCGCCGCGCACAGGCGTCGACGGCCGCTTCGCGCAGTTCCCCCCGTTTCACCGCATCGACGATCTTCGCCCCGTAGCGCCGCGGCGGACCCGGCATCTCGAGGTCCATGCCGGCCTTCACCGAAGGCGCCGTCGATTGCGTGGCGAGCCAATCGGAGATCACCACGCCATCGAATCCCCACTCGTCGCGCAGGATCCCTGTGAGCAGACCCTCGTGTTCGGTGCAGTGCGTCCCGGCGAGGCGGTTGTAGGCGGCCATCAGTGTCCACGCGCCGGCCTCGCGCACCGCCGCTTCGAACGGCGCAAGATAGACCTCGCGCAGCGTGCGCTCATCGATCTCGGCGCTCGCACGGTGGCGCTCCCACTCGGTGTCGTTGCCGACGAAGTGCTTGACGCAGGCGCCGACGCCGCGCGCCTGGAGCCCACGCACGAAGGCGACGGTGAGTCGCGCCGAAAGCTCGGGATCCTCCGCGAAGCACTCGAAGTTGCGACCGCCGATCGGTGTGCGCTGGATGTTGACCGTCGGCGCGAGCAGGATCTGCGCGCCTTTGGCGAGCGTCTCTTCCGCGAGCGCGGCACCGATCCGTCCGACGAGCTCCGCGTTCCAGGTGGCGCCGAGCGCCGCGCCGCACGGAAAGCAGGCCGACGTCGGACCACCGCGAAACGCGGTGCCGCGGGCGCCGTTCGGGCCGTCGGTCACGCGCAGCGTGCCGATGCCCAGCCGCGGTACCGCAACCGTGTGCCAGAGGTCGGCTCCGGCCAGCAGCGCGGCCTTCTCTTCGAGGGTCAGCTGCGCGAGCAGCTCGTCGATGCGTGTTTCGTACGGCACGGCGTTCCTTCCCATCGCAGGTCGGCAGTCTATGCGAGCCGTCGCGCGCTGTGCGCATTGCTCCGACCTCGGCATCTGCTAATGCTCCGGCTACCGAACGCCGTTATAGGACCCGAACGACGTTCGGCCACCATGAGAAGCTCCGCATGAAGACCCTCCAGCCCGCCGAGCGCCGCCGCCTGCAGAGCCGAACCGAAGCCCGCCGCGCCATCCTGGACGCGACCGAGGCGCTGCTCGTCGAGGACGGCTTCGGAGCGTTCTCGATGCGGCGGCTGGCCGAGCGCTGCGGGTACACGCCGCCGACGATCTACCACCACTTCGTCGACAAGCAGCACCTGCTCGACGAATTGCTCGACGAGCGTTGTCGCGCGCTGGTGAAGTCGCTGAAGCGCGTGCGCCAGGGCGATGACCCGGCCGAGAACCTGCGCGCCTTTGGCATTGCGTTCGCGCGCTGGGGGCTGCGCAACCCGACGCATTACGCGCTGCTCGCGCAGCCGCGGGAGCCGGAGCTGCCGGTACCGCCCGCTGCGGAAGAAGCGCGCGCGCTGATGGAAGGGCCGCTCGAGAAGATCGCCGCCGAGGGCCGTCTCACGGCGGACAAGGAGACGGTCGGGCAGGCGATCTGGGCCTTCCTGCACGGCTTCGTGTTGCTCCGGTCCAGTCGCAGCGACATCGAGTGGATGCCCGACGTCCTCGAGGTTGGCTTTGCAGCCCTGCTCGACAGCTTCATTCGCGACGCCGATTGCGCCCCGGCCCGCGAGGAGACGAAGAAATGAGATTTCGCGATTCCTTCACGGCTGCGCTGCTCGCGCTCGTCGCGACGCAAGGGCTCGCCGGCTGCAGCGACAAGGCGAAGACTGCCGAGGCGAGTGCGCCGCCGGTGCTGGTCGCGGCGGTCGAATCGGTGCGCCTAGAAGAAAGCATCGAGGCGACCGGCGAACTGCGCGCGCCGAACGCCGCAGCGATCGCCGCGCAGGTCGGCGGGCAGGTGACCAAGCTGGTGCGTGACGAGGGCGTCGCCGCAGGCGCGAACGACGTGGTGATCGAGATCGATCCCGAGCGCCGCGATCTCGAGGCGCGCAATGCACGCGCGTTGTGGTCGCAGGCCGACGCGAAGGCGAGCGAGGCCGAGCTCGATCTCTCGCGCATCGAGAAGCTGCACGCCGAAGGTGTCGCCGCCGACGCGAAGCTCGACAGCATGCGCACGCAGCTTCGACTCGCGCGCAGCAGTCGTGACGCCGCGCAGGCACAACTCGGCATGGCCGAGCGCGGCGCGCGCGATTCGAGCGTGCGCGCACCGTTCGCGGGGCTGATCGCCCGCCGTTACGTCTCCGAGGGCGAGTTCGTGCAGCCGGGCCAGAAGCTCTTCGACCTGGTGGCGCTCGATCCGATCGAAGTCGAGTTCACGCTGCCCGAGCGCGACTCGAGCCGCGTCGTGCTGGGCCAGCCCGTCGCGGTGCGGGTCGCGCCGTTTCCGGACGAGGTGTTCCAGGCCGAGGTCTCCGTCGTCGCGCCGACGATCGACCCGATGACGCGCACGCTGCGCGTGAAGGCGCGCATGAGCAACGCCGATGGGCGACTGCGACCGGGCCTCTTCGCGCGCGCCGATCTCGGCGTCTCGGTGCGGGAGCACGTCGTGATGATCCCGGAGGAGGCGGTGCTGCAGCGTGCCGATGGCGCGGTGGCCTACCGGATCAACGCGGAGGGTCGAGCCGAGCGACGCGTGCTGAAACTCGGCGTGATCCGCGATGCGCGCGTCGAGGTGAGCGAGGGACTCGCCGTGGGCGATCGCGTCGTGGTGCGTGGCTCGGATCAGCTGGTGAACGGTTCGGCGGTCTCGCTGCGCGAGGCGACGGGCGAGGCGGCCGCTCCGAGCGGTGTCGGCGCAGTCGCAGAGAAGACTGCGCAAGCGGAGAAGGTCACTCCGTGACGCTTTCCGACGTCTCGATCCAGCGTCCGATCCTCACCTGGATGATGACGCTCGCACTCGTCGTGTTCGGCGTCATCGGCTTCCTGCGCCTCGGTGTCGATCAGTTCCCGAACATGAGGTTTCCCGTCCTGACCGTGCAGGCCGCGCTCGATGGCGCGACTCCGGAGGGCATGGAAGAGGACGTCACGGACGTCATCGAGGAGCGCGTCAACACGATCGCCGGTGTGCGCTCGATCCGCTCGACCTCGTATCAGGGCGTAGCGATGATCACGGTCGAGTTCGAACTCGACAAGAACCTCGATGTCGCCGCACAGGAAGTCCGCGACAAGGTCGCGCTCGCACGCGTCGAGCTGCCGACGGCTCTCGAGCCGCCGGTGATCGGAACCTTCAACCCCAACGATTCTCCGGTGTTGTGGATCCCGGTCGATTCGCAGCGTACCGCCGTCGAGACCAGCGAGGCGGTGCGGCGCCAGATCAACCCGTTCATCGAGACGATTCCGGGCGTCGCGGGCGTCGCGGTCTTCGGCCGCCTCGACCGTAACATCCGCGTGTGGCTCGACGGCGATCAGCTCCGCGCGCGTGGACTCTCGGCCGGCGACGTGCTGCAGGCGCTGCAACGCGAACACGTCGAGCTGCCGGGCGGCACCGTCGAGAGCGATCGCGTCGATTACGCGATCAAGACCGACGCCGAGTTCCGCTCTGTCGAAGAGATGAAGGGTCTCGTCGTCGCGCACCAGAACGGCGCTCCGGTGTTGCTGCGCGACGTCGCGCGCGTCGAGGACGGATCCGAGGATCCGACCACCGTCTCGCGGTACAACGGGTCGCCCGCAGTCGGGATGGGCATCCGCAAGCAGAGCGGTGGCAACACCGTCGCGATCGTCGACGAAGTCCGATCACGCCTCGCCGACATCGCGAAGGTCCTTCCGTCCGGCATGAAGCTCTACGACGAGTCGGGCTACATCGATTTCTCGAAGGGTGTGCGCGAAGCCGTCGCCGAAACCGAGTTCGCACTCGCATTCGGCGCGCTGCTCGCGGTGTTCACCGTCTGGGTCTTCCTGCGGCGCTCGCGGCCGACCTTCATCGTCGCGCTCGCGATTCCGGTCTCCCTGGTCGCGACCTTCGGGCTGGTCTACGTGGCGGGCTTCACACTCAACACGATGACACTGCTCGGCATGGCGCTTGCGGTCGGCGTCGTGATCGACGACGCGATCGTCGTGCTGGAGAACATCGAGCGGCATCGGGAACTCGGCGAAACCGGATTCGACGCGGCTTCGAAGGGCACGCGCGAAATCTCATTCGCCGCGACCGCCGCGACGCTCTCGGTTGCCGCGGTTTTCGTGCCGGTACTCTTCGTCCAGGGTCTCGTTGGCTCCTTCCTGCGCGACTTCGGTCTCACCGTCGCGGGCGCCGTGCTGATCTCGCTCTTCGTTGCGCTCACGCTCACGCCGATGCTGGCAGCACGCATGCCGCCGCCCTCGGAGCGCGCACACGGGAGCGTGTACCACTACCTCGAACGTGGCTTCCTGTGGGTCGAGGATCACTACCGACGGCTGCTCTACTGGACGCTCGACCACCGCGGTGCCACGGTCGCAGTCGCGCTCGTTGCGGTCGCGATCACGCTGTTGCTCGGCAGTCGGATGAAGACGGAATTCTTCCCGCCGGCCGACGAGGGCATCTTCTTCGCGCGTCTCGAAGCGCCGCCGGGCTCTTCGCTCGACGCGACGCTCGGCTACCTGGAGCGCGACGAGAAGTTCTTCCTGCAGCAGCCCGAGCTCGCGGGACTCTTCTCGGCAGCGGGATCCGGCGGCGGCGGCAACGAGGCGGCACGTCACGCGGAAACCAACATGGGGCTGATGTTCGGAACGCTGAAACCCCGCGCCGAGCGCAAGCGCAGCGTGATGGAGCTGGTTGCGGCAGCGCGCACGGCGCTCAGCCAGGTGCCGGGGCGCGAAGTCCGCATCTTCAATCCCAGCGAGATGATGAGTGGCGGTTCGCAAGCGGGATCCTTCGAAGTGCAGATCCAGGGCAACCTCGATCTCGCCGAGCTCGACCACGTCGCGAACGAGATGATCCAGCGGCTCGAAAAACTCGGCGGCTTCGTCGACCTGTCGTCGAGTCTGAAGCTCGGATTGCCCGAGGTGCGCATCGTGCCCGATCGAGAGAAGGCGGCGTCGCTCGGTGTCGACGCGCGCACCATGGCGCAGGCGATCCAGATGATGATCGGCGGCCTCGACGTCGGCGTCTTCAAGGAAGCCGGCCGCCGCTACGACATCCGCATGCGTCTCGAAGAAAAGGATCGCCGCAACCCCGAGTCGATCGGCAACCTCTACGTGCGCACCAAGACCGGGGAAACCGTCGAGCTGCGCAACCTGATCCACATCGAGACGGGCGCCGCGGCGTCGGCGATCACCCGGACCAACCGACAGCGATCCGTAACGGTCGGCGCCAATCTCACCGACGGACGAACGCTCGGACAGGCGGTCAGCGACGCGCAGAAGATCGCCGCGGAGATCCTTCCGGCCGGCGTGAAGCTCGCGCTTTCCGGTCAGGCGGAGGCGATGCAGGAAGGCGCGCGCCAGTTCGGTCTCGCGCTCGGGCTCGGCATCCTGGTGATCTACATGGTGCTGGCGGCACAGTTCGAGAGCCTCGTGCACCCGCTGACGGTGATGCTGGCGTTGCCATTCGCGATGACGGGTGCGCTCGGCGGACTCTGGTTCCTGTCCTTCTTCCGCTCGGGCATGACGCTGAACCTGTTCTCGATGATCGGCATCCTGCTGCTCTTCGGACTCGTCACGAAGAACTCGATCCTGCTGGTCGACTACGCCAATCAGTTACGCCGCGAGGGCATGGACAAGATCACCGCGATGCGAACGGCGGCACCGGTGCGTTTGCGCCCGGTGCTCATGACGGCGATCTCGATGATCTTCGGCGTGCTGCCGGCTGCGATCGGCATCGGTCCCGGCGCGGAGACGCGCGCTCCGATGGCGATCGCGAGCGGCGCGGGGATGTTCTCGTCGATGCTGCTGACGCTGATCGTGGTGCCCACGTTCTACGTGCTCTTCGATGATGCGGCGGAGTGGGTGAAGCGCGGCTTCCGGCGCTTGACTGGCGGCCAGGTCAAGAGCGCTGCGGAGGGGAAGGTGATCGCGTCCTAGCGGTTGGGGGCGCGCGACGGGTCATGGGGTCCACTCCTCGCGCTCGCCGGGCTCGCTTTGGCGCCGGCGGTTCGCCCGTGGGCTCTGCGCGGATTCGGCGGGCGGCTCTACTCGTCGTCGGACCCCATCCCCCGTCGCGCTATTTGCTGTTGCGTCGATTCCGCAGGTAGCGCTGCGGGGGTTCGGATCCAGCGACGAGTAGAGCCGCC
>JANLTC010000182.1:0-47114 GCA_031362725.1 Deltaproteobacteria bacterium | reverse complement strand
CGACCGCGGCGACCTTCGAGTTCGCTCCGGTGCGCAAGCGGAACAGCAAGGAGGAGAAGTGATGGCCGACGACGTGCGCGACGCGGGACTCGAGTGCTTCGAGAACGTGATGGGCTTCCGCCCGCCGGTGATCCCCAACGACCCGTTTCTCGACACCACGATCGATCACCTGTTCGCGAAGGTCTGGGCGCGCCCGGGGCTGTCGATCCGCGATCGGCGGCTCGTCACGCTGACGGTGCTGATGCAGTTCGGCAACGAGCAGACGCTGAAGCTGCACTTCGGCGCGGCGATGAAGCAGAAGCAGCTCACCGATGTCGAGATCGACGAACTGATCGTGCATGTCGCCCACTACGCGGGCTGGCCGGTCGCAGCGGTGTCGAGCCAGATCGTTCGGGCGCTGCGCGCCGAACGCGACAAGGCAGCCAAGAGTGGCTGATGCGCGTGGCGCACGTCGCGCGCCGGCTCGGATTCGTCGCTCGCACGCTGAACGCACCACGGAAACGCGGGCGCGGATCCTCGCTGCGGTCGTCGACTCGATCGCCGAGGTCGGCTTTCACCGGACCACCGCGGTCGAGATCACGCGTCGCGCCGGGATGACCTGGGGCGCGGTGCAGCACCACTTCGGCGACAAGGACGGCATCCTGGTCGCGGTGCTCGAAGATTCGTTCGGGCGCTTCGCCGCGCGACTCGAGGATGTGCCGGTCGAGCGTCTCTCGCTCGACCGGCGCGTCGCGCTCTTCGTAGAGCGCGCCTGGCAGCACTTCAGCAGTCGCGAATACGCCTCGACCTTCGAGATCCTGCTCGATCATCTGCGCCGCGAGGATCTGCCGGCACAGGGCGGGGCGCGTTGGCAGATCGAGATGTCGCGCGCCTGGGAGCGCGTGTGGCGGCGCTTCTTCGGCGACGCGGTGATCCCGCGCAAGCGCCAGCTGCGGCTGCAGCACTACACCGTCGCGGTGCTCTCGGGGCTCGCGTCGACGCGGTTGCTGGAGGGCGGCGAGCCTTCGCTGCCGCGCGAGGAGCTGGCGCTGCTCGAGGCGACGTTGGTGCGCGAGCTGACCTCCGCGCACTGAGAGTGTTGCTGGAAATTGGCCGACCGCCGCATCGCGACTGCCCGTCTGCTCGCCTCCTCCGGGTCCGAATCGAATTCCTGGCAACCATTCGAGCGGGGTGCGGATTGCGGCGCAGCGCGGAAACCGTTCCCGCCGGCGAGGTCGCAGGTAAGCTGGGCGCTGTGACCGCTCCCGAGATCGTCCATTGCGCCCACGCGACGCTCTGCCCCGGCTGCGCGTTGATCGATCGCCCGCTCGCCGCGCAGCTCGCCGCGAAGGGCGAGCGCGTGGCGCTCGCGTTCGCGCCATTCGCCTCGCTCGCAGCGCTGCGACCTGAAGCCGTGCGCGCCGCCGATCCCGTCGCCGACTACCGCACGCGCGCGAAGTTCGCGGTCGCACCGGGGCCGCGCCTCGGTCTCTTTGCGCGCGGCACGCACGAAGTGCTCGACCTTCCCGGGTGTCGCGTGCTGGCGCCGCCGATCGCGGCGGCCGTCGCCGCGTTGCGACGCCTGCTTGCGGCGCCGCCGCCCGGCACCGAGCCGGTGCTGCGTGCGGAAGGCGAAGGCTCGGGTCGCCTGCGCGCGGTCGATCTGCGCGAGGTGCAGGGCGAGCACGGACTCGGCGTGCTCCTCACGCTGGTGTTGCGGGCGCCGTCGCCGTCGCAGCGCGCGCTCGATGCCGCATGCGACGCGCTGCAAGCCGAGATCCCGCTGCTGCGTGCGATCGCCGTTTCGCTGCACGACGGCAACTTGCCGCAGCTGCTCGGCGCGGCGCCGCGCGGGCTGCGCGGCGCGCCGTTGCACCGCGACAGCGTGCGACTCGGCGCGCCATGGTCGTTCGCGGCGCCGGGCAGTTTCGCGCAGGCGCACCGCGCGCAGGCCGCGGCGATCCACGACGAAGTGCAGCACGCGCTCGGGAACCTCGAAGGTGCGCGCGTACTCGACGTCTATGCCGGCAGCGGTGCGCTGGGTCTCGCGCTTGCGGCTGCGGGCGCGAAGGTGACGATGGTGGAGGCGTTCGCGCCAGCTGCCGAGGCGGCGACGCGCGCGGCGTGCGAGCAGCAACTGGGCGAACGCATCGACGTGCACGCGGCGTCCGCAGAGGACGAAGTGCCGCGCCTCGCCGCAACCGGCGCACGCTTCGATGCTGCGGTCGCGAACCCGCCGCGGCGCGGTGTCGCGCCGCGCGTGCGCGAGTCGCTCGCGGCGCTCTGCAGCGGGCCGCTCGTCTACGTCTCGTGCGAACCCGCGACACTGGCGCGCGATCTCGCCCACCTCGCGCAGCTCGGCTGGCTGGCGGAGCGCGTCGTGCCGTTCGACCTGATGCCGCAGACGGGCGAGGTCGAGTGCGTCGCGCTGCTGCGTCGCGGCGCGACGCCCCCCGTGTCGGTGCTCTTCGAGGACGACGAGATCCTCGCGGTCGACAAGCCGCCGTTCCTTGCGACGGTGCCGCATCCGGAGCGCGAGGGTTCGTTGCTGAAGCGCGTGCGCGCCCGCGCCGGCGCGGAGCACGCGGTGGCGCTGCACCGGCTCGACGCCGATACGAGCGGCGTGTGCCTCTTCGCGAAGCGCGCGGAGTTCGCCTCGGGTTGGCAGCGCGCGCTGGCCGATGCACGGACTGCGAAGCGCTACCTCGCGTTGGTGCGCGGCGTCGCTCGTGAAAGCGGCCGCATCGCGACCGCGCTGCGTGAAGGCGGTCGCACGCTCGAGGCGGCGACTCGCTATCGCCGCGTCGAAGTGCTCGCCGGCCACGCGCTGCTCGAGGTGACGCTCGAGACGGGCCGCACGCACCAGATCCGCCGCCATCTCGCTTCGATCGGCGAGGCGGTGCTCGGCGATGATCGCTACGGCCACGCGGCCTCGAACCGCCATCTCTTCGAGCGCTACTTTCTCGATCGCCCGTTCCTGCACTGCGGGGCGATCGAGCTGCGCCATCCGCGTACCGATGCGGCACTTCGCATCGAGGCGCCGCTCGCCGCCGACCTCGCTGCGGTCGCTGAGCGCCTGCGCGCGGTGGAGACCCGTTCGTGACGGTGCTCGCGCTTCTGCACGCATGCGGAGGCCAAGCTGGCGGATTTCGAGTTCTTTGCAGGCGGGTAGCATCTGAATCGGCGACATTCCAAAATTCAAAGCCAGAACAATCCAAGCGAATGGAGGGGATGAGAGATGAAACGGAAACTTCTTCGCCACGACTTGTCAGTGCTGGCGATCGTGACGCTTCTCGGCACGATGGCGGCGCGCGCAGCGGACAACGAAGCAGACGACGCGTCCTTCCAAAAGTACGGCCAGGTCTTCAAGGGCAAGATCGGCAGGACCTACGCCGAATCGCAGGAGTGGTATCCGGAAACGACGAAACCGAAACCGGGCACGCCCAACGTGCTCATCATCCTGCTCGACGACGTGGGCTTCGCGCAGTACGGCTCTTTCGGCGGCCTGATCAAGACCACCAACATCGATGCGCTGGCAGCCGATGGCTTGCGCTACAACAACTTTCACACGACTGCGCTGTGCTCGCCGTCGCGCGCGACGCTGATGGCGGCTTGAAATCCGCATCGGATCGGCCTGGGATCTCATGCGCTGACGGCGATGGGCTTCCCGGGCTACAACGGCACGCCGCCCGAGAGCGCGAAATCCATCGCCAAGGATTTCCAGCACGCCGGCTTCGAGACTTTCGCGCTGGGCAAGTGGGACCATACGCCGTTGCCCGAGGCGTCACAGAGCGGCCCGTTCGGGCATTGGGCCAGCAGCGAAGGATATGACCACTTCTACGGATTCATGGCTGCCGACGCCGACGATTTCCGCACGCTGCTGTGGGACGACCACCGCCCGACGGAGAACTGGGTCGGCAAACCGGGCTATCACCTCACCACCGACCTCGCAGATCGCGCGATCGACAACCTGACCTCGCACGTCTCGATCACACCCGACCGGCCGTTCTTGATGTTCTGGGCGCCGAGCGCGATGCACTCGCCACACCAGGTCGAGAAGAAATACATCGACCCGTACAAGGGCAAGTTCGACATGGGCTGGGACAAGGCCCGCGAAGAGATCTTCGCGAAGCAGATGAAGATGGGCCTGCTGCCCGCAGGTACGAAGCTTTCCAACGGCATTCCCGAGATTCCGAAGTGGGACAGCTTGAGCGCGGAGCAGAAGAAGCTCTATGCGCGCCAGATGGAAGTCTTTGCGGGGATGCTGACGCAGACCGACGAGCAGATCGGTCGGATCATCGACACGCTGAAGCGTACCGGCCAGTATGACAACACGCTGATCATCCTCACCGCCGACAACGGCACGAGCGGCGAGGGCGGCCTGAACGGCCTGTACAACGAGTCGCTGGTGCTGAACGGCATGCAGGCGTCGCTCGAAGAAAACATGAAGCACTACGACGCGTGGGGCGGCCCCACTACGTACCCGCACTACCACGCGGGCTGGGCGATGGCCGGCAACACGCCTTTCAAGTACTGCAAGCAGATCGTGCACAACGGCGGCGTGGCCGACGCGCTGATCGTCAGCTGGCCCAAGGGCATCAAGGGCAAGGGCGAGATCCGGAACCAGTACAGTTTCATCACCGACATCATGGCCACGGCGCTGGAAGCCACCGGCACGCAGTTCATGCCGGAGATCGACGGCATCAAGCAGCTGCCGATCGACGGCATCAGCCTGATGTACAGCTTCAACAATCCCTCGGCGCCTTCTGCGCGCACCGCGCAGTACTACGAGCAGCTCGGCAATCGCGCGATGTACAAGGACGGCTGGAAGGCCGTCACGATCCACGGCAACCGCATGCCCTGGGTGGTGGCCGGCACGTTCCCGTTCGATAAAGACGTCTGGGAGCTGTACAACCTCAACGAGGACTTCTCCGAAACCAACGACCTCGCGGCGCAGAACCCAGAAAAGCTGGAGGCATTGAAGAAGGACTGGGACGAGCAGGCCTGGAAGAACAACGTGTATCCGCTCTACGACGACATTGCCAGCCGGATTGCCACGCAGTTCAAACGCGCTTTCGGCGACAAGAAGTCCTTCACCTACTACGCGCCTGGCGCCGAGCGAATCCCGGAAGCGGTCTCCGCACCGGTGAAGAACAAATCGCACACGATCGAGACGACGCTGGGCCTCACGGGCAACGAGCAGGGCGTGATCGTCGCCTGCGGCGGGCTCAACGGCGGCTACACGTTGTTCATCGCCGATCACAAGCTGCATTACGACTACAACTTCTTCAACAGCCAGCGGTACTCGATCGTGTCGCCCGTGCTGCCCACCGGCAAGGTCGATCTCGAGTTCAAGTTCATCAAGACGGGAATTCTGAAGGGAACTGGCGAGCTCTACGTGAATGGCAAGAAAGTGGCGGAGGGCCCCATCGACAAGACGGTTCCGGGATCCTTCTCGCTCAGCGAGACCTTCGACATCGGCGTCGACAACGGCACACCCGTGTCCAACAACTACAAAGCGAAGGACCATTTCCCGTTCAGTGGCCGGATCGACAAGGTGACGATCAACCTCGTGCCCGGTGGTGGCGACGAGACGCAAGCAGTCAACCAAGACGCGATCGTTGATTGAAGGCAGACCGCGGACAATGCGCAACATGACAGTGTCCGTCCGGCTCCGGGCGGACACTGTCGGTTCAGCAGCAAGCCGCGTTGCGAAGCTCCACCAATAGATCGCGCAGCGTCGTGACACCGCGCGCGAACGCTTCCGGTTCGAGAAGAAGAGACACCACGAGATGAGCGCACGGCGCGCCGTCGGGGTCGCGCGCATCGAGATCGAACAGGGAGCCGGGTTGCACGAGGACGCCGCGATCGAGCAGCGACGTTGCGAGCGTTTCGTCCTGGTGCGAACCCGTCACGCGCACGATCGCCGACCAGCCCGCTTCGAACGGGAGCGGTGCGGCGCCGCTGCCGGCGAGAAGAGCTGCGAGTCGCGAACGGTTGGCGGCAATGCGGGCGCGCACGGCGTTCTGCACCGTCTCGCGTTCCGCGAGCAGTCGCGGCAGCGTGCTAGCGAGGATCGGCGACACCGAGAGGAACGCGTCCGCGATGAAGTCGAGCCGTGCGAGCGCGTCGTCGCGCGCGGCTGCCGGTCCGGCGACGACGATCCATGCGACCTTCAGCTGCGGCAGCGCCAGCACTTTCGACGCGCCCGACAGCACGAAGTGCAGCGGCCCGTCGTCTGCGCGGGCGAGCGCGCCGGGAACGGTTGCGCCGCCTTCGCCGTAGTCGGCAAACACTTCGTCGGAGACGATCGCGAGCCCGCGCTCGCGCGCGATGCTGCGCAGCGACGCCCAGTCTTCGGGATCGACGAACGAACCCGTCGGGTTGTGCGGGTCGATCACCAGCACGGCGCAACTGCGCGGACCGAGCGTTGCCGCGAACGCGTCGAGATCGGTGCGCCAGCGCGCGCCGTGCCGCGGCGCGCGCAGCGGGTAGCGCTCGATACCCAGTCCCTCGAGCGCTGCGAGGTGTTCGAAGAGCGGATAGCCGGGCATCGGAACGTGCACGACGTCACCAGGATCGCCGAGCAGCCGGAACAGATGCGCGTAGCCTTCGCTGGTTCCCGCCGTGAGCACGACCTGCTCGGGCAGCACGCGCGCACCGCGGCGCGCGTGGTAGGCGGCGATCGCCGTGCGCGCCGCAAGGTCGCCGCGCGGGGCCGGCTCGTAGTGCGCGATGCTGGAATCGAGCGCAAGTTGCGCGAGCGCTCCCGCAAGTGCCGCGGCCGGCGCCAGATCGCAGCGGGTCGGGTTCGCGTCGGAGAGATCGAGGATCGGCAGGCCAGATGCGCGCCGCGCAGCGACGCGCCCCGCAAATTCGGTCGGGCGCAGGTCCCACGCGGCGCGCCGGGCAAACATGCAGCGAATCCTAACCGAGCGCGATCGCGAAAAGGTGCGCACTTCGCAAACATGCACCCCGCGCGAGGAGGAATCGTGGCCGAAGAGTCCGTGGACGTCCTGATCATCGGCGCCGGCGCGGCGGGCGCGGCGTTCGCGTGGAGCCTTGCCGAGACGAAGATGAACATCCTGTGTCTCGAGCAGGGTGACTGGATGGATCCCGCGAAGTACCCGACCGCGGGGCTCGACTGGGAGCTGCGCGGACTCGGCGACTTCGCGCTCAGTCCCAACACGCGCGGCCGGTCGGAGGACTATCCGGTCAACGATTCCGAGTCGCCGATCGCCGCGTCGATGTTCAACGCGGTCGGTGGCTCGACGATTCTCTACGCCGGCCACTTCCCGCGCTTCCACCCGTCGGACTTCCGCGTGCGTACGCTCGACGGCGTCGCCGACGACTGGCCTGTCGACTACGCACAGCTCGCGCCGTACTACGCGGAGAACGACCGCATGATGGGCGTCGCCGGACTCGCCGGCGATCCGGCCTATCCGGCGAAAACGCTGCCGCTGCCGCCGGTGCCGCTCGGCAAGCTCGGCGAGCGGATCGCGGGCGGCTTCAACGCGCTCGGCTGGCACTGGTGGCCGTCGGACAGCGCGATCGCGACGCGCGAGTACGAAGGTCGCGCGCCGTGCATCAACCTCGGGCCCTGCATCACCGGCTGCGCGCAAGGCGCGAAGGGCAGCACCGACGTCACGTACTGGCCCGCGGCGCAGCGTCGCGGCGTGCGGATCGCGACGCGCTGTCGGGTGCGCGAGATCACCGTCTCCGACGACGGCATGGCCGACGGCGTGATCTACTACGACGCCGACGGCAACGAGCACCGCCAGCGCGCCGAGATCGTCGTCGTCGCGTGCAACGGCATCGGGACGCCGCGACTGCTGCAGAACTCGCGCTCGAAACACTTTCCCGACGGGCTCGCGAATCGCAGCGGGCTGGTCGGCAAGAACCTGATGTTCCATCCATACGGGATGGTGATCGGCGGCTTCCCGGAGCGCGTCGACGGCTACAAGGGACCGACCGGCTGCGGCGTGATGAGCCAGCAGTTCTACGAGACCGATCGCGCGCGCGGCTTCGTGCGCGGCTACTCGTTCGAGATGATGCGCGGCATGGGCCCCGTCTCGACGGCGCTCTGGGGCATGATGGCGGGCCGCTTGCCGTGGGGCGAAGGACACCACGCGGCGTACGCCGACGTCTGGGCCCGCACCGGCGGCGTGCTGGCGATCTGCGAAGACCTTCCGGAGTCGCACAACTGCGTGACGCTCGATCCCACGCTCACCGATTCGAACGGCATCCCGGCGCCAAAGGTCCAGTACCGGCTCTCCGAGAACTCGCGGCGGATGCTCGAGCACGGTGTCGCGCGCGGCGTGGAAGTGCTCGAAGCGGCCGGCGCGGAATGGACGCGCGTCGAGTCGCCGCTGCGCGTCGCGGGCTGGCACCTGATGGGAACCGCGCGAATGGGGACGGATCCGCAGCGCTCCGTGGTGAACGAGTGGGGGCGCTCTCACGACGTTCGCAACCTCTTCATCATCGACGGCAGCATCTTCGTGACGGCCGGCGCGGTGAATCCCACCTGCACGATCCAGGCGCTGGCGCTGTACATCGCCGACACGATGAAGAAGAAGCTCGCGAATCTGTTCGATTGAGCGAGCGAAGAGGAACCCGATCCATGAGCGCAGCGAACGCGGCAGGGCTATCCGGCGACGAACTCCGCACACTCACCTGTGTGCTCGACCTGCTGATCCCGCCGAGCAGCAACGGGCGGATGCCGGGTGCCGGCGAAGTGGGGATTGGCGCGCGCATCGACCAGCTGGCGCAGCGCGATCCGGGACTGCGGGCAGTCGTTGTGGCGGGCGTCGCGGCGCTCGACGCCGTGGCGCGTGCGAGCGGTGCGTCGGGGTTCGAAGCGCTCGCCGGCGCCGCGCGCCTTGTGGCGCTACACGAAATTGCGACCGGAGAGCCCGGCTTCGTGCCGAGCCTGATCTTCCACACCTACGCCGGCTACTACCAGCAAGGTCGCGTGCTCGAAGGGCTCGGCCTCGATCCGCGGCCGCCGTTCCCGACCGGCCATCAACTCGAGCCGTTCGACGAGGCGCTACTCGATCCGGTGCGGCGGCGGTCGAAGCTGTATCGCGACGTCTGAGGGCGTCGGAAAGGGGACGTGCGCACTCACGCGACTCAGTCGTCGATGCCCGCCCAGTCCGGATCCCACAGATCTGCCTGCATCTCGACGATTCCCAACTCGCCCTGCATCCCCATCAGGGCTTCCTCGCTTGCGAGTTCTCCGTAACGGTGTAGCTGCTCGAGAGTGCCGACCCAGAGACACATACAGGAGCGGGGATCGGCGTAGACGAAGTACGAGCGACCCTCTCGCATCACCTGTGAGAACACCAGCGGCGGAAGCGTGCGCATCGCTTCGATGCGCTGCGGCGTGTCGGCAGGGATCAACACGAACCCGGCGCTGCGGAGCGCCGACTCGACGTCGCTCGCGTCCGCCTGTTGCATGTCGCCCTGCACGCCGGCGCATCCGGCAATGCCGAGTCCGATCGCCACTGCGAGAATTGAGAGTCGAATCATCGTGCGACGCTAGCCCAGCGCGTCGCGCGATGAGCTAAGCCCGACAGTCTTTTGCGCGTCGTTGCTGGAGCCGTCGCTTGTTGCCCAGGCCGAGGAGGCCGAGGCCGAGCAATCCAAGCGTCGCTGGCTCCGGCACGGCAGTGGTCCGGCCCTCTGCGCTGATAAACTGAGAGGTCGGATCAAGCGAGTTCACCGTCACTTGAAAGGTCTGCAGGGCGTCGATCATCGAGACGTTGTTCCCGCCGACGACGCCGACGCGAAAGGACATGTCGTCGAGGAAGCCGGCAACGCAGTTGTCCGGACACAACACTTGGTTTCCTTTCGCATCGATCGAGAAGCGGAAGAGATCATTGTCGGCGTCGTCGATGAAACTCACCACGTCGACCGCGAGCGGAGAACAGGCCGCACCCTGGCAGAACACGGCCGATACCCTCGAGCCTGCGCCGAGTGGCCCCTCATCCGTGTCGAACACGTTCTCTTCGAGGCGGAACTCGAACGAACTGGATACTCCACCGAACTCGATCTTGTATCTGGCCAGGATGTCGAGTTCTGGCACTCCGGTTCCGAAACCGTGAGGTCTGACGAAGTCCGTGAGCACACCGTCCAACTTGAAATCCAACGTCAGCGGAATCGGGGCGGGCGGCAAGCCGACAACGCCGCAGTGCCCGCTGCAGACCCAGGAATCGTCGAAGGATGATCTCGAAGAGGACGCGCCCTCAAAGAGGGAATTGGAGGCTGCCGCGCCCATCCTCCCGAGCTGGGGCTGAACGAACGATTGGGCGAGGTTTTCGCCGTCGACGTGGACGGCGCTGTTGGCAGAGCCGCTGTCCGACACCGTACCGTTTGCCGTTTCGACCGAGCTGGATGAAAGGAGGGTGGCGCCGGCCGCCGAAGGCAGTGACACGCACACGATCATGGCGGCGCACGCCGCGATCGACGGTCGAGACCACACGCGAACGGTCGCGAGGAACGCATCGACTGACATGGGAACCTCTTGTTGGCTCGGAACGGATGCTTCCTTCCGAGCCGACGGCAGCTCGGTCAGGGGGAGCCAGGACCTTCCAGACAGATGAGTGGGCTCCGCAGAGCAGGTGCCGATCCGCGGCCCCGCGTGGCAGATCCGTGGAACGATTGCGGTCCCTTCGGTGGAAGACGGATCTGCCCCGCCGAGCGCGCCCGGTTGACGGCGCCGGTGCATGCCAGCAGGCTCTCTCGAAACAACAAGCAAGCGCGAGGCGACGGTGCAGCATCCCTACGATCTGGTCATTCGCAACGGCATGTTGGTGGACGGGACCGGAACGGCGCCGATCGAGGCCGATGTCGGCGTGAAGGCCGGCGTGATCGCGGCGGTCGGCCGGATCGTCGGGCGCGGCGCCGAGGAGATCGATGCGCGTGGCAAGATCGTCACGCCCGGCTTCGTCGACGTGCATACGCACTACGATGGCCAGGCGACGTGGGACCATCGCATGCAGCCGTCGTCGTGGCATGGCGTGACGACGGTCGTGATGGGCAATTGCGGGGTCGGCTTCGCACCCTGCCGGCGCGACGACCACGAGCGCCTCATCAAGCTGATGGAAGGCGTCGAGGACATCCCCTTCGCGGTGCTCTCCGACGGTCTCCCGTGGAACTGGGAGAGCTTCCCCGACTACCTCGACGCGCTGCAAGCGCGCCGCTTCGACGTCGATATCGGGACGCAACTGCCGCACGCGGCGCTACGCGTCTATGTGATGGGACAGCGCGGCGCGGATCGCGAACCTGCAACGGAGGCGGACATCGCGGCGATGGCAGCGATCGCGAAGCGCGCGGTCGAAGCTGGCGCGCTCGGCTTCTCGACGTCGCGCACGCTCAATCACCGGACGTCGGACGGGCAGCCCACGCCGACGCTAACGGCCAGCGAGGACGAACTCACCGGCATCGCGATGGGACTCGCCGCGGCACAGAGCGGTGTGCTGCAGTTCGTCTCCGACTTCAACGATCCGGACGCTGAATTTGCGATGTTGCGGCGCCTCGTCGAAAAGTCGGGCCGGCCGCTCTCGTTCTCGCTGGTGCAAGGCCCGCCGAGCGCGAAGCACGCCTGGCGAGGCCAGCTCGCCGCACTCGAGCGCGCAAACGCCGAGGGCCTCGCGATGAAGGCGCAGGTCTGCGCGCGCCCGATCGGACTGCTCTTCGGCTTCGAGCTCACGATGAATCCGTTCTCGATGCATCCGACCTATCAGGCGATCGCGAAGCTGCCGCTCGCCGAGCGCGTGGCGCGGCTCCGGGATCCCGAAACGCGAGCGCGGCTGCTGGCCGAACACCCGGAAGATACGGGCTGGGCGCGCAGCATGAACGCGTGGGATCGCCTGATCCTCGTGCAGCCGACACCAGACTACGAGCCGACGCCGGATCAGGCTGTTGCCGCTGCGGCGGCGCGCCGAAATGTGTCGCCCGAGCAGATTGCGCTCGAGCATCTGCTCGCGAATGACGGGCGCGGCATGCTCTATCTGCCGTTCCTCAACTACGCCGAAGGTTCGCTCGATCCGGCCTATCAGATGCTGCTGCACGAGCACACGATCCCGGGCCTCTCCGACGGCGGCGCGCATGTCGGCATGATCTGCGACGGATCCTTCCCGACGTCCAATCTCACTTTGATGACGCGCGATCGAACGCGCGGGCCGAAGGTCGACCTCGCCCAGATGGTGAAGATGCAATCGCGCGATACCGCTGCAGCACTCGGCCTCCATGATCGCGGCCTGATCGAGGTCGGGTTGCGGGCCGATCTCAACGTCATCGACTACGACAGGCTCCACCTCCATGCGCCGCAAGTCGCACACGATCTGCCGGCGGGTGGGCGTCGCTTGATCCAGCGCGCCGATGGATACGTCGCCACGATCGTCGCGGGCGAGATCACGTATCGCGACGGCGATGCGACCGACGCGCTTCCGGGCCGTCTCGTTCGAGGCGCGCAGAGTGCGCCCGTCGCCGTCGCCAACGAGTAGGAGGAACGTCATGCGCGTACTCGAAACGGAATGCGAATGGAGCGCCGACGACATGCGCGATCCCGCGCTGTGGACCGAGGTGCTGACGAAACCGGAGCTCGACGAGATCGACACGGCTTTGCGGGTCGCGCAAAGAAAGTCCGACGACCTCCTCGAGATCGGCGCAGCCGATTTTCCGTTGCCCCAGGTCGGAGCACGGGTCGCACGCATCAAGCAGGAACTCGTCGGTGGGCGCGGTGTCGTGCGGCTGCGCGGAATCGATCGCGGGCGCTACGACAACGACGAGATGTGCCTGATCTATTGGGGAATTGGCGCGCATCTCGGCAGCCCGTGGGCGCAGAACGCGAAGGGCCACGTGCTCGGCGACGTCACCGATCAGGGCAAGGCGTACGACGATCCGACGTCGCGCGGCAACGAGATCGGCGGCATGAAGTTGCCGTTCCACTGCGACGGCTCCGATCTCGTCGGCCTCCTGTGTCTCGATCCGGGCGCCGAAGACGGCCTCTCGCGGGTGGCCAACGCGGTGTCGCTGCACAACATGCTGGTTCGCGGGCAGCCCGCTCTTGCCGCGTCTCTCTACGAGCCGCTGCCGTATGACTTTCGCGGCGAACAGCCGAAGGGCGGCAAGCCCTTCTATCTCGTGCCGGGCTTCATCGAATGGGGCGAGCGGCTCTTCATGCGGCTGATTCCACCGTACATCCTTGCCTCGCAGCGACACCCCGAAGCGCCGCGCCTCAGCGATGCGCAGCGCGAGGCGCTCGCGTGGATCGACGCCACGGCCGAGAGCGGTCGCTTCAACGTCGAGATGGCGTTCGAAGCGGGCGACATCCAGTTCATCAACAACTATCACGTGCTGCATGGCCGCGGGGCGTATCGCGACAAGCCCGGCAAGGTGCGCCACCTGAAGCGGCTGTGGCTCGAAACGGATGCGTACGAAACGCGCCCGCCCTACTTCGTGAACAATCTCGCTTCGAGCTGGAACGAGAGACGCGTCATCAGCCGGCTCGACGCGGCGGGGGCGGAGTAGTCGGCATCAGGCGTTCGGCAGTGATCTCGTGACCGGTCCTAGTGTCCAGCCAAAACGAGGAAGTCGTGAGAACCATCTACCGCATCCTGCTGAGCCTCTCGCTTGCTAGCGCAGTTCCCGCGGCGCAGGCGCAGCAGCCTGCCGCCCCTGCCCATTCCCGCGTGGTGGCATCCGGATCGGAAGCCGCGTTCAGCGTGCTGCCGGGTCGCTGGGTGCGGCCGGACGGCGGCTACGTGATCAGCATCCACGCAGTCGATGCCGACGGCAAGCTCGACGCTGGCTATGCCAATCCGAGTCCCTTGCCGTTCCATGCCGCCAGGGTTACTCGCGACGGCAGCGCGCTCCGTCTCTTCTTCGAACTCCGCGCCGGTGGCTACGACGGCTCGACGTACACGCTCACCTACGACGGGCAGAGCGACCGACTCGAGGGCGTGTATTACCAGGCGGTCGCCAAGCAGAGTTTCGACGTGATCTTCGTCCGCGAGAAATAGTCCCCGGCGCTCATTGCGGCGACGCCGCGGACGCGTGCTCGCTGCGCCAGTTTCGGACGAGCAGCACCGCTACGACCGCGTGCAGCAGGACGGCGGGCCACAGCAGAAGCCCGCTCGCGTGTCGGACCGTGCCGAGGTAGCCGAGGTACAGCGCGATCAGCGCGTTGTAGATCGACATGCCGCGGAGGGCCGGAGATCCGCTCTCCGCGCGCGGGTCGCCAGGCCAGCACGCCAATCCCAGCGCAAGCAATGCGATGCCGAAGCACCGGCCGAGCAGCGTCGCCACTCCCGAGATTTCTTCGCCCAGCAGCAATCGGCCGGCGATCAAAGGGTCGATCATCAGGATCACGCCGGTGCCAACCTCGACGATCGCAGACAAAGCGAGGACGTTCCGCCGCGGGCCGAAGCTCGAGTTGCTCACGCGGTTCGTCCGGGCCCGCTCGCGCCCGCTCCTAGTCGCTGGCCCGGGCGACTTCGTCGGCCGCCGTCTTCTGCTCCGCTGCCGTCAGCTGCGACGGCCCGACCTTGAACGTCAGCTTGTCGATCGTGCCGGTGAATCGGAACGGCAGTTCGTAGCTGCCGTCCACGCCCGAGCGCGTATCCACCCCGATGTCGAAGGTCTCGTCGATTGTCATCATCAGGGGAATCGAATGGGCGATCGTCTTGCTAGCCATCTCCTTGCCATCCACCGTGAACACGCCGGTGCCGCCCTTTCCAGGCCCGGGACCGTCGTACTTGAAGTCGAACACGAGGGTGTGTTTGCCCGGAGCGAGCGCCCGGCCGAACAGATCCTCACCGACGATGGCGCCGACGCCGCCTTCCCAGCGGAATCGCTCCAGATCGAGCAGGTTGTAGACGAAGACCGGCTTGCCTCCCTGCAGGAACATTCCATAGCCGCCGAAGCGTCCGCCCAACGTCACGATCATGCCCTCCGCACCGCCCTCGGGAACAGTGATCTCCGCGGTGATCGTGTAGTCCTTGTTCATGATCTCGGGAGCATTCCCGAGCGGGATGCCGGAGTTCTCCCCGGTGTAGGTAAACTCGGTACGCCCGGCGATCGCACTCGGTCGCGGTGTCAGCAAGCGCGAGAAAGCCGTGTTGTCGAGGGGCAGGACGTTGTACTTCGCCGCCTCGGTCAGGAACACCGCCTGGAGTTCCGCGAGCTTCTCGGGGTTCTTGGCGGCAAGGTCGTTGTTCTGCGTGAAGTCCTCGTCGAGGTTGTAGAGTTCCCACTTGTAGCCGTCCACGACACTGGGCAGCTTGCCGGTCGCCAGGTCCCAGGGCGGGGCAAAGGGCGTCGTGTTGGCCATCCAGCCGTCGTGGTAGATCCCGCGGTTGGCGGCCAGTTCGAAGTACTGAGTCGTGCGGGTAGAGGGTGCCTTCGCATTGGCCTGATCGAAGGTGTAGGCCATGCTCACGCCTTCGATTGGCCTTTGCGCGATGCCGTTGACCGTGGTCGGCGCCTGGATGCCCGTGGCTTCGAGCAGCGTCGGCACGATGTCGATGATGTGGTGGAACTGGCTGCGGATCGCCCCGACATCCTTGATGTGGCCGGGCCACGAGATCGCCATGCCGTTCCGGGTGCCACCGAAATGCGACGCGACCTGCTTGGTCCACTTGAACGGGGTATCGAACGCCCACGTCCAGCCCACCGACATGTGCGGGTAGGTCTTGTCCGTCCCCCAGTCTTCCAGATGCAGGAGCTGCAGGGCTTCCGGGGCTTTCAGGATGCCGTTGTAGGCGGTGAGTTGGTTGAACGCGCCCGTCAGCGTGCCTTCCGGGCTGGTTCCGTTGTCGCCGCAGATGTAGATGATCAGGGTGTCGTCGAGTTTCCCCATGTCCTGTACGGACTGGATGACGCGCCCGATCTCGTCGTCGGTGTAGGCGGCATAGCCCGCAAAGACTTCCGCCTGTCGCTCGAAGAGTTGTTTCTCCACCAGCGAAAGCGAGTCCCACTTCGGAATCGAATCCGGCCACGGGGTCAGTTGCGCATCTGCCGGGACGACGCCGAGCCGCTTCTGGTTGGCGAAGATCACGTCGCGCAGCTTCTCGTATCCCATGCTGAACTTGCCCTTGAACTTCGCGACCCATTCCGCCTTCGGCTGATGCGGCGAGTGGGTGCCGCCCGGCGCGTAGTAGACGAAGAACGGCTGATCGGGCGCAGCCGCGTTCAGATCGCGCATGTGCTTGATGGCCTCGTCGGCCATGTCGGTGGTGAGGTTGTAGTCGGGCTTTCCGACGAACGGAAAGATCTGGGTGTGATCGCGAAACAGGAAGGGCGTCCACTGGTCGGTCTCGCCACCCATGTAGCCGTAGAAGTAGTCGAAGCCCATCCCCGACGGCCACTGGTCGAAGGGCCCGGCCGTGCTGAGTTGAAACGCGGGTGTGTTGTGGTTCTTGCCGAACCAGGAGGTGGCGTATCCGTTGGCCTTGAGGATGTTGCCGATGGTGGCGTTCTCCACCCCGATGACGGAGTCGTAGCCCGGATAACCCGTGGACAACTCCGAGATCACGCCGGTGCCCACCGAGTGATGGTTGCGGCCGGTGATCAGCGCGGCTCGCGTGGGCGAGCACAGCGACGTGGTATGGATGCGCGTGTAGCGCAAGCCCGCGTTGGCGACGCGGTCGAGCGCGGGCGTCGGGATGACACCGCCGAAGCTGCCGGAAACGCCGAAGCCCTGATCGTCGGTCATGATGAGGAGGATGTTGGGTGCGCCCTTGGGCGGCGCCACGCGGGGCGGCCACCAGGGCGTGGAGTCCGCGGCGCTTTCCTTGATCACACCACCGAACGTCATCGCGGGCGGCGGAATCTGCTTTCCGTCGATCGCGACGGTGGCGCTCGGCGAGCCAAGTTGCCCGGTGACGACCTGCGCTGCGACCGGCGCCGCGACCATCGATGCCGTCACCACGAATGCCGCGAGCACCGCGACGATGAGTGAATTGTTTGCTGCGACTTTCATGCCCCTGGCTCCTCGAGTGACGAGACGGAACGACACCGCGAACGATCCTAACCTGCCGCAGTGACGGTGACCAAGCGATTTCCGGCGAGGATCGCGGACCGATCTGCGTTTTGTCCGCGCGAGGACCAGACTCTGGCGCGCAATGACAGCCGCGTAGCGCGACTCGACTCACGCCGCCTCGTTGGTAAAGTGGGCGTATGGCACAGCAAACGCAGTCGCCGCGAGACTTCGATGCGGTCGTCGTAGGCGCCGGCTTCGCCGGCCTCTACATGCTCCACCGCCTGCGGGAACTCGGACTCTCGGTCCGTGTCTTCGAAGCTGGAAGCGGCATCGGCGGCACCTGGTTCTGGAATCGCTACCCGGGCGCGCGCTGCGACATCGAGAGCCTCGAGTACTCCTACCAGTTCTCGCCGGAGCTTCAACAAGACTGGGAGTGGAGCGAGCGCTACGCGACGCAGCCGGAGATCCTCCGCTATCTCGAACACGTAGCGGACCGCTTCGCGCTGCGGCGCGACGTCGAACTCGAGACCCGTGTTCGGTCGGCGCACTTCGACGAGGTGAGCGGCCGTTGGGCGATCGACACCGAACGCGGTCCCGTCTCGGCGCGCTTCTGCATCATGGCGACGGGCTGTTTGTCGTCGACGAACACGCCCGCGATCCCCGGCATCGACCGCTTCGCGGGACCCACCTATCACACGGGCCGCTGGCCGCACGAAGGCGTCGACTTCAGTGGCAAGCGCGTCGGCGTGATCGGCACCGGCTCGTCGGCGATCCAGTCGATCCCGCTGATCGCCGAGCAGGCGGCACACCTCTTCGTGTTCCAGCGCACGCCCAACTACTCGATCCCGGCGCACAACGCGCCGCTCGATCCCGAGCGGGTAGAGAGCGTGAAGGCAGACTACGCCGGCTTCCGCGCGCAGAACAGCCAGCGGCCGTTCGGCGCCAACTTTCCGGTGAGCGAGCACGCGGCGTTGCAGGTCGACGCCGCCGAGCGGGCCCGCGAGTACGAGTCGCGTTGGCAGCAGGGCGGACTCGGATTCTTCACGTCCTTCAACGATCTGATCCTCGATCGCGCGGCCAACGACACCTCCGCCGCGTTCGTCCGCGAAAAGATCCGCTCGATCGTGCGCGATCCCGCCGTCGCCGAGGCGCTCTCTCCCCAGCAGGTCATCGGCTGCAAGCGGCTCTGCGTCGACACGAACTACTACGCGACCTTCAACCGGCCGAACGTGACGCTCGTCGATGTCAGCAATGCGCCGATCGCGGAGATCATGCCGGCAGGCCTGCGAACGCCGCGCGCGAGCTACGAACTCGATTGCCTCGTGTTCGCGACCGGCTTCGACGCGATGACCGGCGCGCTGCTCTCGATCGACATCCGCGGCAAGGCGGGCCAGACGCTCCACGACAAGTGGGCGGAAGGGCCGCGCACCTATCTGGGCCTCGGCACCGCGGGCTTCCCGAACCTGTTCCTGATCACGGGACCGGGCAGCCCCTCGGTGCTCTCGAACATGGTCCCGTCGATCGAGCAACACGTCGACTGGATCGCCGACTGCATCGCCTACCTGCGCGCGCAGGGACGCGAACGCATCGAGGCGACACCCGCTGCCGAAGATGCGTGGGTGGCCCACGTCAACGAGGTCGCGGGCATGACGCTCTATCCGAGCTGCAACTCGTGGTACCTCGGCGCCAACGTTCCCGGCAAGCCGCGCGTGTTCATGCCCTACCTCGGCTTCCCGCCCTACGTGGAAAAGTGCAACGACGTGGCAGCGAAGGGCTACGAGGGCTTCGCGCTCGGCTGATGGACGGTCAGCCGCGCCCGTCGTCGCCAATACGCAAGCGGCTCGCGGGAAGCGCTGCTCGACGACGTCCGGGCAATCGGTGCCGCCAGTGGGGCGCAAATCGCCGCCTCTCCGACACACGCGAACGCAAGAGCCGCCGGATGGCGCGGGATCGACAGCGTTTGCGCTTTCCACGCGTCTGCCACTTCAATCGGGGCCGTGAGCAGCCGATGGGAGACTGCGGCGCACGGAACGACGCGCCGCGAGCGATTCCTTGTCACCCCCGAGGGCAGGGTCTACTTTGCTCGAGGACTCGCGAGCGAACTGGATTTGGAGGATGGATGCAGACCACAGAGGACATCGCGCTCAAGCTGACTCGCGCATCCGAGAAGTTCTTCTACGACGTAGCGACGAAGATCACCTGGCCTCAGACGCTCGATGCATCCGACTGGACGATGTCGCCCGAGTTGATCTCGCTCTTCGGTACCGAAGTCTGGGAAACGCTCAGCGATGCACAGCGCAAGAAGCTGGCGTTTCACGAGGTGGCGGGGTTCTTCAGTCTGATCCTCCACGGCGAGCGACCGCTGCTCGAGGGGATCAGCCACCGCATGTACTTGACCGAGAAGAATCTCAACGTCCTCGAGTACATGCACCACTTCCTCGACGAAGAGAACAAACACATGATGATGTTCTCCGGATACCTGCGACGTTACGTCGGAAAGGTCTACCCGGAGAAGAAGATCGCGATCGCCCGGCCGATGGCCAAGGGCGAAGACGACGCGGCGTTCTTCGCGAAGGTGCTGGTGGTCGAGGAACTCAGCGACTTCTACAACATCGTGATGGGACAAGATGAGCGTCTGCCGCAGGTGATCCGCGAAGTGAACTGGACCCATCACGTCGACGAAGCGCGACACATCCACTTCGGGAGGCGCTACCTCAGCGACATCTGGAATCGGAGTGCCGCTACCTGGACGGCGACCGAGAAGGAGACGTTCCGCACCTGGCTCGTCGACTACGTCAACGCGAGCTGGCGCGACTTCTACAATCCCTCGGTGTATCGCGACGCGGGCATCGAAGATCCCCATGCTGCGCGCGACGAGGCGCTGAGTTCGGCGGTCTGCCGGGCACATCGCCAAAAGGCGTCGCAGAAGTTTCTCGAGAATCTCGTCGACTCCGGGATCCTCGACGAGATTCCGGTGCTGGCATGAACGAGTCGGAGATCCGGCGCCAGCTGCGCGATTGGATCGTCAGTCGCGCAAAAGAGAAGCCCGACGAGATGGTCGACGAGACGCCGATTCTCGAGCGCGGGATCCTGTCGTCGCTCGACGTCGTCGAGTTGATCCTCTTCATCGAGCGGATCAAGGGCGATGAGGTCGACATGGAAAAGATCCAGCCCGAGGCGATCCGCGACGTGAACTCGATCTATCAGGCCTTCTTCGGCAGCTGAACCCGCCTCAGAGCGGCGGGAAGACCAGCGCCAGCGCGGCGCGCCGATCGGCCTTGCCATTCGGCGTGCGCGGGATCGCCTCGATGACGCTGATCCGGCGCGGAACCATGTACCCCGGAAGTCGCTCCTCGAGTGCCGCGGCGATCTGGGCCTTGCTCGTGCCCCCATCGAGGCAGACCAGCGCGGCAATACACTTCTCGGAGACGACGGGGGAGTCGTTGAAGAGCACCAACCCGTCGACGACGCCATCGATCTTCAGCAGCACCGACTCGATCTCGCCGAGTTCGATGCGATTCCCCATGTACTTGATCTGCTGGTCCCGACGGCCAATGAACAGGAACGAACCGTCGCCCGCGATGCGCGCCAGATCGCCGGTGCGGTAGAGGCGATCCGGGAACAGGTCGTGTCGCGGATTCTGGAAGAACGCCGCGCGCGTGCGTTCGGGATCGTTGAGGTAGCCGTAGGCGACCGATCGGCCGCGCACCACGATCTCGCCTTCGGCTCCCGGCTGATCGCAGAGGCTGCCGTCCTCGAGCTGGACGAAGACCTCCATGTTCCGGCGCGGTTTGCCAATCGGGATCGCCGTTGCGTCTGCGGCGGGGAGCCCGGGCATGACGTGGAAGGCACAGTCGACGGTGATCTCCGTCGGGCCGTACATGTTCGTGAACTGCACGCTTGGGTAGAGCTGCATCCACTCGCGCAGTAGATCGGGATGCAAGACTTCGCCGGCGGCGATCATGTGTCGGAGTTTCGGGAAGGAGTCCGGCTTGAGCCGGCCCGACTTCTGCAGGATCGTCATCACGCTCGGCACGCAGAAGAATGTGGTGATCTCGCGCTCGCGCATCCAGGAGATCAACTTCGTCATGATGACGTTCAGCTCGTCGTGGACGAGATGCAGCGAGGCGCCGACCTTGAAGGCGGTGTAGAGATCGAAGGTGGAGTTGTCGAAATAGAGCGGCGCGTGATTGGCGATCACATCGTCCGCGCAAAGCGCGTAGGTCTCGACGCACCAGTCGATGTAGTCGGTGATCATCTCGTGGCTGATCATCACCCCTTTGGGCGTCCCGGTGGAGCCGGACGTGAAGAGCACGTACGCGACGTCGATGGAGAGGTTGCGGTACGCGAGCGGCGCAGAAGAGGTCGTCGGCGCGACATCCAGGTTCACGAGCTCGAACGCGGCATGGTTCGGGACGATCTCCCGGAAGCGCGCCGCGCTCTCGGTGTCGACGAGTACGATCCGGGCGCGCGTCGCGGCGAGGACGTCCTCGAGCCGGCGGCCCGGTGACGTCACGTCCAGCGGGACGTACGCGCAGTCGGCCTTCAAGACCGACAAGATCGACGTGATTGCGTGTAAGCTCTTCTTGATGAAGATCGGGACGAAGCTGCCGCGCACGAGTCCACGCTCGACGAGCGCTCGCGCGTGTGCGTTGGTCTGCGGGTCGAGCGCGCCGTAGGTGATGGAATCGCCGTGGCAGGCGACGGCCACCTTGTCGGGGAACCGCTGCGCCGAGTCGCCGAAATACTGCTGAACGAGTGTGATCATCTCGCGAAGTCCCGGGGCCGCGCCGCTACGGGCGCTGCTCCATCAGCGGAGCCCACGCTGCGGCGAGCTGTTGCGCGCCCACCTTGCGCAGGACCTGGTTTCTGAGCCGCAATCGGTTCGGATCGATCTCTCGATTGGCTTCCATGCGCGCTCGCGACTCGCGAAGCACGCGTTCCACCCGCGCGCCGCGTCGCTGCTCGAAATCGCGCAGGGTCGCGTCGAGCTCGTGCCCGGCGGCCAGCAACTCGCAGAGCACGGCCGCATCCTCGAAGGCGAGCGCGGCACCTTGCGAGAGCGTCGGCGCGCAGGCATGGGCGGCGTCGCCGATCAGCACGCATCGACCGCGAAACCAGGTTGCTCGGGGCGCTTGCCAGTATTGTGTCGGGATCAAGGTCGTCCGCTCATCGACACTCCCGAGGACGGACTCGGCAGGTCCTCCGAAACAGGCGAACGCCGCTCGAAGACGCTCGAGGTCGCTGCCGCCGACCGTGGAATCGCCCGCGGCGACCGGGCCCGCTCCGCAGTAGACCTCGTCCCCCGCGAGTGGGTGCAGCAGCAGCGAACGTCCGTTGCCGAGCATGTAGAGCGGATCGGCGAGCCCGGGCGGGCGCCTGGTCACGAAACGCCAGCCCGAGAATCCCGGAATCGGACTCGCGGACGATGTCGGGAAGACGAGCGCCCGAATCTGCGATCGCACCCCATCCGCACCGATCACGAGGTCGTAGTCCTGGCTCTCGCCATTCGAGAAACGCACCCGCATGTGCGGTTCGTGCGGCTCGAGGGCGTCCACGCCTAGACCGAGGCGGGTCGGCACCGGCGCGTCGAGTTCGAGGAGGATTTCCTGCAGCGCGCTGCGGTGAATGCTCACGAACTCGGGCCACTTCGGATGCGCGTCGAGCTCGAGTCTGAAGAGCGCGTTGCAATCCTGGTCCTCGAAGCAGATCGCCTCGACGCGCCTGCCGGCAGCGCGCGCGGCCAGGCCGAGCCCGAGTCGATCGAGCGCCGCGATCGCATTCCCGGTCAGCAGAAGGCCCGCGCCGGGCTCGCCGATGGTGTGTCGGATCTCGACCGCGTCGACGTCGAGTCCGAGCGCGCGCAGGCCACGCGCGGCGGCCAGCCCGGCCAGCCCGCAACCGACGACGAGAACGCGCCGTATCAAACTCATCTCCGTCTTCTCCGGGACCACGACTGGGTCGTTCGAAGGGTGACGCGTGCCACGAGAATTGTCGGCCGATCCGTTCGAAAGCCGGACCGCGTTTCACGAAATCCCGTCGTTGACGGGATGGGCATCGGTACGGTCTCCGCGCCAATCAAGGCTCGCTCGCTCGAATCGCCCCGGTTCTCCATCCCGCCTTCGGTAGCGGGCCCCACGTGCCCCGCCGCCTTCTCTCGCTCGACCTGGTCGACGTGGCGCTGGGATGCCCGCGCGCTCGATCGAATCCCCGGCTAGCGGACGCGCCGCGTTTCGGCGGCCGACCGCGCGCGAGGCCGCGAGAAGCGCTTGCGGTAGTCGCGCGGCGCGACGCCGAGACGCCGCCGGAAGCTACGCCAAAGCGAGTCTTCGCTACCGAATCCGGCGCGCGTCGCGACGCCCGCGAGCGACCAATCCGTTTCCTCGAGGTAGAGCTTCGCGCGCTCGACCCGCACTCCTTCGATGAACACGCCCGGTGTCACACCCGTCTCGTCGCGGAACACGCGCGCGAAGTGGCGCGGACTCATCCCGGCGCGCTTCGCAAGCCGCTCTACGCGAAGGTCGCTCGCGGGATGTTCCTGCACCCACGCGAGCAGGTCGCGGATCCCGTCGCTCGCCGCTTCCTGCGCAGCGAGGCTTTCGCTGAACTGCGACTGCCCGCCCGGCCGTCGCAGATAGAGCACGAGTTCGCGCGCGACGGCGAGCGCGGTGCGGCGCCCGAGGTCTTCCTCGACGAGCGCGAGGCAGAGGTCGATCGCAGCCGTCACGCCGGCGGAGCTGTAGATGGGCGGATCGACGACGAAGATCGCGTCGCGCTCGACGGTGGCCTCTGGAACCGCCCGCGCGAGTGCGTCGCATGCGCTCCAGTGGCTTGCGACGCGACGGCCCGTCAGCAAGCCCGCAGCGCCGAGCACGAAAGCTCCCGTGCAGACACTGCACAAGCGTCGTACGGAACTGCGCCGGCGCCGGACCCAGGCGGGCAACCCGCCGTGTGCGACGATCTGCTGCACGCCGGGCCCGCCCGCGAGCACGAGCGTGTCGATGGGGCGGCGGAGGCTCGCGAGCGGCAGCGTGTCCGCGATGCGCAGACCCGAGCCCGCCGCAATCGTCCCGCCGCGCGGGGAAGCGACGACGATGCGATACGGCGTCTGTCCGACATCGCGTCGCAGATTGGCCGCCGCGAAGACCTCTGCCGGGCCGACCAGATCGAGCGCCTGCACACCGGGGTAGCCGACCAGCACGACGAGGCGATCGCGTGTGAGTCGCGCCGTCATGGCAGGATCTGCGGTAGAAACGTCATTGCTGCCAACGCCCCGCAGCATACCCTCGGTACTGTCCGCGTGCCTGCGAAGGAGCCTCGATGCATCGTATCGTCCTGCTGATCTCCGCCATGCTCACCACAACGGGTCTCGCGGCGCATGCTGCGCTCCCCGTCATCGCAGTCGTCGCGAGCAATGACGGCACCGAGACGGCCGACTTCCTGGTTCCGTTCGGCGTGCTCTCGCGAGCGGACATCGCGGAGGTGTCGGCGGTGGCGCTGCACGAGGGTGTCGTGGAGTTGCATCCGGGCCTCGCGATCGAGGTGGGCGAAACCGTCGCGTCGTTCGATGCGCGCCGACCCGGCGGGGCCGACTTCGTGATCGTCCCCGCGATGATGGATCCGGAAGCACCCGCGTTGCTCGCGTGGCTGCGCGCGCAGGCCGCGCGCGGCGCGACGCTCGTCTCGATCTGTGACGGCGCCTTTGCGCTCGCGCATGCGGGGCTTCTCGACGGCCGCGAAGCGACCGCGCACTGGGCTTCGCTCGATGAGCTGACCGTCGCGTTTCCGAAGGTGCGCTGGGTGCGCGACCGCCGCTTTGTGGATGCAGGCTCGGTGATCACGACGACCGGCGTTTCGGCGTCGATCCCCGCGTCGCTGGCGCTGATCGAGCGGATCGCCGGTCGCGAACGCGCGATGCAGGTTGCGGCGAGCCTCGCGGAATCCGGCTGGAGCCCGGCGCACGACACGAGCGCGTTTCGCTTCGATGCCGCACGGATACGAACCGCCGCAACCAACTGGCTCGCCTTCTGGCGGCACGAGCGCGTCGGGATTCCGATCGCAGATGGCGTCGACGAGATCGCGCTCGGACTCGCGGCCGATGCATTCGCGCGCACCTGGCGGGCCGCGCCGGTGGCGCTGGCTTCGTCAGCACAGGTCGCGACGCGCCATGGCCTGCGCGTCGCGGCGCGTGCCGGACCGGTGGATCGTCGCTACGAGCTGCCGCCGGCCGAACCGTACGCAGCACCGTTCCTCGATCAGCTGCTAGCCGACATCGCGACGTACTATGGAGGCGCGACCGCGGAGTTCGTGGCGGTGCAGCTGGAGTACGCGCGCGGGCTGTGAGGCCAATGACGAAACGCGGAAGCGTTCGCCGGCAGCACGCTAGCCCGGAAATCGCTCCAAGGCGGGAAGCTCGTGGGCGTGTCTCATCCAGCCAATCCGTTCGGCCGTCTGGATCTGCACGGTCGGCGGCAGCGCATCGGGATCATCGAAGGTCGCCGACTGGATCTCGACGATGCCAGGCAGCAGCTCGGCATTGCGATAGAAGAGGCCGGTGCCGCAATCGGCGCAGAAGCTGCGCATCGCGGTACCGGACGAGTTGACAGTCTTCGGTGTGCCCTGCGTGACGGCCACGTCGCTCTCGGGAAACCCCGCCCACGCCACCATCGGAGCACCGGAGCTGCGCCTGCAATCGATGCAATGGCACAGCGCAACATCCTTTGGCGTACCTGCAGCCCGATACCGGATTGCGCCGCAGTGGAATTGGCCGGAGTGGGTCATGGCGGAACTCCTTCTGGTTGGCGACTCGATGCGCGGGAGATCTGTGGGGACTTCGCTCGAGCCGACATCGATCGTCAGCCTGGCGCGTCTCGGGGCGACACCGACGTGCTGCCGAACCTGCGCCTCCAATCCGACACCGGCGCAGGCGCGGTAAGGAGCATGGGATGATCAAGCGATGATCGCGGGCCCATGGCAACTCTCGACTGCGCGCAATTGCCGAAGGACTCGAGAACGCCTGGGCATGGGCCGCCGATCGACCGAGTGGCCCTCGGGTGCGGTGCGCAACACGCGCCTGCTGATTGGTCTGGCGCTCTCGACCGCGCTCGTGTTCTACGTCGGCGTACTCGCGCGCGCCATCTAGACGCCGAGTGGTGTCTCTCCGCGGTCGTTCCTCTTCGGTTCCGGCATTCGCTGGCGGGAGGCCTACGGCGCGCTCGAAGCGATCGAGACCCAGTTGCCGCGCGACGCCCGCGAGCGCGATCGCCTGCTCCTCGCCAACGCGATTGCCGCGCGCGACCCGCCCCCCGGTCTCGACCTGGGCGAGCGCCTCCATCGCCCGGATAGCCTCGCGATTGGGGGATGCCGGCGCGGCCGCGCGATCGCATCGTGCGGCATGCTGAGTTCGAAGCCAGGCAAGGGAGACGACCGCGCGACGTCGCACCTCGACTCAGCCGAACAATCCGAGCTCGTTCGACGGATTGGCGACGAAGCCGGACAGCAGCGCACCCGGATCGGCCACTCCCAGGTGGCGGCGAAGAACCTCGGCGAAGACGTCGCGGAAATCCGTGGTGACGGCGAGGTCGCGCCCCTCGTGCAGTTCCGCCGGCGCGAGGCCGGGCCAGCTTCCGCCGCGCAAGTGGACCCGACCTCCGTGCACGCCGCCGCCGAGCGCGAAGATCACGCTTCCATGGCCGTGATCGGTCCCGCCGCCGCCGTTCTCCGCGGCCGTGCGGCCGAACTCCGTGCTCGCCAGCACGAGTGTGCGCGTTGCGTGCGAACCGAGATCGCGGTGGAACGCTTCGAGTGCCACCGCGAAATTCGCGGCGGTGATCGGAAGGTGCGTGTTCGCGTCGGTGTGGTGGTCCCAGCCGGCGAGATCGATTGCGACCGCGCGCACACCGATCGACGCCTTGATCAGCGCGGCGGCGTCCCGCAGCTCACTCGCGAAGGTCGTTCCGGGGTACACCACGGTGGTGGCGCGGGAGATGGCCGCGAGGTCCGTGCTCATTGCGAGCATCTGCTTCGCGGCGGTTTCGATTTGCGCGTCGGCGCCCGCCTGGAAGCCGTCCTCGAGCGCGACGCGGCGCGGCTCCGCTAGGAAGTCGCCAGCCTGGGAGGTGTCGAGCGAGACGAAGGAGGCGGTCTCCGCTGCGCCCTGGAGCGAGAGCGCCCGACTCGAACCGATCGTCACGCCTGCGAAGCGACCGGCCGCGCTCAGCGTCGCGAGCCAGCGGTTGATCCAGCCCTGCGTCACGTTCGTCTGCCCCGGCGCAGCGGTCTCCAGGTAATCCTGTGCTCTGAAGTGCGAGCGCGTCGGATCCGTGCTGCCGACCGCATGCACGATCGCCAGCGATCCATCGCGATAGAGCGGCTCGAGCGCACCGAGCGAGGGGTGCAGGCCGAAGAAGCCGTCGAGATCGCGGGTCGCGCTGGTTGCGAGGCCGATCGTGGGTCGCAGCAATGCGTAGTTCGAATCGCCATGCGGCGCGACCAGCGAGAGTCCGTCCACGCCGCCGCGCAGCACGATGTTCACGAGCACCGGTGCGGTGTCCGCGGCCGCAGCGTCGCGCGTCCAGAGCGCGGGTACGGCGTACGCCACGGCGGATCCGAGTGCTCCGCGCAACAGCTCGCGCCGTGTCAGACCGCGTTCGAGGAATCGCATCGGGGTCCGCCTCAGTGCTTCAGGAAGCGCGTGGTGGAGAGCAACAGGCTGGCGACCTCGCCGACGCGGACCGCATGCGAAGCCGGGAGCGCGAATTCGGCGAAGGTCTCGATCGGCGCCCGCTCGGCCTCCGAGAGCGCCCGCAATCCGAGTCGCTGCGACAACCGCGTCACGAGTTCCTCGGACGTCTCGGATCCGTCAGCGCCAAAGCCGATGCCGGCGCTCTGCGCGCGCAGAACGGTAGAGCGGACGAACTCCAGCCGGAGTAGCAACGTGTCAGGCGCCATCCAGTGCGCGGAGTCCTCGGGATAGCCGCGCGGATCGGTCGCCATATACGGATACTCACCGAGCAGCAGCAGGAAGTCGCGATAGCGGGCGACGTCGTCCTGCACGTCGAGGCCGAGCGCCCGGATCGTGCTGGCGACGAGCACGAGCGGCCGCTTGATCTTGGAGCGCGGCCTCGCGGCGCGCTGCATCTCGGCGGAATCGAGGATCGTGCGCATCACCTCGCGCAGATCGCCGTCGGTCGCGAGGTAGGTGTCGGTAGCGGCATCGACGAGGGCCGCGGGCGCATCCTCATCGACGAAGCGTCGCACGAGCTTGGTTGCGATGTGGCGCGCCGTGCTCGGGTGCGAAGCGAGGTACGCGATTGCGCGAAGACCGTCGGACTCGCCGCCGCCGGCGGCCAACGCGAGACCCATCACGTTCTTGGCGCCCTTGTCGTGGAGCTGGTCCACGTAGACGAAGCCGCCCGGAGCATCCCAGTCGACGCTCCATCCGGTGAAGCAACGCGCGAGGTCGATCACGTCCTGCTGGACATAGCCGCCATCCACGCCCACGGTGTGGAGTTCGAGGAGTTCGCGCGCGTAGTTTTCGTTCGTGCCGCGCACGACGCCGTCCATCACGACGCCATCGCGGACGTTCATGACGTTGTCGAGATAGATCGCCATCGCCGGCGATTTCGCGACCGCGCGGAGCATGTCCTCGAAGCGTCCGACGACGTGCGGGCGGATCGCGTCGCGTTCGAATGCGCCGAGGGTCAGGCCGGAGTCGCGAACGTGGAAGTGGTTCACCCAGAAGTCGACCAGCAGCGCTTCGAGCTGCCGCTTGCTGTAGGCGGCGCGCAGGACCTTGGCGTCCACGACCTCGAGGAGCGGAACTTCTGGCAGCTCGCTGCCCGGTGTTCCGTAAGTGTGTACCACGTCGCCCACCGCGAGTTCGAGCGTCGTGCGCCCCACGAGACGCGCCTCGAACGCGGAGTCGTCGATGCTTTCGGGGTGGAGTTGCTCGTCGATGTACGCGCCCGGACCGATGTCGAGAATGTGCGCGCTGTCCGCCGCGTTCGGCCCGTAGGCGATCCGTTCCAGCAGCGGCCGCCCGTCGTGCAGGCTCTTCGGAATGCAGCCCGCGATCACCAGCAGGCCGGCGAGCGCGAGCGAGCAGGAGCGGCGGACGCGAAGGGGCATGGCATTCCTCATCGACCGGCTCGGGAGGCGATCTTGATGGGGTAAACCCTCGATTCGGGCGTCTCTCGTGCGATCCGGCTGCGAAATAGATGCATCTCCGATGCAGCTTGCCGCATTGCCGGCACTGCTAGCACCGGTCGGCAATGAACGCTCCCGCCGAGGAGGGAGGGGCGACCACCGATCCCGCCAAGGGGCATGCCGCTCCTCGGGCACCCGGTCCGGCGCGGAAGGGGAATGGAACCCAGCCGACTCCGGGTGGACTCCGATCCCGCAAGAATTGCCGGTCCGCAACGGATTTCTTGCCACCCCG
Source organism: Deltaproteobacteria bacterium (assembly GCA_031362725.1). Taxonomy (GTDB): domain Bacteria; phylum Myxococcota_A; class UBA9160; order UBA9160; family PR03; genus PR03. The sequence goes on along the minus strand of JANLTC010000182.1, from coordinate 17,712 downwards.
CGATCGAACCGCCCACATCCACTGGCAGTAGGAAACCTCCTCGGTCGGTGGTTCCCGTTTGTTGCCGGACTCGTACGACGCCAGTCGGCGCGTTCTTGGAATCCAAGGAGAAATCATGCGGAAGCGATCATTCTCTGTGTTGCTTGGGGCGTTCGCCGCGTTGACGTTGTCGTTGACGGCAGGCGCGGTCGGTATCGGCGTAGCTCCGAGTACGCTCTCGATCAACGGGCTATCGATACCGCTCGACGACTGCGTGGCGACGGGCGAGACCAGCCAGGCGTGCCAAGGCAAGGCGACGACGGAGACCTTCAGTCTCGAGCAGTTCACCTTCTCATTCGATCCGGATCCGAACGTCGTGTTGTTCTTCGCGATCCAGAACACGCAGGCGACGACGCAGACCTTCACGGTCACCGCCGCCGTTCCGGTTGCCGCAGTCGGCCCGGGCCTCACGCTCAACGGCTCGATCGCGGGCAGCCTCACCGACACGGCAGGTGACGGTGCGACGCTCGGCGACGCCACAGGCGCTCCGCTCTACGCCGCGATCATCGACGCCAATCCGCTGCGCTCGCTGCTCGACGCTCCGCAGAGCATCACGACCACCACCTCGCAGACGATCGGCCCGGCGGCATTCGGTCCCGAGGCGTTCGCTGGCTCGGCCGCGAGCTTCATCGCGGTGCAGATCCAGTTCACGCTCTCGCCCGGCGACCTCGCGTCGTTCACCTCGGTGTTCAACGTGACCGCCGTCCCGGAGCCTGGCACGGTGATGCTGCTTGGGAGCGGCATCGTGGGCATCGCGGCCTCGCGCCGCCGCCGCTCGGCCTGATCCACTCCGCGCATTCGTTCCGAACGGGCTCGGCCGCGCTGGCCGGGCCCGTTCTCTTTCCAGCCGCGATGAATCCCGGCTCGCGTCGGAACCGCGCATCGCTCACACGCCGCCGAGCGCACCGCTCGCTTTGAGCTTCGCGATCCGCGGCGCGTCGTAACCGAGCAGCTTGCCGAGCACCGCTTCGCTGTGCTCCCCAACCGTCGGCGCCTTGCCCGGTTCCGGTAGCGTCTCGCCGGAGAAGCGCACCGGGAACGGCAGCATGTCGGCACCGTGTCGCTCGTGCGTGTACCAGGGAAAGCGATCCCGGAACTGAGGGTCTTCGGCGATCGTCTTGGGCGTGTTGACCGGCCCGATCGGGAAGTTCTTTTCGCTCGCGAGCGCGATCCACGCAGCGGACGTCTTCGTCGCGAAGATCGTCCGCAGCGCGCGCTGGAGTTCGCGGTTGCCGCGCGCGTGGTCGGCGTATTTCGAACCGGGCCAGCGCTCGAAGAGTTCCGGTCGCCCGACGGCCTCACAGAAGTTCTTCCAGAACGCCTGCTCGCTCGCCATGAAGAGCACGAAGCCGTCGCTCGATTCGTAGATCTGGTAGCGGACGCCTTCGCGCATCCCGGCGGTGCCGGGCGCGCGACGCTCGTAGTGGTCGGCCTTGTTGCCCGTGACGACGTCTTCGGGCCGCTCGTACGCCTTCCAGCTCTCGATCCGGTACCAGTCCATGTACGCGGCGGCGTCGCTCTGGCCGAGTTCGAGCGCCGAGCCTTCACCGGTTTCGCGTGCGCGGAGCACCGCGGCGAGGATCGCGAGCGCGCCGATCAGCGGGCCGGCGTGGATGCCGATCGACGCATGTTCGGGGATGTAGGTGAAGCCCTCGTCGTCCTTGGCGACACCGACGATGCCGGCCCAGGTGTCGAACGCGATGCCGTGCGCCGGAAGCTCCTTGTACGGACCGGTCTCGCCGTAGCCCGAGAGGTTGCAGAAGACGATCTTCGGGTTGACCGCGCGCAGCTGCTCGAAGCCGAGACCGCGCTTCGCGAGTGAGCCGGGGCGCATCGCTTCGACGACGACGTCCGCGCCGCGCACGAGGTCGAGATACACCTCCACGGCTTCGGGCTTGCGCAGATCGAGCACGATCGACTGCTTGCCGCGATTCACGTGTAGATGCATCAGCGAGACGCCTTCGACGATCGGCCAGGTCATCTCGCGGATGTAGTCGCCGGCGGGCGACTCGACCTTGATGACCTCGGCGCCGAGATCGGCGAGGTGCAGCGTGATCGCTGCGGGACCGAGCAGCGACGACTCGACGACGCGCAGGCCGGCGAGGGGAGGGCGCGGCGCCATCGCGGGTGTCACCAACTCGCGACGCGCACGGGGCCGTCGCCGTCGAGCACGTCGGCCGCGATCAGCTCCTCGAGATACGGCGCGTCCCACCAGGTGATCTGCAACTGCTTCGCGCGGCGGAAGTAGAGCTGGATGTCGTACTCGATCGTGAAACCGACGCCGCCCCAGACCTGCTGGCACATTGCGGTGACATCGCGATAGGTCTGGCACGCAAAGAGCTTTGCCATCGGCGCGAGCCGCGCGATCTTGCGCCCCGTCGCGCGCGCCCAGGCCGCTTCGTATACGAGCGTCTTGCCGCCATCCACGGCGGTGGCTGCATCGGCCAGGTAGTGCGAGATCGACTGGAACGCGCCGAGCGGCTTGTCGAACTGCTTGCGGTCCTTCGCGTACTGCACGGTGATCTCGAGCGCGCGCTCGGCGCCGCCCATCGCCCAGGCGGCGAGCAGGATGATCGCGTCGTGCATGACGGCGTCCCACGTCTTCCAACCCGAACCCGCGGCGCCGATGCGATCGCCAGCGGCGACGCGCACGTTCCCGAACTCCACCTTGTACTGCGCGTCGGCCGCGAGACTGCGCTGCTGCGTCAGCGTCACGCCTTGCGCGCGCGGATCGACGAGAAACAGATCGACGTCACGGGCACCCGCGCCGGTGCGCGCGAGCACGACGAGGCGCGTCGCGGCGCTCGCGAACGCGACGTGTCGCTTCACGCCGCTCAGCACGAAGCCGGAGCCTTCAGCCTTCGCGTCGAGCTGCACGCCCTTCGGGCCGAAGCCGCCATCGGGTTCGAGCCACGCCGGCGAGAGGATTGCCTCGCCCGATGCGATCTTCGGCAGCCAGATCTTTCTCTGCGCGTCGCTGCCCGCCGCGAGCAGCGCGCTCGCCGCAACGACTGCCGAGACGAAGTGCGGCGACGGCGCCAGCGCGCGTCCCAACTCTTCGTGGACGATCGCCGCGTCCAGCATCGATTGCGCCGAGCCGCCGAACTCTTCGGGGATCAGCAACCCATTGACGCCGACCTCGCCGAGTTGCTTCCACAACTCCGCGGGATAGCCAGTCGCATCGTCTTCCATCGCGCGCACCGCCGAGACCGGCGCGTACTCGGCACAGAGCCGTCGCACCGTTTCGCGTAGCAGTTGCTGCTCTTCGGAGAAATCGAGATCCATGGGACTAGGCCTCCGGGTTCCAGCGCTCGCCTCGGCGCGTCCAGGGGTTGTCGCCCGCAGAGGCGGGCAGCGCGATGCGCGCGTTGCATTCGGTGCAGAGCTTGTCGCCGACGCTCAGCCTGACGGTGAGGTCCGCCCAGGCGCAGCCCGCGTCGTCCGTGTGCACGGCTTCGACGCGACCGCGAAACACCATGCGGTCGCCCGGGAACACCGAGTCGCGCATGCGGAATTTCATCCGGCCCAGGCGGCCGTACGGGCCCGACCAATCCGTCAGATAGCGCTCGAACCACGCGGCCTGGTTCGGCGTGTTGAGGAAGATGTCGCGCGTGCCGTTGCGGTGCTGCGCGAAGTCCTTGTCGTGGTGCATCGGCCGCCAGTCGCGACTCGCGAGCGCGCCGAGCACGACGGTGGTGGCCGTCACGTCGTAGCCGAGTTCGGGGAGCTCCGCGCCGCGCTCTACTTGATCGATCGTGAGTGTTCGCTCCGTCATGCTCGCCTCTTGTAACCGAAGCCGGTGTACGACTCGGTGCCGACCGACTCGCCTTTCTGGTTGACGTACTCGACGTCGATCACCCAGAAGCGGCCCGTACCCAGCTTCGTCGTCTTCGGCTCCGACACCGAGCGCAGCACCTGCCAGGTGCGCAAGCGGTCGCCGGGCCGCACCGGATCGCGAAAGACGATGGTGTTGTCGGTCATCACGGCTTCCGGCAGATCGAGCTTCTCCTTCAGATCGAAATGCACTTGCAGTGGCTGCGCGGTGCCGGGGCGATTCGGCGCATAGGCGTGCGGGCGGAACCAGACCGAGATCATCGTCGGCGGTGCGATGAATCCGCTGGTGATTTCGTTCGCCGCCTTCTCGTCCCAGAACAGCGGGTTGCCGTTCTCGACCGAGGCGCAGCTGGTGAAGACGTAGCCCCGCTCGACATCGAATTCGCCTTGCTGCTCGTAGCGCTTCTTGCCGATCCAGTCGCGGACTTCGGCCGGCAGCGTGTCTGCTTCGCTCATCGTGCTCTCCCGTTCATCGCTGGCCGGCCAGGACCGGTGCCACGTGACCGTCCACGAAGGTGTGGCGTGCGACGAAATGCGGATCGCGCAGCACCTCGGCCACTTCGTAGACCGGTGCGACACAGGTGTCGGCGGGCGCGAGTGCGGCGACCCAATCGTCGCGGTCGCGTGTCGCGAACGCAGCGCACAGATCCGCGCGCACGTCGGCCTGCACGGCGTCGTCGGTCTGGTGAGCGGTCCACTGCTCGCAACCGAGGGCCCGGCAGAGGTTCGCCCAGAACTGCGGCTCGATCGCACCGACCGCGAGCCACTTCTCGTCGCGCGCGCGATAGACGTCGTAGCAGGCATAGCGACCGGTGAGCAGATCGCCGCCCGGCGCCATCACGGCACCGGTCGCGGCGTGCTGGTCGATCGCGAGCGACATCAGCGACAGCACGCCGTCTGCGACTGCGACATCGAGGAACGCGCCCGTGCCCGTCGTCGCGCGTCGCAGCAGCGCGGCGAGGATCGAGAGTGCGGCGTGCATGCCGCCCGCCGCCGCGTCGGCGATCGTCGCGCCGGGCAATGCGGGGCCGCCGTCGGAGCGCCGTCCGCTCATCGCGAGATAGCCGCCCATCGCGAGGTAATTGATGTCGTGACCGGCCCACTTCGATGCGGGTCCGTTCTGTCCGTAGCCCGAGGTCGAGCAGTAGACGATGCGGGGATTCACCGCGCGCACGGCGTCGTAGTCGATGCCGAGTCGCGCGACGACGCCGGGCCGATAGCTTTCGAGTACGACGTCGGCGCTGCGCGCGAGCGCGAGGAACTCGTCTCGACCGTCGCTCGATTTCAGGTCGATGCGCGTATGCGTCCAGCCGCGACCGCCGCCGTAGGCCCACGCTGCGGGCTCGATCTGCAAACCCGCGCGCGGGGCGCCGATCTTCACGACCTTCGCGCCGTAGTCCGCGAGGATGCGCGTGCAGCGCGGGCCCGGCCCGACCGTCGAAAGGTCGAGCACGGTGACACCGTCGAGCGCGGGGGAGAGTGAGGCCATGCGCGCGCGTTCCTAGAAGTTCTTCGGCAAGCCGAGCTTGCGGCGCGCGATGATGTTCTTCTGGATCTCGGACGCGCCGCCGCCGATCGTGTCGATCACCGAGTAGCGGTACGACATCTCGGAGCGGCCGCGCATCGGCGCCTCCTTGATGTGTACGCGAAGCTGCGCACCGGGACCGGCGAGATCCATCATCGAGTCGGCGACGCGCTGCGAGAGCTGCGTCGCAAACAGTTTGTACTCGGACGCTTCGACGGTGGGCGGCTTGCCGCCGACTTCGCGCGCCGCCGCGACGAAGCGCAGCCCGAGAACGCGCGCGACCTCGAGCCGTGTCGCGAGCTGCGCGACGCGCTCGCGCACGTGCGGGTCGCGGCGCAACGGCTCTCCGTCGCGCTTCGCAGCGCAGATCCACTGGGCGAGTTCTTCGAAGCGCTGCTCGGTGGGCGAGAAGGTGAACATCGTGAAGCGCTCGAGGTCGAGCGCTTCGGAGATGTAGCCGAAGCCCGCACCGAGCTGGCCGACGCGGTAGTCGTCGTGCACCCAGACGTTGTCGAAGAAGACCGTGTTGGTGATCTCGTCACCGATCGTCGGCATCGGCTGGATCGTGAGACCCGGGTGGTTCATCGGGACGAGGAACACCGTGATGCCGTCATGCTTCTTCGTCGCGTCGGTGCGCGCGCCGACCCAGTACCAATCGGCGAAATGCGCCGACGTGGTCCAGACTTTTTGACCATTGAAGCGCCAGCCCTCGCCGTCGCGTTCGGCGCGCAGCTGCATGTTGGCGGCGTCGGAACCGGCTTGCGGTTCGCTGTAGCCGACCGCGAACTCGACTTCGCCGCGGATGATCTGCGGCAGGAACTCCTGCTTCAGTTTCTCCGAGCCGTGGCGGATCAACGTCTTGCCGATGATGCCGACGCCCTTGCCGATCTGCGGACAACCGCGCCGCGCAAGGGCTTCATTCAGGATGTACTCGTAGACGCCGGGCTTTTCCTGCCCGCCGCACGCCTTCGGCCACGTCATGCCGAGCCAGCCGCGCTGCGACAGCTTCTTCATGAAGCCGCGGCGCGCCGGCGTATCGACGATCTGCGCCATGTTTTCGCGCGTCACATCGGCCACGTCCGGCGTCGCGTGCTCGTCGAGGAAGCGTTCGACCTCGGCTGCGAACGCCTTCTCCTCGACGCTGAATTCGAAGTCCATGGGCAGCTCCTCGCAGGGTGGCTCGACGCCGCCGGAACATATACGATACGGAGCGTATCGCAAATCAGACAACGAAGCGGAGCGCAACTTCGAAGCGCCGATCCCCGTTTCCCGCGTAGCGAGCCGCAGGCGAGCGGCGAGACCCCATAACGCTGGAGCGAATCACCACGATGAAGCGAATCTTGATCACGGGCGCGGGCGGACAGGTCGCTTTCCCGCTGGCGTGCAGCCTCGCGGCCGCGGGCGACGAGGTCTGGGGTCTCGCGCGCCTGAAGCGACCGGGGGAGCGCGAGCGACTCGAGGCCGCCGGCATCCGCCCATTCGCGGCCGATCTCGGCGCCGGCAACTTCGAAGGCCTCCCGCGCGACTTCGACCAGGTGCTGCACTTCGCGGTGGCGAAGAGCGGCAAGTGGGATCGCGATCTCGCGGCGAACGCCGAAGGACTCGGTCTGCTGATGGCGCATTGCCGCGAGAGCGGCGCGCTGCTGCACTGCTCCTCGACGGCGGTCTACGAACCGGCGGGACACACGTTGCTGACGGAGAACCACCCGCTCGGCGACAACCACCGCGCCTTCATGCCGACCTACAGCATCTGCAAGATCGCCGCGGAGGTGGTCGCGCGAACCGTCGCGCGGACCTTCGCGATCCCGACGACGATCGCGCGGCTGAACGTTCCGTATGGCGACGGCGGCGCAAGGAGACGGGACTCCGTCTCCGCGCAGCGAGCCGCAGGCGAGCGAAGTTCATGGGGCTGGCCCGCGATCCATCTCGAGCAGGTGCTCGTCGGTACACCGATCGCGGTCAGTCCCGACGCGCCCAACACCTACAACCCGATCCATGAGGACGACATCATCGCGATGGTGCCGCGGCTACTCGATGCCGCCTCGGTGCCGGCGACGGTGGTCAACTGGGGCGGCTCCGAGGCGACCAGCATCGAGGAGTGGAGCGCCCATCTCGGGGCGCTCACTGGCAGGGAGCCGCGTTTCGCGACGACCGAGCGCACGATCGGGCCGGTCGCGATCGACGTCACACGGATGCACGAACTCGTCGGCGCGACGCGTGTCCATTGGCGCGATGGATTGCGGCGCATGGTGGCGGCGCGCCATCCCGAGATCGCGCTCGGCGCCTGACCGATCCGCTAGCGCGCCTGGCGAAAGGTCTGCGGCGCGACACCCGTCCAGCGGCGGAAGGCACGCGTGAAGTTCGCGGAGTCGGTGTAGCCGAGCGCGGTCGAGATCTCGACGACCTTCCGTGCCGGATCGCTCAGCATCCGGCTGGCCAGGTCGAAGCGCGCCGCTTCGACGAGCCGCAGGAAGCGGAGCCCGCGTTCGGACAGGCGCCGCTGGAACGAGCGCTCGCTCATGCCCGCCATCTCGGCCGCGACGCGAAGTTCCGGCGTGCCGAGTTTCACCAGCGCGGCGACCACCTGACGGGCGGACGTCTCGAAGTCGCCGGCCGGCTCCGGCGCCGCTTGCGCGGACTGATTCGGGAACGCGCCAGCCGGATAGCGGCACTTCAGTGTGTGGGCTGGAAAGACCAATGCCAGCTGGGGTTGCTCGAAGAGCACCCGCTTTCGAGCCAGCGCCGCGATCTCTTCCGCATGCGGCGGAGGCGCGCCTTCCATGTGGATCTCGGCGGGGCGCCACGTGGGTCCGGCTGCGGCTCGAAGCGCCTGGAGGATCAACATCAATGCGAACTCGTCGCCGCTCCGCCGACCTTGCTGCATCTGCGAAGTGGAGCGCCGGCAGAACCAGACGTCGCTGCCGTGCCGCGCGACCCACAGAATCTGACCTGTGTTGAAGCGCCGTGACGCCGTGATGACGATCTCGAGCGCGCCGCCCAGCGTTGCGGCTTGGCTGAGTACCGCACCCCAGTCCCCGATGTCGCCGATCCATGTCGCTTCGCCGGCACGCAGGCCGAACGCCGCGCATTCGCTGACGCGCTCCGCTTCCGCGATGAGCGCGCCGGCTGCAACCACGGGCACGAGCGCGGTCGGGTCGCGGAGCAGTGCGCGCGCGTTGCCGAGGATCGGCCCGATCGGCGCGCCGCGTCGCTCGAGGAAGTCGAGCATCGGACGCAGCGTGCTGGCGCGGATCAGCGGGATCGCGCTCATCGATGTACCCCTCCGTCTGCGGACCCGCGCAACCGTGCCATGAGTAGCGAGGTCTGCGTCGGCGAACCACGCGGCCCGAACTCGGGCGGCTGCGGATCAATCAAAGGTCGTTAGATTCCCGCCGCGTTGGTGCCCCGGGACAGTCCGGGTCGCAATGCGAGTGGCAGCGTACAACGGAGGAACTCTCGCGTGCAGCATCGAACGCGGATTCGAGCGTCGATCAGAATCGTGACGGGCCTGGTCGCGGCGTTGCTGCTGCCCGCTCCGTCTGCTGTCGCGAAGAGCGAAGCGAAGGAGCCGTCGCGCCCGCCGATCGTCGACCCGCGCGCCGATCAGCTGCTGCGCGAGATGGGCACCTATCTCTCGGACGCGAAGCAGTTCAGCTTCCGGGCCGACATCGACTACGACGAAGTCCTGCCGACCGGGCAGAAGGTGCAGTTCGCAGCGATCGAGGACGTGGCCGTGCAGCGCCCGAACCGCGCCTATGTCGAGTACCAGGGCGATCTCGGCGCGAAGCGAATGTGGTACGACGGCAAACAGCTGACCGTCCTCGACGCCGCCGAGAGGGTCTACGCGACCACGTCCGTTCCCGGCAAGCTCGACGCGGCTCTGGCGAAGATGGAGGACGATCACGGCTTCTCACCGCCGCTCGCGGAGCTCCTCTTCGACGATCCCTACGCGGCGCTGAACGAGGACGTGGTCTTCGGGTTGTACATGGGCCTGCACGACGTCGATGGGAAGCGCTGCCATCACCTCGCGTTCGTCAACAAGGATGTCGACTGGCAGATCTGGATCGAGGACGGCACCGAAGTCGTGCCGTGCAAGCTGGTCGTCACCTACAAGCTGTTGCCGGGCTCGCCACAGTTCGTGGCCGTGCTGTCGGACTGGCGCACGGGCGAGCGATTCGCGGAGACGATCTTCAAGCCGATGATTCCCGATGGTGTGCGGAAGATCGACTTCGTGAACGTCGAGCAAAGCCCGGCGAAGCCGTGAATCGGAGAAGGAGAGCAGGGATGGACTCGCAAACTCGGTTCCAGACGGTTCGCAGCACGCGCCGTCTCATGATTGCGTCGCTGGTCGTCGTGTTGGTAGGCGCGCCGCTTGCGGCTTCGGCGCGTGGCGTCGGTGGAGGCGGCTTTGGCGGGGGGGGGGGCGGTCACTTTGGTGGCGGCGGCGGATTTGGTGGTGGTGGCTTTGGCGGCGGCCACTCGGGCGGTTGGGGCGGCGGTGGCGGCGGCTGGGGTGGCGGTCACTCCGGCCGCGGCGGCTTTGGCGGCGGAAGCTGGGGCGGCGGCGATCACTCGAGCGGCGGCTTTGGTGGTGACTCCGGGCAGGGCAACATGGCGGGACGGCAGTCGCAGCGACAAACCGCTGCGTCGGGCAACCAGTCGGATCGCCAGTCGACGGGCCAGGACATGCAGCAGAGCCACCAGACGCAGCAGGACAGCATGAACCAGACTCGCGATAGCGAGGCAAACCAGTACCAGCAGAACCGCTACCAGGATGCGACGGGACTCCAGGACAACGCTGCGCACAACTACAACGATTACTACGACCACAACAGCAGCTACTACGGCGGCGGCTGTTGCTACGGCGGAGGCAGTGGCTTTGGCTACGCGGCGGCTGGCCTCGCAGCGGGCGCGGTGATCGGCGCTGCAGTCGCGAGCGTGCCCCCCGCGTCGAACGTCGTCTACGTCGGCGGCTCTCCCTACTACTACGCACCGAACGGCAGCTACTACGCGCCGCAGGGAAGCAGCTACGTCGTGGTGGCGCCGCCCAGCGGCGCGGTCGTGCCGATGCTGCCGCCCAACTGTTCGACCGTCTATTCGCAGGGCGCCGCGTACTCGGATTGCAGCGGCACGTTCTACCAGATGGCGGGCAGCGGCTACGCGGTCGTTGCGCCGCCAGCGGGCGCGATGGTGTCGACGAAACCGCCGGGCGCGGCCTGGACGATCGTCGGCACTACCGGCTACTGGCTCGCCGAAGGCGTCTACTACCGGCCGTTCTACAGCGGTGGACAGGTCGTCTACCAGATCGTCACGAACCCGTCCTGATCGGGCGGTCGCGCGTGGTCGCGCTGCTGCCAACCCTGCGCTTCGAGGAGGAAACCTTGATCAAGCTTCGCGAGTCCTGGTGTGTCATCGCGCTCGTCGCGCTTCTCGCTTGCTCGACCGGGACGCCCTATGCGCAGGTCGCCGCACAGTTGCCCACGCTGCCGCCTGGCTACGGTCGCATCATGGTGTACATGACGACGAACACCGAGGCGCCCACCTTCCATCCCGACATCGCGATCGACGGCAAGGAAGTCGGGAAGATCGGGAGCGGCACGTTCTTCCACGTGGAGATGCCCGCCGGCGTGCACCAGGTCGGTATCTTCACCGACGAACACCTCGCGGGCTTTGGCAACCAGGGAGTGACGGACCCTGTCTCGCTCGACGTGCTCTCGGGCACGACGTCCTACGTGCAGGTCGGCGTGCTCGTCACGGTCGGCATGGTGAAGGTGGTGCTGACGCCCGAACCCGCAGCCGACGCGCAGCGCGACCTGTCGGATCTCCATCAGACCGTCCCGGTGCCGCAGTAGCGGGTCAGCGCGGCGGCAATCCTGCGATGCGCTCGGCAATCTCGCGCGAGAGCGCGCCGAGTGCGGTGCTCTCGGCTGACACGAGGTCTTCGTAGGACTTCGATGCGACCGGCTGCTCGAACGACGATTCCTCGACGACCAACGCGCGACCGTCCTTCACTGCCGCAATCGTCCAGCGCACGCGCAGCGTGACCTTTTCGCCGAGCACGCCCTCGAACTCGTGTACGTCGAGCAGCACGCGATAGCTGGCGGCGAAGCGCGCTTCGGCCGGATACGCGACCACGCGCGCGGTGCCGAGCAGCCGGCCGAGATCATCGGCAAGGACGCTCAACACGTCGTCGCTCATCGAGCCGCCCCAGCGGTGCGCGAGGGCGACGACGAGCTGGTGTGAGCCGTCGCGCGAGACGAGCTCGGGCCGATCGAGATAGCGCGGGAACTCGAGCGGTCCGACGATCAGACCGAGGTCGGGACGCGAAGCGACTGGCGCGCCGGCGTCTGCGCCGGATGCGGAACTCAACGTGTAGAAGCTGGGCTGCGGAGCGCCGAGACAACCCACTGCAACGGCGCAGGCGAGTGCGGCGATCGCCGCGGCGCGCGGGACGAGGAGCGTCATCACTTGCTTCCCTTCTTGCCGAAGATCACCGAACTCGGCTGTGCCTGGAACTGATCGGCGGCCAGCCCGAGCGCACGCGCGGCGCCGGAGAGTTCGAGCAGCGCGCGTCGCAGCTCGGTGTTTACCGTCGAGTCCGCGCCGATCATCTGGTTCGCGGACGCCATTACCGTCTGCGTCCTCTCGAGCGTGTCCTTGAGCGCCGGTGCGACGCCCTCCGATTGCTGCAGCGTGATGCGCAGCGCCTTCAGCGACGCAGAGAGATCCGCGCCGATCTGCTCGACCGGGATCTTGCCGAGCCGCTCGATCAGCTTGGTGAGGTTGGCCTCGATCTCCGCGAGCGACGTCGGAATGGTTGGGAACTCGGGGATCGGTGCATTCCAGACGACCTGCGCCGGCTTCGCGTCCGGGAAGATGTCGAGCGCTACGATCAGCTGGCCGGTCAGCAGATTCCCGCTCTTCAGCTGGGCGCGCAGGCCCGACGCGACCAGGGCATTGACGGATTTGACGCGCTCGAGTTCGCTGAGTTCCGCCGGCAGGAACCGCTCTGGTTCGATCTCGATCCGGACTGGAATGATGAACTGGTCGCGCGTCGTGTCGAACTCGAGCTTCACGTCCGTCACCTGCCCGACCGGGATCCCACGGAACTCGACCGGAGCACCTACCGTGAGCCCGCGAACGGACTGATCGAAGTGGAGCTGCCACGCGACGGTCTGCGTATAGTGTTGCTTCTCCGCGTCGTCATGACTGGCGAAGAGCGGGAAGACGGTGTCTACCGCGGCGACCTCGGCCGCCGAGCCTTGAGGCGCGTCGAAGGCGATCCCGCCGATCAGGATCGAAACGATCGACTCGGTGTCGATCTTGACGCCGGTGGCGCTGATCGACGCATTGAAGCCGCTCGCATTCCAGAAGCGGCTGTCGGCCCGCACGCGCTCGTCGTAGGGGGCGCGCACGAAGACGCGGGTCGTCACGAAGTCGCTGTTCGGGTCGAGGCTGGAGCTGACCACCTGCCCAACCTGGATCTGGCGGAAATAGACCGGCGCGCCGACGTCCACGGCGCCTGCGTGATTCGATCGCAACACGAAGTAGCGACCCGGTTCCTTCATGCCGATGACGGGAGCAACTTCGAGACCCACGAAGGAGTGCGACTTCTCCCCCTCGAGAACCGGGTCCATGCCGATGTAGGAGCCGGAGAGGAGCGTTCCGAGTCCCGACACCTGACCGCCCGCGATGCGCGGCTTCACGATCCAGAACTGCGTCTTCTCCGTCAGCCAGCCGTTGGCGCCCTTCACCATGCGGGCCGTGCAGACGACGCCCGAGAGGTCTGGTTCGAGCGTGACGCTCTCCACCAGGCCGACTTCGACGTCCTTGTATTTGATCTGCGTCTTGCCCGCTTCCAGGCCTTCAGCCGTCTTGAACGAGATCGTCACCTCGGGCCCGCGCTCCGAGAGCGTTCGATAGGCGACGAATCCGCCCACCAACGCAGCGATGAGCGGGATCAGCCAGACGATCGAAGGCCGCCGCTCGCGCGTCTCGACCACCGCGTTGGCGACGCCGCCAGTTCCGCCCGCAGGCGGTCGTTGCTCGTTCATGGGTTCCTCATGTCGCTTCGATCCCAGATGATGCGCGGGTCGAAGGATTCAGCTGCCAACATCGTGATCACGACCACCGCGCCGAAGAAGACTGCCCCCGCTCCCGCTTCGATGGTGGCGAGATTGCCGAGCCGCACCAGCGCGACGAGGATCGTCACCACGTAGATGTCGACCATCGACCAGCGACCGATCGCCTCGGTGAGGCGATACATACGGGTCCGTTCCACCGGCCGCCACGACGACCTGCGGTGTACCGAGATCAGCAGGAAGCTCAACAGCCCGAGCTTCATCATCGGGACGAAGATGCTGGCCGTGAAAAGGACGATCGCGAGCGGCCACATGTCGTGCTCGAGCATGTAGACCACGCCACTGAAAATGGTGTCGGACTCCGTCTTCCCGAGTGAGGTCACCGTCATCACCGGGAGAAGGTTGGCGGGCACGTAGCAGACGATCGCGGCGACTACGAGCGCCAGCGTGCGCTCGAGGCTGCGCGGCTTGCGCTCGTGCAACGCGGCGCCGCAGCGCGGGCAGCACGCCTCTCCGTGCGACGACGCGGGCATCTTCGCGAGCAGGCCGCAGTCGTGGCAACTCGCGCACGAGGCCGCGATCGCGGTGGCCGCGGCCTCGCTCATTGCAGCGCCTCGACCCGTTCCCACACCGACTCCGGATCGAAGGACGCCATCGCGCCCGCGAGCACCAGCATCAACAGACCGAACGCCCAGATCGCGAGGCCGGGAACGATCGTCGCCATGCCCATCAGCTTGGTGATTGCGACGATGATCCCGATCATGAACACCTCGATCATGCTCCACGACTGCGCGTGGCGAAGCAGACGGAACGCATGCGGCAGTTTCCACGGCACCCGGCCGACGCGAAGCGGCGCGAGCACGTAGAGCAGCAGCGTCAACTGCGCGACGGGTGCCAGCTCGATCGTCAGCAGCACGAGCGCCGCGATCTGCCACTTGCCGCCGTTGTAGAGATCGATGATGCCGGTCATCACGTTCGTCTCGGTGATGCGTCCCTTCATCTCGAACGACAGGAACGGAAAGCTGTTCGCGACGACGAAGAGGATCGCGGCCGACAGCGCCAGCGCGAGCGTGTGTTCGAGGCTGTTGCGTGGGCGCTTGCGCAGCACGCCGCCACAGCGCTGGCAGAGCGCTGTGCCGCCTTCGGGCACCTCGCCTAGGTGGTGCAGCAGATCGCAATCGAGGCATGCAATGACGCGGGTGGCGACCATGGGGTCGCCCAGCATGCCCCATCCACAGAGATCGATCCACGGTTTCGGTCGAAGCGAACACGTTGGCAGGTCGAGGCTGCCGCGTCGCCGGCACACGAACCAACGTCCGTCCGCCCGGCACGCCACCGGGAGTCACAAATTCGCCGCGAAGTGGCATCCAGGAAGGGATCGACATGACTCGCATCCGACGGTTTGCCATCGCGCTCGTCGCGACTCTCGCGTTCGGCTTGGCCTCACAGGCTCTGGCGCAAAAGGACACCACGCATCCCTACACAGGCGCCGTCACTGGCACGATCACCGCGCTCGAGGCCACCACGATCACGGTCAAGGGCGCGAATGACGACGGCGGTTCCTTTGCGCTGAACGGCGACACGCAGGTCATGAACGACGCGAAGACCATCAAGGCCGCGGCCCTGAAGAAGGGCTGGAGCGTCGTGGTCAACTGGGACTACGCGTCGGTCGATTCCAAGAGCAAGGTGGCCAAGCTGATCGAAGTGACCGACGCACCGTAGCGTCAGCCGTCGCTTGCCTGGGAGGTCGTCCGTGCCACGTCGCGGGCGGCCTCCCCGCCGATCCGCGCCCGTGCGACCTGTCGCTCGCGCAGCGTGTCGTAGATCGGCGCGTTGCGCAGCAGTACCGACACCGCAAAGGCGCCTGTGCTCGCGACCAGCATCGGAAGTGCCAGCGAGAAGCTCCCGGTCATCTCGGCGACGAGTAGGATGCCGGTGAGCTTCGAGCGCACCGTCGCGGTGAAGAACGCGGCCATGCCGGCGACCGCGAATGCGACCGGCGACGGCACCACTTCCGGAAACCAGTGCTGGCCGAGAACGCCGCAGCCGAAGCCGATCTGTGCGCCGAGTACGAGCAGCGGAGCAAAGAGTCCTCCCGGCGTTCCGGCGGCGTAGCTGAGCGGTCCGAGCAGAAATCGGAGCGCGAACAGCAACGGCAGCGCGGTGATTGCGGCGCGCCCCGAAAGAATCTGCTGCGTCAGATCGTCACTGCCACCGACGACGTTCGGCAGCAACCACGCGAGCCCTCCGACCGCGGCGCCGACGCAGACGCCTGTCGCACCGGCCGGCCATCGCACGACCCGCTCGGCGACGCGCAGCATGCCGCCGAGCGGTGCGTTGAATGCGGTGGCAAGGCCCGCGCCGGCACCAGCGGCGAGCAGCGCGGGCCATTGGTCGCGCACCGGCCGAACGCGCGCGGCGAGTAGCGAGCCGAAGGTCGCGCCCATCTGCACGGTCGGTCCCTCGCGCCCGAGCGCCAGACCGCCGCCGATCGCCAGCAGACCGCCGAAGAACTTGACGGGAACGACGCTTGCGGGTGCCGGGGACATCTCGCCGCGGATCACCGCTACGACGTGCGGGATGCCGCTCCCCGACGCGAGCGGCGCGAAGCGACGCACGATCCATGCGGCGATGCCGGCGGCGACCCCGAGAACGCCCAGCCCGCGACGCCGGGATCCGATTGCTCTTCTTGCATCTGCGTGACTGGAAACTCTGGGATCGGGAGGCGAGGCGGGGACGCTGGCTAGACACGCGCCAGCGTCCCCCCGTCAGCTACTTCCCTGCGTCTTCCGCGACTGCAACGCCGGATGCGATCGAGGTGAACGTCTTGGCATGCTTCAACGCATCGGTGAGGGCTGCCCTCGCGTCGGGCAGATTGGGCGTCGCCCCGACGAGATTGCTGATCGCGAGCATCAGCCGATCCTTCGTCGCGTGGATCGGCAAGTCGATCTCGAGGTAGCCGACCGTGACGTCGGCTTCGACGATGTCCGCTTCGGCCTCGGTCGTCATGCCCTTGGCGAGATTCGCCTTGGCCTTGCCGATCGACACACGAGCCTGTTCGACACCGAGACCCTTCACTTCGCCGACTTCGTCCATCACGCTGAGGACCGGGAGCAGGTCTTCGGGCGTCACCTTCTTGCCGTGCGTCTTGTGGATCAGGTCTTCGAACGCGTCGTGGATGCGCGCGGCCGGGCTGATGTTCTCGATGCCGCGCAGGATCGCGAGCGCCTTGCCCGCTTCGCGCTGTGCTTCGATCGCGGCGGTGCTGCCGGCCGCGGACGCCTGCTTCTGTGCCTTGGTGATGTGTTCGACGACGTCAGCGCCCTTCGTCGAGATCGTGGTCTTCTGGTCGGCGGTGAGGACGTCGACGCTGACGATGGCCGTCACCTGGCCGGCCGAAGCCGCGAGCGTTGCCGTCATGCCTGCGACGAGCGCGAAGGCGCTCAGTCCCGAAATGGCGAGTTTGATTCTTTGCACGGGTTCTCCTTGAAAGTCTGGAGCGACCTGCGACGAGGCGCTCCGGGTTGAGAGAGAAATCGCCGGGGGACCCAGAGTGGCACTCTCGTCCGCTACTTCGCAATTCTCGCGGTGCGAACTGCGACCGCGCCGGATTGCACCACATCTGCGTTGCGGCTAGATCTTGCGTCGATCGCGATCGCACGAGCAGCCGGGGCGTGGCGCGAGATGACAAGGTCGACCTCGCCGCTGCGCCACTCGCAGTTGCATCACCGAGCGGGAGAGAGAAGATGAAATCGAGAAGCGTCGTGACCGCAACGCTGCTGGGATCTCTCGCACTCGCCGTCGCGTGCGCCGGAGGCGCCGGGCCGAAGGGCTCTAAGCCCGATGCGTCGCAGCAGAAGGAAATCGCCGAGCAGGCGTACGTCTACGCGTTCCCGATGATCGCGGCGTACAAGGCGATGGTCGAGTTCAACGTCGACACCAAGTCCTCGCAGTACAAGGGACCGTTCAACACGATCGCGAATGCGGCGAACGTGTTCACGCCGAAGGACACGGCGATCGTCACGCCGAACAGCGACACGCCGTACTCGATGGTCCAGATCGATCTGCGCGCCGAGCCGATCGTGCTGTGCGTTCCGGCGGTGGAGAAGAGCCGGTACTACTCGGTGCAGCTCACCGATCTGTACTCGTTCAACTACGGCTACATTGGCAGCCGCGCCACCGGCAACGATACGGGTTGCTACATGGTGTCGGGTCCGGGCTGGAAGGGCGCGA
>JANLTC010000161.1:0-23387 GCA_031362725.1 Deltaproteobacteria bacterium | reverse complement strand
CGCGGCTGAGTTCCAGCAGCAAGGTGCCAATCGCTTGAGCGGTCGTGCGGTCGAGGTTCCCGGTCGGTTCATCGGCCAGCACCAACTGCGGCTCGTTGATGAGAGCCCGGCAGACGGCCACTCGTTGACGCTCGCCGCCGGACAGCTCCGCCGGTCGGTGCAGCGCACGCGCGGTGAGTCCCACGCGGGCGAGCGACTCCTCGCCGCGCTGGCGCCGCTCGGCGCGCGGCACGCGCTGATAGACGAGCGGCAACTCGACGTTCTCCAGCGCCGTCATGCGCGGCAGCAGATTGAAGCTCTGGAACACGAAGCCGATCTCGCAGCCGCGCAGGCGCGCGAGGCCGGCGTCGTCGAGCGACTCGACCGCGTTGCCATCGAGCCGGTAGTGCCCCTGGCTCGGTGTCGAGAGGCAGCCGAGGATTTCGAGCAGCGTGGTCTTGCCGGCGCCGGACGGACCCATGATCGAGACCAGCTCGCCGCGCTCGATGGCGAGGTCGATGCCGCACAGCGCATGGACCTGCGCGCGTCCGGTGGCGTAGGTCTTGTGTACGCCGTCGAGTGCGAGCAGAGGGTTCACTGCAGCAAGACCGGCTGGCCGACCTCGACACCACCCAGCAGCTGGACGCGCGTGCCGTCGACGATGCCGATCTGCACGGCGGCATCGGTGGGCGGCGCGCCCTCGCGGCCGGCGATCTGCACGTACGTCTCGGCGCCGCGGTAACGCAGCGCGGTCTCCGGAACGATCAGCGCGTCATCGACGACCTCGGTCACGATGTCGGCGTCGCCCGACATGCGCGGTCGCAGCAGCGCGGCGTCGGGATCGGTGATGCGGATCTCCACCTCGAAGTAGGTGACGTTCTGCACGCGCTGCCCGAGCGGCGCGATCTCGCTCACCTCGGCCTGGAAGACGCGCCCGGCGAAGGCCTCGGTGCGCAGTCGCGCCGGCTGGCCGACGCGCAAGCGCGCCACTTCGTTTTCATCGACGAGCCCCTTCAGGTGGATGCTCGTCTCCCCGGCGATCGACAACAGCAGCGTGCCGCCCGTCACGGCCGTGACCGGAGAAACCGCATTGCCCTCTTCGACGAAGACGTCGAGCACCCGGCCCGCGAGCGGCGCGCGCACGGTCGTGTAGCCGAGTTGCACGTCGAGCGACGCGAGCCGCGCCTCGGCCTGCGCGAGCAGCGCGGATGCCTTCTCGCGGCGCGCGCTGGCTTCGTCCTGCGCGCTGGCGGAGGCGGCGTCGCGCCGGCGCAGCTGATCGATGCGGCCCTGCTCGATCCCGGCGTAGCGGAGCTCGACGCGCACCGACTCCACCGCCGCACGCGCCTCGCGCACCTGCGCTTCGAGCAGCTCGCGCTCGAGTTCGAGTAGCACCTGCCCCGGCACGACCATCTCGTTCGCCTCGACGCGGATCTTTTCGACGATGCCCGCGGTGCGCGGTCGCACTTCGACTTCGCGTTCCGGCTCGACGGTGCCGGTGGCGACGACGATGCGCTCGATGCGTCCGCGCTCGACTGGGGCGGTGGGCGCGGCCGCTTCGCCGGTGCGCTGAGAACACGCCGCGAGCGTTGCGCATGCAACGAAGAAGCTGGCGCATGCGGAGCGCCGGACGCGGCGGGTGCTCATCTGGGGATCTCGCTTCGGCGCGCACAGCAGAAGAGTGGGAGACGCGGGCGATGCTATCGGAGCTTCACGACGCGGCAACTACGCCGTTGATCGGCGAGTCAAGCGTACTCGAACGCGTACACGGTGGTGTGGGCGTACACGTCGCCCGGCAGCAGCTTCGCCGACGGGAAGCTCGCTTCATTCGGTGCGTTCGGGAAATGCTGCGCTTCGAGCGCGAGTGCGCCGAATCGTGGTGTCGCGATGTCGTTGCGGAAGCGCTGCACGCCGTCGAAGCAGCTGCCGCTGTAGAGCTGGAGTCCCGGCAACGTGGTGTAGAGCGTCATCAGGCGACCGCTCCGTGCAGCGACGAGACGCGCCGCGGGCTTCGTGCCGTCGCCCGCGTGATCGAGCGCCAGGTTGTGGTCATAGCCGCCGCGCTCGGCGAGCAGCGCCTCGATGCGCGCGCCGATCTGCTGCGGCGTCGTGAAGTCGAAGGGTGTGGCGGCGACCGCCTCGATGCGACCCGTCGGGATCCCGCTCGCGTCGATCGGCGTGTAGCGCGACGCCGCAATTTCCAGCGTGTGGTCGAGGATCGAGCTGGCGCCACCGTCTTCGAGGTTCCAGTAGGCGTGGCTCGCGAGGCTCACGACGGTCGGCGCGTCGGTCGTGGCGCGGCACTCGATGCGCAGTGTCGTGTCGCTGAGCCGGTAGGTGACCTGCGCATCGAGATTGCCCGGGAACCCTTCGTCGCCGTCGGCGCTGCGGATGCGCAAGGTCGCCGCCGCGTCGCCGACCGGGTCACCATCCCACGTCACCTTGTCGAAGCCGCGGCTGCCACCGTGCAGCGTGTGGGGACCGTCGTTCGCGGTGAGTGGGAAGACGCGCCCGCCGAGCGTGAAGCGCGCACCGGCGATGCGATTGGCAAAGCGACCGACGATGCCGCCGAGGTACGGGTGCGGGCCGAGATACGCGCGCGGATCGTCGAAGCCGAGCACCACGTCGCCGAGGCGGCCGCGCGCATCGGGCACCCGCAATCGCATCAGCGTTGCGCCGTGACAAAGGATGGTGGCTTCGAGCCCGCTCGTGCTGCGCAGCGCGAAGGTGCGCAGTGCGCGGGCACTCTCGTTCAACGCGGGGCCGACTTCGCCGCCACCAGATAGGCCACCCAGGCCGGGTCATCCTCGGCGTGCTTGCGCGGGCGGAAGATCCCGTTCGGCTCGTTGGTCGCGCCTTCGGTTCCTTCCCAGTAGACGGTCGTCGCCGCAAAGCCGGCTTCGCTGAGCAGGTCGGTCAGCTCCCCGATCGTCCACAGCCGCCAGTGATAGGTCCAGGCGCGCTCGATCTTCGAGCCGTCGCGGAACTCGAAGTGGATGTGGCAGGTCGCGTCATGGGTGATCGGGTCGTAGCTGTGCTGATCCCAGACGTAGGTGAAGCTGCCGACGCGTCGCCGTTCCGCACGCTTCTCCATCGACTCGGGGCCGCCGTAGGCGTCGATCACGAAGATGCCGTCGCTCTTCACGTGCGCGTGGCAGCGGCGGAAGTAGTCGAGCAGCGCCGCGCGCTGCTTGAACAGGAAGTACGAGAAGTTGAAGGCGACCAGCACGTCGGCCTTCGGGGTGCGTGCACTGCGCACGTCGTCCTGCAGCAGCGTGATGCGGCGCAGCTGATCGTCGCGCAGCATGTCGAGATTGTGGCGACGGCCCCAATCGAGCGGATCGGGGTCGAGATCGACGCCGATCGCGCGGTTCTCGCGGTGCGCTTCTACCCAGGCGGCGGCGAACGCGGCCGTGCCGCAGAAGTCTTCACGCAGTGTACGCGGCGCGCTGCCGTTGACGCGTTCGTACATGCGGCGCACGCGGACTACGTCGCCCTCCGGATCCTGTACCGATTTCTGGTACAGCGCGTAGCGATCGGCGCGCGCGGCGAGCGTCAACGGCTGGATCCCGCGGCCGGCGGTCTTGCCGCGCCGGATTCGACCGCCGTTCAAGAATGTGTGTGCCGCGAGCGACATTCCGCGCGTTCCCCCCTTTGGAAGACGCGCAGCTTGAAGCGTGCCGCGAACTCGCGCAAGCCCGGCGCCGGCGCGTGCGCGGTCATGGCGTGCCGTTATCTTCCCGCCCCGATGACGACGACACGAAGCACATCTTGCATCGTTCTCGCGCTCGGCCTCGCGGGCGCAGTGGGTGTTGCGATCGCGGCCGAGCCGGCTGGGACGCCGGCGAAGTCGCAGGGGAAGATGACGGAAACCCGCGCGGTCGCGCCGCCGATGAAGCCCGGCCCCGACGGCTGGTACGACGCGAATGCCCCGGACGGTTCCTTCAAAGTGCGCATTCCGGGGATGTTTCGCGGATTCGTCGAGACGGGGACGAGTGACGCGGGCGCCATCGAGCACACCGTCGGCGTGCGCGCCAACCTCCCCGCTGCCTTCGGCTCCGAGGTCACCTACACCGCGAGCTGTATCCAGCAAGAGGGCGACAAGCGCAGCGCAAAGGAGCGGCTCCAGGCGGTCATCGATCGCTGGGACGCGCTCGGCTCGATGCTCTACCGCAAGCAGATCGACTCCACGTCCCCGCCGGGTTTCGAGTTCGAGATGGCGGACGACTTCAAGGTCATGCGCGTGCGCCTGTTCGCGCTCGCGCGGGGAAACTGTACGTTGCTGCTCACCTGGCGCCCAGTCGCCAAACCGAGCGATGCCGAGATCGCGAAATTCTTCGACTCGTTCGCGCTCATCAAGCGCTGAACTGCGCACGCGCTGCGTGCTGCGGACGCGACCATTCTGCCGTCACCTTTGCGAGGCTTCGCGCGACTCACGGGTATACCCAGTGGGAGCGGATCGATGCGCGACCTCGGACCGGATCTCGAGCGCCGCGAGCACGCGCGACGGCAACCGGGAGTCGCCTGCGAACTGTTCGTCAGTGCGCAGCGCTACGAGGCCACGATCCTCGACGCCTCGCGCGGCGGCCTGTTCGTATCGACCGAAGCGCCCGCCTGGCCGCCGGCGCTCGTGCGCGTACGGCTCGCCGGCGCCGAGCGTTTCGCGGTGGTCGTTCACGAGCGCCACATCCCGCCGCGGCTGCGCGCGCTGCTGCCGCGCGGCTTCGGTCTTCGCTGGCTGCGTTCCGGTCCCACCGACTAAGCTCGTTCCGCCCACGCGGGAGGAACGACCGGTGCCGTACATCGAAGGTCGCGTCGTACACGACGCCGACGCGCACGTGATGGAAACGCCCGACTGGCTGGCGCGCTGCGCGGATCCGGAGATCCGGGATCGCATCCCGCGGCTCCATCTGGCCACCACCCGGCCCGGTGAAGATCGGCTGATCGACCACTTCACGCGCATGCACCGCGACCCCGCGTATCGCGCGCGCGATGCGGAAGAGATCATGCTGCGGAAGAACTGGGCGGCCACCGGCTCCTTCCTGAAAGAGGACCGCCCGCAAGCGCTCGACCTGCTCGGCGTCGCGTCGCAGCTCGTCTTCAACACCTTCCTGAACGGCTATCTCGCCCGCATCGATCACGGCGACGATCTCGACCTGGCCTACGGCGTCGCGCGTGCCCACAACCGCGCGATGGCCGAATTCTGCGCGGTCGATCGGCGTCTGCTCGCGACCGGCTACGTGCCGCTCGCCGACTTCGCGCGGGCGCGGGCGATGGCGACCGAGGCGATCCGGGGCGGCGCCAAGGCGTTGCTCGTGCCGTCGCGCTGTCCGCGCGGTCACGCGCCGAGCCACGTCGCGCTCGATCCCGTCTGGGCAATCGCGCAAGAAGCCGGCCTGCCGGTCGTGTTCCACGTCGGTGGCGGTGGAGCGCTGCTGTCGCCTGACTACTTCGAGAACGGGCTTCCCGCCGAGAAGGACTTTCACGGCGGCGAAGAAAACTTTCGCTCGATCGACTACATGGCGATTCCGTATCCACCCATGCAAACGGTCGCAACGCTGATCCTCGACGGTGTGCTCGAACGCTTTCCGAGGCTGATGATCGGCGTGATCGAACAGGGTGCCGGCTGGGTGCCGGGCTGGATGCGCACGCTCGATTCGGCGTTCGAGGCGTTTCGTCGCCACGAACAGCGGCTGCAGAAGCTGTCGATGAGGCCAAGTGAGTACGTGCGCCGCCAGCTGCGCGCGACGCCGTATCCGACCGAGGACGTCGGATGGATCACGCTGCAGGCCGGTCCCGAGATCTGCTTGTTCTCGTCGGACTTCCCGCACGTCGAAGGCGGCCGCAATCCGCGCAAGCGCTTCGAGGCGACCACGGCGGACCTCGCGGAGTCCGCGCGCGAGCGCTTCTACTGCACCAACTTCGTCGAGTTGATGGGTCGCGGTCTCGCCTGACCACCCACCGCGTTCGGCGGCGACGCAATCGCGGGGGTCCGAATCGCCGGTCGAGCTTGACGAGCCGCGAACGTCCGGGGTATAGAAAGAACCGATTCGGATTCTGTTTCGTATTCGGATGCAAGGCGGTGCGCGGGGTTGCCGAAGCGCGGGTTGCAGCATCGGAATGGCGCGAGAGGAGCCCCGGTGAACAGCGCCCCGGTCGAGCACCGCCAGCTCGAAACCGTCGCCCGCCCGAAACAGGCGCGGGCGGAGCGAACGCTGCACCGGCTGCTCGATGCGGCAGAGACGTTGATCGAGGAGCGCGGTCCGGGAGACGTCTCGATCCCCGAGATCGTGCGCCGTGCGCGCTCGTCGGTGGGCGGTTTCTACGCGCGCTTCCGTGACAAGAACGAACTGTTGCGCGCGCTTGAAGAGCGCTTCTTCCAGCAGCAGCTCCGTCGCGTCGAGCGCCTGACGCAGCTCGAGAACTGGCAGGGCGCGCCGCTCGCCGAGATCGTGAACGGCTGCATGCGCGAGCTGGTGTCGGTGTTCCGCGACCGCCGCGCGTTGATCCGCGCGTTCATCGCGCGCGCCGTGCAGGACGTCGAGTTCCGCGGCGCCGCGATCAAGTTCGAGCGCGAGGTCGCCGAGCGCGTCGGCGCGCTGCTGCTCGGGCAGCCGGGCGCCGTTCGCCATCCGCGCCCGCAGCAGGCGATTGCGCTCGCGGTGGCGATCGTGTTCGCGTCGATGATCACGGGCGTGCTGATCGGCGACGCCCGTCACCCATTCGCGCAGCTCTCGGGCGAACAGGCGGCCGAAGAGCTGGCGCGCAATTTCCTGGGTTACTTGAGCCTCGATGAGGCATTCCGGAGGACCTGATGCAGTACCCGCAGCACAACCCGCTTCCGATTCCCGCGAGCGGTGAGTTCCAGAAGGTGAAGGGCACGATCGAGGCCGTCTTCGATTGGCACTACGAATTGAAGCGCACCAAGCTCCTCGAGCTGTACGAGAAGGGCAAGACGAACACCTGGAATGCCACCGATCTCGCCTGGGACACCGAAGTGGACATCGAGAAGATGGTGACGCAGCGCCAGCTGCTGGGCGGCGGCGCCATGATCAATCAACTGCTCGCGCCGCCGCGACCGCTCTCGGATCGCGAGGCGCTCACGCTGAACCTCAACATGAACGCCTTCATGCTCTCGCAGTTCCTGCACGGCGAGCAGGGTGCACTACTCGCCACGGCGAAGATCGTCGAGACGGTGCCGTGGACGGAAGCGAAGTTCTACGCGGCCAACCAGGTGGCGGACGAAGCGCGCCACGTCGAGGTCTATCACCGCTATCTGACCGAGAAGCTGGGCGTCTCGTACGAGGTCCACCCGAGCCTCGCGACGCTGCTCGGCGACATCATGGCGGATTCGCGCTGGGATGTGACCTACCTCGGCATGCAGATCATGGTCGAGGGACTCGCGCTCGCCGCCTTCGGTCTGCAGAAGATGATGATGGCCGAGGAGCCGCTGATCGTGGACATCACGACGCGCATCATGGCCGACGAATCGCGCCACGTCGCGTTCGGCGTGATCTCGCTCGAAGAGATCTACAAGGACATGACCGCAAGCGAGTTGCACGAGCGCGAGGACTTCGTGATGGAGGCAACGCACCTGATGCGCGAGCGGCTGCTGATGCAGCCGGTCTTCGAGCGACTCGGCTGGCCGGCCGACGTGTGGGTGCCGTGGGCCCAGAATACGCCGTTCATGAAGGGTTTCCGCCAGATGCTGTTCTCGAAGATCGTGCCGAACCTGAAGCGGCTCGGGCTGCTGACGCCGCGCGTCCGCGAGATGTACGGCAAGCTCGACCTGCTGCGCTTCGAACACCTGAAGGACAGCGTCGAGGACCCGGAGGCGACGCCGCCCGCGGAACTGGTGCAACTGCTGATGCAGTTCCTCGCGAACCGCGCGCCGGCGGGTGTCGCGGCGAGCTAGAGTCGCCCGCGCAACAGCCCAACCGGGAGACGAGGGTGGACCTGCGATCGGCAACGCGCGCAATCGCTTGAGCGCGACTACGCCATGACCGACTACTTCCGCGCGCGCTTCGTACCGGAGAAGGGCCGTGCCGAGATCTGGCAGGTGATCTGTCATCACCTGCGGCGCTTCCTACCAGCGGACGCGCGCGTGCTGGACCTCGGCGCTGGCTACTGCTCTTTCGTCAACGCGGTGCGAGCGGGCGACAAGCACGCTCTCGACGTCCATCCGGGTTTCGCCCGATTCGCAGCCAGCGACGTCCACACGCACGTCGGTCGCTGCGACGATCTATCGATGTTCCCCGCGCATCGCTTCGACATCGTGTTCGCCAGCAACCTCTTCGAGCACCTTGCCGGCACCGAACTCGACGACACGCTGCGCGAAGTGCGTCGGGTGCTCCAGCCTGGCGGTCGCCTGCTGCTGATCCAGCCCAACTTCCGCTATTGCGTTCGCGAGTACTTCGACGACTACACCCACCGCACGGTGTTCACGCATGTGTCGCTGGCGGATCTGCTGCGCGCGCACGGCTTCGAAGTGGAGCAGGTCACGCCGCGCTTCCTGCCGCTCTCCTTCAAGAGCCGATTGCCCGCCTGGCCCTGGTTGGTGGATCTGTACCTGCGCTCGCCGTGGCGTCCACTCGGCAAGCAGATGCTGGTCGTCGGGCGTGCGGGCTGAGGCCGGGAGAACCCATGTGGGCTGGTAAGACGGTGTCGGTGGCGTTGCCGACCTACAACGAGAAGGAATCGATTCGCGCCTGCATCGACGACTTCTTCGCGACCGGCGTGGTCGACGAAGTCGTGGTCTGCAACAACAACGCAGCGCCGGGCACGTCGGAAGAGGTGGCGAAGACGCGCGCGCGCGAGGTCTTCGAGTCGCGGCAGGGATACGGCTGGTCGTGTCGGAAGGCGCTCGCCGAGACCACGGGAGAGCTGGTCGTGCTCGCCGAGCCCGACGGCTCGTTCGAACCCGTCGACGTCCTGAAGCTGCTCGCGTACTCGTACGATTTCGACATCGTGCTCGGGAGCCGCACCAACAGCGAGCTGATCTGGACCGGTGCGAACATGGGCTGGTTCATGAAGTGGGGCAACTGGGCCGTCGCAAAGTATCTCGAGTTCCTGTTCAACACGACGGCGCTCACCGATGTCGGCTGCACGATGCGACTCGTATCGCGCGACGTGCTCAGCGCGATCCAACCGCTGTTCCGGGTGGGAACTTCCCATTTCGGGCCCGAGCTGACGATGCTCGCCATCGCGACGGGCGCCCGCGTGATGGAGGTCCCCGTCAACTATCGGCAGCGGATCGGCAAGAGCATGGTGACCGGTGGACGCTTCACCGCATTCACGGTGGGCCTGCAGATGATCGCGTTGATCACCGAGTTTCGTTCCCGCGCCTGGCTTCACCGATCGGCGTTGCTGCCGCGCCCGGTTCGCCCCAAGGAACGCGGCGGGAGGCGCCCCTGACGCGGCGACGTCGACTGCTGTTTACCGTGCTGTTCGGCGTGGGTCTGGCGTTGCGCTTGCCCGGACTGCTGTTCAACGGAATGTACGACCTCGATCAGATGGTCCTGCTGTGGGGATCGAATGTCGCGCAGCTCGGGATCGGGAAGGCGTTTGCGGAGAACTACGGCTTTCTGTCCTACCTGGCCTTCGGCGGGGCGGCCACGATCGCCGAACACGTTCCGCGCTTCTGGTGGGCACCCTACAAGGCGATGGAACTCAGCGCCGAGATCGGCGTACTCGCGGTGCTGGTGGCTCTCGTGCCGGCGCCACTGTCGATCCTCGCGCTCTCGATGTACTGGCTGAATCCCTGGTTCATCCTGCACGGTGCCTGGCACGGATTCTGGGATGGCCCCTACGTTCTCGCCGCACTTCTCGGTGTACTCTGTCTACGGCGGTTCCGCGGCGAGCGGTTCGCCTGGGCCGCGTTCGGTGCGTGCCTCGCGACCAGCGGCATGTTCAAGCCCCAGGGACTCTTCCAGATCGCCGCGCCGATCGGCATCTATCTCGTTCTCGATCTGCTCCGCAATCGGAGTGCGGCGCTTTTGTGGTTCGTCGCGGGCTGCCTCGCGGTTCTCGCCGCGAGTACCGCCTTCCTGGTCGCATTCGGAGCGGACCCGCTGGTAATTCCGCGCAACTACCTCGGCGCTGCGGGAGCGATGCCCAACCTCTGCAACGACTGCCTCAACGTCTGGCATCCGGTCGTGGTGCTGCTCCAGCGAGCCCTCGGTCAGCACGGCGCCACCTTCGAGTTGTCGCTGCCGGGTTCGATCCAGACGGCGCTCCATGTTCTCGCTGCCGTCGTCACGCTGGGATCGATCGGGATCTTCTCGTGGATGCTTTCGGCGCGACAGGCGGACGCGCAGCGATCGATGCCACGCCACCAGGCTGCGCTCTCGCTGATGGTGTTCGCCGCGCTGATGATCTCGAGCTTCGGAACGATGGCGCACATCAACCACGGCCTCGCGGCACTCGTGTTCGCAATTCCGCTCGCGGCCGGAAGCCGCCGCCTCCGATCGCCGTGGATCGCACTCGTCGCGATCGCATGGTTCGCGCACCTCGCGACCTTCGGGATCGGTCGCGCGCAGGTACTGCCCGAAATCTGCGTGGATTACATGTGGAGCGAGGGAGGCTGCGATCAACAATTCGGCGTCGGGGTGATGACGCCAAAGCTCCAGGAGTACGAGCACGCTCGGCCGCTACTCGCCCGCATCCAACACGCGACGACGAGTCCGAGGCAGTTGACGCAGCTCCAGGCGCGCGTTCGGCGCCTGGTGGTCAGCCCCTTTGCGGATGGACCCTTGCTCTCACTGCTCTCGGCGGCGCAGGCGATCGCCGCCGTGGTGCTGATCCGGGAGTTGATTCGGAGCGTGCGCCGCAGCGAGCCGGACTGACCGCGGCACACGGGCACGCGGGCACACGGGCACGCGGGCACGGGGGCGCGGCGGGGCGTCCGCCAACGACTCGAGCGATGTGCGGGTGGACCCGCACGATCGCGGCTGTAGGCTCGGCGGACACGATGACCTCGCCGCTCGGCTTGGCTTCGGGCCCGATCTACAGCGCTGCTCGGCCTTGCCTCGCTACGCCGGAAAGGGGTGGTATGCCGCGCGGACCGCGAACGCCTCGGCCGCTCGACCTTCTGCGCACGGTCGCCGCGATTGCCGCGATCGCGCCCGGTCTCGGCGCTGGCATCGCGAGGCTCGCGACGACCCGCGATCGCCGCCGCGCGATCAATCGCGCGATCGAAGTCTGGGGCGACCTCGGCACGCGCGCGGCCGGCGTCGAACTCGCGGTCACCGGTCGCGAGCATCTCGCACTGCGGCCGGCGGTCTTCGTCTTCAATCACCAGAGCGGCGCCGATCCGTTTTTACTGTGCGCGCTGCTGCGACGCGACATCGTAGGCGTCGCGAAAGCCGAGATCCGCGCGAACCCGCTGCTCGGCCCGGCCTTCGCATTCGCGGGCACCGTTTTCGTCGATCGCTCCGATCACGAGCAAGCCGTGCGCGCGCTCGATCCCGCCGTCGCAACGCTGCGTCGCGGTCTCGGAATCCTGATCGCGCCCGAAGGCACGCGCAGCGACAGCCATGAAGTCGGGCCGTTCAAGAAAGGCGCATTCCGGATCGCGCTGGCCGCGCGCGCGCCGATCGTGCCGATCGTGCTTCACGACGCGCGCAACCTGCTGCCGCGCGGCGGCTGGATCATGCGCGCCGGCACCGTGCACGTCTCTGTGCTGGCGCCGATCGCGACGGACGCGTGGTCGCTCGAGGCCCTCGACGCGCACGTCGCGGCGGTGCGGGAACGCTTCGTCGCGACGCTCGCAGTGCGTGGGTGCTCCTAGCTACGCGCGTGTCGTGACACCGACGTCAGCGGGATCAACGGAGCCGCGCGTACGGCGCGCTCCCGGATGGGACTCGATGGCGCACTTATGTGGCGGAAACGCTCGCGACTTTGCACGAGGGCTCGGCCGTCACGAGCAGGCATGCTCGTCACCCCATCGAAATCCCT
This sequence comes from Deltaproteobacteria bacterium, assembly GCA_031362725.1. GTDB lineage: Bacteria > Myxococcota_A > UBA9160 > UBA9160 > PR03 > PR03. The sequence goes on along the minus strand of JANLTC010000161.1, from coordinate 11,453 downwards.
AGTTAATCCCACTGTGCCTGCGGTCGGAGCTTCGTACACTGACACGCATTCGATTCGTTAGCTCCTGAGCACCCAGGGGAGCAGTGCGCGGCCGGCTAGGCGGTCCGCCCTGGAGACGAATCACCTGCCCGGGGGATCGCGCATGCAGCGGCTCCCCGGGCAGGTTCGTTCCGGCGTGCCTCGCAACGTCCCCCTCTGTGTACCATCGGCACGCTTCGGGGCAGAGTCGGGCGCAGAGCGTCCGGAGGGTCATGCCGACGTGACGGACCAGCACGGCATCTTTCGCTTCGACCGCTTCGAGTTCAACACGGAAGCGTGTGATCTCACCTCGGGCGCGGACGTCGTTGGGATCGCCCGCAAGCCAGGCGAGCTGTTGCGCCTGCTCCTCCGCCATCGCGACCGGGTCGTGTCGAAGCGCGAGATCCTCGAGGCGCTCTGGCCCGGCATCCGCGTGAGCGACGCGGCCTTCGCGTCGACGCTGCGCGACCTGCGCCGCGCACTCGGCGACACCGGAGGGAACTCTCGCTACATCGCGACCCTGCGGGCGCGCGGATTGCGCTTCCTGGCCCCCGTCGAACTGACAGAGGTCCAGCGTGCCGATGCGATCCCCTCCGCACCTGAGCGCGGCTACGTCGGGCGCGCGGAGCTGCTCGAGCGGCTGTCGACGGCGCTCGAAGCGATGCTGCAAGGCGACGGTCGCGTCGTGCTGCTGAACGGCGAGCCGGGGATCGGCAAGTCCCGGACCGCCGAGGAGATCGCGACGGTGGCGTACCGGCGCCGCGCGCAGGTCTACTTCGTGCGCTGCGTGGCGTCTGGCCGCGGTCCCCCGTATCAGCCCTGGGTGGAACTGCTGCGGGCGATTGCGGAGCACGAGCGCCGCAATCGCTCGGAGGATCCCGGCCGCGTCGCCGGGGGCGCGCGCACGCTGCCGACCTTGGCCGACGGAGGCGCCGAGCCGCTCACCGGCGGCGAGGAAGCACGCTTCCGGCTCTTTGGTGGCGTCGCGGTGTATCTGCGTGCGGTCGCCCACGACGCGCCGCTGGTTCTGGTGCTGGACGATCTGCACCGCGCCGATCGGGGCTCGCTGCGCCTGCTCGAGTTCCTGGCCAACGAACTCGCTGGCACCCGCGTGCTGATCGTCACCACCTGCCGGAACAACGAGCTCGAAGCGGATTCGCCGCTGGCTGCGACGCTCGCGCAGCTGACTTCGCATGCGCGGGTCGTGCGCGGGGATCTGCGCGGGCTCGAAGCCGGCGAGGCGCGCACGTTCCTGCAGCAGCAATCGCAACGCGAGGTCTCCGCGGAGCTGGCCGGAGCGCTCTGCGCGCGCACGGGCGGCAATCCCTTCTTCCTGCAACAGCTCGCGCACTTCCTGTCGGAAAAGCCGACACGCGGCGAGGGCGCCGAGTGGCTTCAGGCGGTTCCGGCGTCGCTGCGCGACTGGGTCCGTGCCCGCGTCTACGCGCTCTCCCATCCTTGCCGAGAGTGCATCGAAGCGGCCGCGGTGTTGGGTCCCGAGTTCGACGTCTCCACCTTCGCGCGAACGACCGGCCTCGACGACGCGGCGTTGTTCGCAGCCATCGACGAGGCGCGCCGCGCCGGCCTGATGCGCCGGGATCGCGGCGACGGCATCTGCCGCTTCCGTCACGCCGTGGTGCAGGAGGCGATCTACAGCGAGCTCGCGCCGCTGCGCCGACGCGAGCTTCACCGGCGCGCCGGCGAGGCACTCGAAGCCGTCGTCTCGGCCGACCGTGGCGATCGGCTCGCGGCCGTCGCGGTTCACCTCTGCGAGGCAGCGGAGCAGGTTGGCGCGCGCGCGGTCGACTCCGCCGCGCGCGCGGCGGATCACGCCGAGCGGCGGCTCGCCTTCGACGAAGCGGCGCGGCTACGCGAGTTGGCGCTCGGTGCGCTCGATCGCGTCGAGCCGCGTGATCGCATCTGGCGCTGCGATCTGCTGGTGGGACTCGCCCGCGCGCAACTCGGCGCGCGCGAGGTCTCGAAGGCGTGCGCGACGGCGCGCCGCGCCGCCGCGCTGGCGCGCGAGATCGGCTCCGCGCCGCGGCTCGCGGAGGCGGCCCTGGTGCTCTCCGACTACGTGATGGTCGACAGCGCCGAGCCGATCGCGATGCTCGAAGAAGCGCTGCGGGGCATTCCCTCAACGTACGCCGCGCTGCGCGCCCGCACGCTCTGCGCGATCTCGGTGCATCTGTGGTACGACGGCGAGCCCGAGCGGCGGCGGGTGCTCGCCGACGAGGCGCTCGCGCTCGCGCGCAATGCTGGCGACCGCGAGACGACGATCACCGCGCTGCTGACGAAGCGCCACGCGCTCTACGGGCCGACCAATCTGGGCGAGCGCATCCGCTTCGCGTCCCAGGCAGTGCGCGCAGCGGAGCGTGATCGCAACCAGTCGCAGCGCTGCCTGATCCTCAGCTGGCGCGCCGTCGACCTGCTCGAAGCCGGCGATCTGCACGCCGCGCAGCGCGACGTCGACACTTTCGAGCGCATCGCGACTGCCGAGCACCTGCCCCGATTCCGCGGCTTTCCGCTGCGATGGCGCGCGCTGCGCGCGACGATCGCCGGCCGCCTGGACGAGGCGGCGCGGCACGTCGCCGTGGGCGCGGCGCAGATGCGGAGCAGCGAGGACCCGAACGCCGAGGCCTACAGCGGATTCCAACTCGCCGCGCTGTGGCTCGAGCAGGGGCGCATCGGCGAGCTGGAGCAGCTGCTGCGCGCCGCCGAGCCGTGGCTCGCCAGGTACCGCGAGCGCGTCAGCCCGATCCGCGCCGCGCTCGCCGTCGTCGATCTCGAGTGCGGCCGCGAGGGCGCAGCGCGCCGCGTGCTCGCTGAAACCGCCGCCGACGGCTGGTCCGAGCTGGCGCGCGATCCGGAGATGATCGGGACGGTTGGTTGGCTCGCCGAAGCCTGCGTCCGGCTCGGCGATCGCGCGCGCGCCGCAGAGCTCTACGAGCGCCTCCGGCCGTGGGCATCCCATCAGTCGTCGATCTACGCGATCGTTTGCCGCGGCTCGCTGGCGCGTTACCTGGGATTGCTCGCCCGCACGGCCGGCCGGATCGACGACGCGGTGAACTGCCTCGAGCAAGCGCTCAGCGCGAACCGCGCGATCGATGCGGAGCTCTACACGGCGTGGACGTTGTGGGATCTCGCCGAGACACTGCGGCTGCGCGATCGAGCGGGCGACGCACAGCACGCAGCCGGACTCGAAAAGGAAGCCAGCGCGACGGCCGATCGGCTCGGCCTCGGCCGCCTGCGCAACGCGATCAACGCTTCGGGCTTCGTCCCGGCCGCTCCGCAGTAGCCGCTCGATCCGCTCGGCGCTGCGCGGCGCAGCGATCCGGACTTCGTACGCGGCGCCACCGCACGCGGCTACGGCTGCTTCGGAAACCCGAGTTCGCCGAGCTTGCGCGCGATGTCCTGGCCGGCCGTGTCGGTGGCGACCTCGGTGTCGATTGCGCGCACGACGCCGTCTTTGTCGACGTAGAAGGTCCAGCGCTTCGCGTAGCCGCCGGCGCCGACACCGAACGCCGACGCCACGCTGCCGCCCTCGTCCGAGAGCAGCACCTGCTTCGCGTCGACCGACTTCGCGAACTCGGCGTTCTGCTGCGGCGGATCGAGGCTCACCATGAAGACGGCGGCGTCATAGGCGGCGATTGCGGGGGCGTTGTCGCGCAGGTCTTCGAGTTCGGCGGTGCAGCCGCCGGTGAACGCCTTCGGAAACCACGCGAGCACGAAGCCGCGCTTGCCGGCAAAATCGGCGAGCGCGTAGGTCTTGCCGTCGGAGCCCTGCAGCTTGAAGTCGGGCGCACGCTGACCGACTTCGAGCGCGCCAGCGGTCGATGCGACGAACAGGAGCGAGACGTAGAAGAGGCGGGCGAGGTATTTCATCGGCCGAGCCTAGCCAGCGCTGGCGTGCTGACCAGCGCGGGTCAGCTCGTCGCGGCGAGCTGATCGATCACGACCGCAGTCGAGTCCGTGTATCCGGTGCCGATCATCCGCGCGAGCCGCGCCATCAGGTAGCGGCGCACGAAGCGCTGGCGCACCGAATCGGCTTCCGCGGGATCCTCGACCACGCGCGCGCGACCGCGCAGCCGCGTGCTGCCGATCTGCAGCGCGACGTCCGGATTCGCGCGCGCGTTGCGCAGCCAGTTCGGCCCCTTCGCGTCGCCGGTGAGAAAGACCTTGCCGTCGCCGAGTGCGAACCAGATCGTGACGGTGCGTGGCTCGCCGCTCTTGCGGCCGCGCGCGGTGAGCTTGCAGTTCCAGTGGCGGTCGAGGCGGGCGAAGTCGATGGCGCTCATGCGGGTGGCTTCCCTTCGATCAGGATTGGAAACTGGCGGCGCGCGTCGTTGCAGAGCTGCGATGTGGTAGCGGCCCCATCGCCGCCCGTCGCGACGATTCGTGCGCCGTCCGGCGCGAACTGCACGATGTACGACTTGCGCACGTCGCGCGTGCGGTTGGGTCCGGTCGCGTGCGGCGTCAAGCTCGAGAACACCACCGCGGAGCCGGCGCGCACTTCGCAGAACAGCGCGTCCGGCGCTTGCTCGAGGCAACGCCAGCCGAGCGGCGTCATCCAGTGTCGCAGCGTGCCGCGCCGGTGCAGGCCGGGAACGATCCACGGGCAGCCGTTGTCGCGCGTCGCATCGGTGAGCGCGATCCACACCGTCAGATAATTCTGCGGCTCGACGTAGGTGTAGCCGTTGTCCTGGTGCCACGGGAAATCGTCCCGCGTGCCCGGCTTCTTGTAGACGGCTTGATCCCAGTAGAGCCGCACGTCGGGGCCGACGAGGTCATGAACTAGATCCTGAAAGAGTTGGCTCGCGCAGAACGCGCGCAGCGTCTCCGAGCGCTGCACCAGGTGCGTCGTGAAGGTGATCTCGCCGGCGCGCGCGATGAACAGTTTCTTGTCGGGCAGCGACTGGAGCGCCGCCTCGACCTTCGCCTCCCACGGATCGATCTCCGCGATGACGGTGCGCAGCAGCGCGGGGTCGAGCGCATCTTCGATTGCGCAGAATCCCTGCTCGTCGAAGTCGCGCGCCTGCTGCGCCGTGAGCCGCCGATACGGGCCGCGCGGCGCGGTCCAGGCGAAGTCGCGATTGCGCGGGTGCGGCTCGGGCATCATCGAGCGCAGTGTCCGTGAAGGATGGCGCCGCGGTCAAGCCGGAGTCCGCGCAAAACGGTAGTTCCACAGCTCCGGCACACGCCACGCGACGATCGCCAGCACGACGAGACAGCCGAGTCCGCCGCTGACGACCGCGAACGGCGCGCTGGTCGCAGCCGCGACGAAGCCCGACTCGACCGCGCCGAGCTGGTTCGAGGCGGCGATCGCGATCATGTTCACCGCCGAAACGCGGCCGCGCAGTTCGTCGGGCGTCGAGAGCTGGATCGTGGTCTGCCGCATCACGACGCTCACCTGATCCGCCATGCCGGCGACCATGTAGGCCGCCACCGAAAGCGGGAACGCGCGCGAGAGTCCGAACACGATCGTGGCGACACCGTAGACGGCCACCGCGGCGAGCAGCGCGCGGCCGGCCTTCACCGTCGTCGGTCGCAGCATCATCACCAGCGCGCAGCTGAACGCGCCGAGTTCGAGCGACGACGACAGCAGCCCGTAGCCGCGCGCGCCGACCTGCAGGATGTCCTTCGCGAAGATCGGCAGCAGCGCGGTCGCACCGCCCAGGATCACGGCGAACATGTCGAGCGTCATGCAGCCCCAGATCATCGGGCTCTTGCGCACGAAGGCGATTCCCTCGCGCACCGCGCGCCAGCTCGGCGCGCGCCGCTCGGGCGCTTCGCGCACCGGCCGCACGAAGTTGAGACCGACGAGGTTCATCGCGACCAGCACGCCGTAGGCGGCGTACGCCGCGCCGACGCCACCGCTCGCGATCAGCATGCCGCCGATGGCCGGTCCGCTCGCGAACGCGAGCGCCTGCGCGGTGGCCGAAAAGGTGATCGCGCGCGGAAACACCTCGAGCGGGACGAGGCTCGGCACCAGAGCCTGACGCGCCGGCGAATCGAACGAGAACGACACCGAGATGCAGAAGATCGCCGCGAACAGCAGCGGCAGCGATACCTCGTCGCGTTCGGTCGCGAAGTAGAGCAGCGCGCCGCACGCGATCATCGGGAGCTGCGCGAGCCGCATGATCGTGCGGCGGTCATAGGCATCGGCGACGACGCCGCCGAGCAGTGTCAGCGTGAGCGCGGGTACGAACTGCACGAGTCCCACCAGTCCCAGGTAGAACGCCGACCCGGTGATCGCGAAGACGTGCCACGCCACCGCCGCGCGCAGCAACGTCATCGACGTCGCCGCGCAGAAGCGGCTGGCGAGATAGATCCAGAAGGTGTGCGGAATGCGCGGCGGCCCCATCGCTCCTAGCATGCGCGATCACTCGAGGAGATTGCCATGACCGACCTCGTGATCCGACCCGCGCGCGAAGACGACGCCGCATTCCTCGCCTGGGCCGTGATCGAAGCGGCGCGCTCGCATCGGACGCGCGGCTTCTGGGATCTGTGGGTTCCAGACGCCGCGGCGCGGCGCGCATTCGTCGAGCGCTTGCTGATCGCGCAGCGCGTTTCGATGTGGCACTGGACGGTCTTCCATGTCGCCGAATGGCATGGCGCCCCCGCGGCGACGCTTTCGGGTTGCGATCCGTCGCGGATCGCGAGTCCGAACGACGCCGTCGGCGAGGTGATGACCGCGCGTGGCTGGAGCGAGGCCGAGACGGCCGCGGCGATCGCGCGCGCGACGCCGTTCTTCGGCTGCATGCACGAGACGCCGCCGGGTGCGTGGCTGGTGGAGTCGGTCGCGACACGGCCCGAGGCGCGTGGCCATGGACTCGGCGCGGCGCTCGTCGAGCACGTTCTCGGCGAGGGGCGTCGCCGCGGTCACCGCGACGCGAAGCTCAGCCTGATGATCGGCAACACCGCTGCCCAACGTCTCTACGAACGCGCCGGTTTCGCGATCACCGCGGAGAAGCGCGACGCGGCGCTCGATGCGGCGATCGGCTGCCCGGGAGTCGCGCAGATGAGCTGCCCGCTCTGACGCATTTCGCTACTCCTTCTGCCCCTCGCAAACGGAGAACGCGGCATGTCGACGATCGTGGAGACCGGACTCGGAAAGGTGCAGGGATTCGAACAGGACGGCGTGCGCGTGTTTCGCGGCCTTCCGTTCGCGAAGCCGCCGGTCGGCGAACTGCGCTTCCGCGCGCCCGAGAAGCCGGCGCCGTGGGCCGGTGTCCGCGACGCGACGAAGTACGGGCCGGTCTCGCACCAGCCGCCGCTGATGCTGGCGGCGCTGCCCGGCTTCGACGTCGGCGAGCAGAGCGAGGATTGCCTCTATCTGAATGTGTACGTGCCCCCCGGCGCGAGTGCGGCGAACCGCAAGCCGGTGATGGTCTGGATCCACGGCGGCGCGTTCGTGATCGGCGCCGGCTCGCAGTCGATCTACGACGGCTGCAAGCTCGCGCGGCGCGGCGACGTCGTCATCGTCACGATCAACTACCGGCTCGGCGCGCTCGGCTTCCTCGACCTCGGCCAGCCCGAACTTGCGGCGCCGAACGCGGGCCTGCTCGATCAGATCGCCGCGCTCGAGTGGGTGCGCGATCACATCGGCGTGTTCGGCGGCGATGCCGGCAACGTGACCATCTTCGGCGAGTCGGCGGGCGGCATGAGCGTTGGCACGCTGCTCGGTTGCCCGGCTGCGCACGGCCTCTTCCACAAGGCGATCCCGCAGAGCGGTTCGTGTCAGGCGATCCACGCCGATCGCGAGTCATCCACCGCGATCACCGCGGCGGTCCTCTCCGGACTCGGCATGGCGACGCCGAACGTGAAGGAACTGCGCGACGTTCCGATCGACAAGCTGAAGCAGGTGCAGCAGACCGTGAGCTTCCAGCTGCTCGCGCTCGGCGGCACGCAGCTGTTGCCGTTCCAGCCGGTGGTCGATGGGCACGTGCTGCCGCGCCATCCGCTCGACGAGATCCGCGAAGGCATCTCGCGCGACGTGCGCGTCTTGATCGGCACGACGCGCGACGAATGGAAACTCTTCGGCTTCATGGACCCACAGGTGCGTCAGCTCGACGGGGACAAGATCGCCGAGCGCATCCAGCAGCGCCTGCCGCACGCCGACGGCGCGAAGATCGCCGCGGGCTATCGCGCCACGCGGCCCGAAGCGGATTGGCCGTCGATCTGGATCGCGATCGAGACGGATCGGATCTTCCGGATTCCGGCGATCCGCGTGGCGGAGGCGCAGCGCGCGCATCAGCAGGGCGTGTTCATGTACCTGTTCACCTGGGAGTCGCCCGGCTTCGGCGGGCTGCTCGGCGCGTGTCACGCGATCGAGATTCCGTTCCTGTTCGACTGCCTCGACCTCCCCGGCGCCGACAAGTTCGTCGGCGCCGGGCCGGACGCGCAAAGACTCGCGGAGCGCACGATGGATTCATGGCTCACGTTCGCGGCGAGCGGCGATCCGAGCCACGCAGCGCTCGGCGCGTGGCCGCGCTACGACGAGAGTCGGCGCGGCACGATGGAACTCGGTTCGCGCTGCTGCGTGCAGGACGATCCGGCCGCCGCCGAACGCGCGCTGTGGGATGGCGTGCTCTAGCGCGACGGCCGACCGCGCTCGGCGAAGGGCTTGGCTCGCTCGGGCCATTCGAGGCGTTGCCGATCCGTGAGGCGCAACCAAGCCCGTCGCTGCCATGGCCGCCGAAGCTACCGCAAGCCTTTCGCCAGCTCTCGCAGCGCATCACCGGCGCCGCGGAAGATCGGCCAGCCGTCGCCGACCAGCACCGCGTCGATGCCGGGCAGCGCGGCGAGCCGCTGTACCGAGCGCGCGGCGGCGGCGGCGTCGCGCAGCTTCGCGGCCGGCAGCGTCGTGAGACGACCGCCTTCGTGCGCGCGCACGAGGTCGCCGGTCACGAGCGTCGTGGCGTCGAGTAGCAACGCGAGTTCGCCAGGCGTCTTCGAGCCATCGAGCGCGAGCACGCGCAGGCCCGGCGCCGGTTCGTCGCCATCGCCGAGCCAGAGGTCGCACGCGAAGGGGAATCCGTCGCGCTCGGCGCGCGGACCGGCGAGGCGCGCATCGCACGCGCGCGCCAGCGACTCCGCGTCGCGCGTGTGATCCGAATTGGTGACGACCACCACTGCGACGCCGCCCAGCGCATCGAGATGTTTGCGATCGTGGGGCGAGAGCGGCAGCGGGTCGATCGCGACATTGCCGCCCGGTCGCACCCAGAGCACCGAGTGGAAATCGAGGTTGCGCGACTCGTCGAATACGGACCAGCCGTAGAGATCGGGGCGATGCAGGCGCTTCATGGGGGCCTCCGGGTTCGGGCGCAGCGTACCGCGCGGAGCCGGGTCGTGATGGGATCGCCGCCGACGCCGAAGCGGGGGCGCGATCCGTCGCTGCGGCGAGCCAGCGCGAATCGCGCGCCGGTTTGGCTACGGTGACCCGTCATGGCGACCGCATTCGTGCTCCCGGAACGACTCTTTCGGCTGATCCCGGCACTCGATTCGCTGCGGAATTACGGCTCGGCGGATGCGCGCGCGGATCTGATTGCCGGGCTCACGGTGGCGGCCGTCGCGGTTCCGCAAGCGATGGCGTACGCGATGATCGCCGGGCTGCCCGCCGAGTACGGGCTCTACACGGCGATCGTGATGACCGCCGTCGGCGCGCTGCTCGACTCCTCGAAGCAACTGATCAACGGGCCCACCAACGCGATCTCGATCGCGGTGCTGAGCGCGATCGGGTCGGTCGCGGGCCAGGACGAGCGCATCCAGGCCGCCGTGCTGCTGGCCTTCATGGTCGGATCGATCCAACTCGGCATCACGTTGCTGCGACTCGGCGATCTCACGCGGTACATCTCGCACTCGGTGATCGTCGGATTCACGGCCGGAGCGAGCATGCTGCTGGTGCTCGATCAGCTGAAGAACCTGCTCGGGCTCCAGTCGATGGGTGGCGCCCACGACCATTTCCTGCAGCGCTTCTGGCTGACGCTCACCCAGGGTGGCGCGGTCCATTTCGAGACCGCGGCGATCGGCTTCGCCTCGATCGCGCTGGTGCTCGCGCTGCGCTGGCTGAAGGCGCGGACCGGTGCGCGACTGTTACCCGAGCTGCTGCTCGTGGTCTTCGTGATGGCCGCGGTCGTGGCGTGGCTCGGTCTCGACCAGCGCGGCGTCAAGGTGATCGGCGAGATTCCCGCGAAGCTGCCGCCGTTCCGGCTGCCGGACTTCGACGGTGCGATGCTTCGCGAGTTCGGAACCAGCGCACTCGCGATCGCGCTACTCGGTCTGCTCGAAGCGGTTTCGATGGCGAAGGCGATCGCAGCCCAGACACGCCAGAAGCTCGACTTGAACCAGCAATGCCTCAGCGAAGGGCTCGCGAATTTCACCGGCTCGTTCTTCCAGTGCATTCCCGGCTCGGGCTCGCTGACGCGATCGGCGATCAATCAGCAGGCCGGCGCCGTGACGCAATGGTCGGGCGTGGTGTCGGCGATCGCGGTCGCGGTGGTGATGCTGGTCTTCGCGCCGTACGCGCGTTTCGTTCCGCGCGCGGCGCTCGCCGGGATCCTGATGCTGACGGCGTGGCGGATGATCGATCGTCACGCGCTCGCCTATCACATGCGTGCCACGCGCTTCGACGCGGTGATCGTGGCCGCGACCGCCTTCTCCGCCGTCGCGATCTCGATCGAGTTCTGCGTGTTGATCGGCGTCTTCATGTCGTTCCTGCTGACGGTTCCGCGCGCGGGTCGGATGCTGCTGACGGAGTTCATCGTCAGCCCCGAGGGCAGCGTCCACGAGCGGCTGCCGGAGGACGAAGTCTGCGGGCGGATCCTGATCTTCGGGCTGGACGGTGAGCTTTTCTTCGGTGCGACGGCGGCGCTCGAAACGCACCTCGCGACGATCGAAGAGCGCGTGGCTGCCGACACCAGTGTCGTCGTGCTGCGCATGAAGCGGCTGCACAACGCCGACGCGGTGGGGCTCGCGCTGATCGACGGGTTCCTCGAGAGGATGGCGTCGCGCGGCGTCCGCGTCGTGCTCTGCGGCGTGCGCAAGGGGCTCTACGAAACGATGCAGAGGACGGGGCTGGTCGCGCGCGTCGGCGAGCAGGACATCTTTCTCGAGCAGCGCGTGCGGCAGACCAGCACGCTGCTCGCGATCCGCCACGCCTATGAACTGATCCCCGAACCGTGCCTCGCCTGCCCGCGTCGCGACGACGCGTCGCGCACCCGCAATCTCCACTACGAGATCTGAGCGCGATAGCCGGATAGCCGGATAGCCGGTGCCGGGCGTCAGGTTATTTTTTGTCAGGTTATTCGACTCATCGCCGCGGACCGGCCGAGTCGCTCAATAACCTGAGAAAAAATAACCTGACGCCCGGCACCGGCGATCCGGCTATCGCGCGCAGATGTCGTAGTGGTGATTGCGGGTGCGCGACGCGTCGT
>JANLTC010000094.1:0-51025 GCA_031362725.1 Deltaproteobacteria bacterium | reverse complement strand
CCGGCCTCGCCGCGCTGCTCTTCCTGATTGGCATCCTGCAAGGCAGCTACTGGGCGCTCGCGCTCCCGGTCGCGATCTTCGTGTTCTTCGTGCTCGGACTCACGTTCTGGGTTGGCTGGACCATCCTGACCGTGCAGGTCGAGCCCGAGGCGGAGGTCGCCCCGCCCGCCGCGCAGACCGCGCCGCCCCAGACCTCCAACACCTCGCGATAGCCGAGTCGCTCGGTGCGGATCGCGCTGCTCACCTATCGCGGCAACATGTATTGCGGCGGTCAGGGAATCTACGCGGCCTACCTCGCCCGCGAGTGGCAGCGCGCCGGGCACGAGGTGCACGTGATCGCCGGGCCACCGCTGCCGGCGCTCGACCCCGGCATTGCCCTACACGAGATTCCGAACGCCAATGTCTTCGGGTTCCCGATGCCCGAAGTGATCCGGAAGACCCCCGTGCGGCGGCTCTTCGATCCGCTGACGTTCTGGGAACTCGGCGTGTCACGCTTTGGCGTATTCCCGGAGATGCAGACTTTCGGTGCGCGGCTGTTGCTGCGCTGGCCCGAGCTGATGCGCAAGCATCGCTTCGACATCGTCTTCGACAATCAGTGCCTGTCGTGGGGACTGCTCGGGTTGCAGGCGACCGGCGTGCCGGTGGTTTCGGTGATCCACCACCCGCTGCACCTCGACCGCGAAGCCGACTTCGCGATCGACCCGAGCTTCTTGAAGCGCGTCCGGCGCACGCTCTATTTCCCGTTGCTGATGCAGCAGCAGGTGGCGAAGCGGCTCGCGAAGATCGTCACGGTGTCGGAGGCGTCGCGGCGCGAGATCGAACGCTGCTTCGGGATCCCGGAGAAGGAAGTGCGCGTGGTCTACAACGGGACCGACGCGGATCTCTTCGTGCCGACACCCGGCCAGCGCGTCGAGACCGATCTGCTCTTCGTCGGCCGGACCGAAGACCGCAAGAAGGGAATCGGCACGCTGCTCCAGGCGATGGCGCTGCTGCCCGAGCACGTGACGCTGAAGATCATCGATGGCCGGATTCCCGATCACGGCATCGTTCCGCGAGGGATCGAGCGCTACGGACTCGAGCACCGCGTCGTGCTCGAACGCCGCTGGCTCGAACTGCCCGATCTGATCGCGCAGTATTCGACTGCGCGAGCCGCGGTGGTGCCGTCGCACTTCGAAGGCTTCGGCTTCCCGGCGAGCGAGGCGATGTCGTGTGGTGTTCCGGTCGTCGCGAGCGACGCGGGCGCACTACCCGAGGTGATCGGGCCCGACGGACACGCGGGACGCTTGTTTGCGTCGCGCGATCCGCAAGCGCTCGCGAGGGTGATCGGGGAAGTGCTCGCAGACCCGGCGCGCTGCGCGCAGATGGGGCGCAACGCGCGGGCGCGCGTGCAGAGCGTGTTCCGCTGGTCGGACGCGGCCGCGCAGTTGGTGGACGTATTCGAGGAGACGCGGCGTGCTGCTCACGGTCGATCTCGAGCAGCTCGGGGTTAGCCCCGGCGATCGCCTCCTCGACGTCGGCTGCGGCGAGGGACGGCACTGCTTCGGCGCGCTCGAGCGCGGCGCCCGCGTCGTCGGACTCGATCTCGACCTGCCGTCGCTGCGCAAGGGCCATGGGCCGCTGCGCGCGCGGGCGAAGGAACTCGGCCGCTCTGGCGTGATGCTGCGCGGTGACGCCTTCCGGTTGCCCTTCGAGGACGCCAGCTTCGACCGCGCGATCTGCAGCGAAGTGATGGAACACGTCCACGACTACAGAGCCGCCGCACGCGAACTTTCGCGTGTGGTGCGGCCGGGCGGCACCGCAGCTGTGACGGTGCCGACGGCGACCAGCGAGCATCTGTACCTGCGCCTCGGTGACGACTACTTCGAGTCGCCCGGTGGTCACATCCGCATCTTCCGCCCGAATGATCTGGCGGCGGCGCTGCGCGACGCGAGCCTCGTACCCACGGGCGTCGGATTCGCGCTCGGCTTCCACACGCCGTACTGGGCGCTGCGTTCCGCGGTCGGCCTGCCGCGCTCGGACGACTCGCGGCTCGTACAGCTCTACCGCCTGTTCCTGATCAAGGCGACGATGTCTCCCTGGCTCGATCGCATCGAGAAGGGCGTGATGAATCGGATCTGCCCGAAAAGCCTCGTGCTCTATGCCCGCAAGCGCAGCGTCCCGAGCCGCGCGGCGAACACGCTGCCGCAGCCGAGCGAAGCGCGGGAACGGGGAGCGGCATGAGTCGCCCGTTGCGGATTCTATTCACCGCCTACCGCGGCAACATGCGCTGCGGCGGTCAGGGAATCTATCTGTGGTTCCTCGCGCGCGAGCTGTCGCGACTCGGGCACCACATCGAAGTGCTGGTCGGGCCGCCCTACCCCGACCCGATGCCGTTCGCGGGCGACGTCCGCGAACTCCACGACGACCGCTTCTGGGGCAAGTGGTTCCTGCAGGACTACGCCAATTTCTTCCCGCGCGAAAACCCGGCCGCGGTGCTCTCGCCGCTGCGGCTCTGGGGCCTCGGCGCGAGTCGCATCGGCTTCTTTCCCGAGCCGGCGGCGTTCAGCGTGCGCGCGTTCCGCGAAACGGCAGCGCGGCTGCGCCGCGGTCACCGCTACGACCTGGTTCACGACGTCCAATGTCTCGGCTGGGGCCTGCTCGGCATCCGGGCGCTCGGCTTGCCGGTGGTGTCGACGATCCACCACCCGCTGACGATCGACCGGCGCGCCTCGTTCCGCCGCGACACGAAACTCTCGGAGGCGGTCGGCACCGTCGAGTTCCATCCGGTTGGCATGCAGCGATTCGTCGCTCGACGGCTCGACGCCATCATCACGTCCTCGCAAGCGAGCGCCGGACAGATCGAGCGAGATTTCGCGATCGCCCCCGAGCGCCTGCACATGCTCGGCAACGGACTCGACACGGAACTATTTCGTCCCGACCCGCAAGTCGCGCGTGTGCCCGGCGAGATCCTGTGCGTCGGTCGCACGTCGGACCCGAACAAGGGCGTCTCGTTCCTGGTGCGCGCGCTCGCAAAGCTGCCGCCGCGCGTGCGCCTGGTGCTGGTGGACGAAGATCACCCGCTGCACGACGCGAAACAACTGGCGGCGAAGTTGGGGATCGCGCCCGAGCGCCTGCACATCACGGGTCGCGTCGAGACCGACGAACTCGTGCGTCTCTATCAGCGCGCGTCGCTGGTGGTGGTGCCATCGCTGTACGAGGGTTTCGGGCTTCCCGCGACCGAAGCGATGGCGTGCGGCACGCCGGTGGTCGCGAGCAACGCGGGCGCGCTCCCCGAAGTGATCCACACCGGTGCCGGCGGCGTGCTGGTCGCTCCGGGCGATCCCGACGCGCTCGCGAAAGGCATCGCGACGCTGCTGGAACAGCCCGAGGCGTGTGCGCGGATCGGTGCCGAGGCGCGGCCCCGCATCGTTGCGGCCTACTCCTGGCCGCGCATTGCTGCCCTGACGGCCGCGCTCTACCGACGCGTGCGCAGCGCGCGGGGGCGACCGACCAGTACCACGACGTCCGCGAGTGACGGCTTGCGCAGCGCCAGCGCATCGAGCCTCTGAAGAGCACCGAACGCCAACGCGCGCGGCAAACGCTCGACGAGACGGGTCCACGGACCAAAACCCCAGCCGAGCGACACCCCAACGACCCGCTCCAGATCGAGCGAGCGTGCGGCCTGCTCGCGCATCAAGTCGAGGTCGTAGCGCGTGAAGTGATCGGCCGGCACGTCATAGTGACGCCGACCACGACGCGGCGCGCCGCCGCTCCAGAGTCCTGCAAGCGTGTCCTGCGCGTGCGCCAGCCGGCATGCGAGGGAATGGAAGTTAGCGATCGCCAGCACCACGCGACCGTCCGGCCGGGTCACGCGTGCCATCTCTGCGATCGCGAGTTCGGGCCGATCGAAGTGGTCGATGGCGCCCTTGCAGATCGCCGCGTCGAAACTCCCGGCTGCGAACGGCAGTGCGTCCGACCAGCCGCGCACCCAGCTGGGAATCCGCCCAGTCGCCTTCGCGGACACGAGCTTCGCCCAGGCCGACATGCGCGCCGATGGTTCCGCGCCCACTACCTCGGCGCCGCGCGCCGCGAGCGCGATCGAGTCCTGCCCGAACCCGCTCGCGACGTCGAGGATGCGACGACCCGGTGCGGGCTCGGCCATCGCGAGTGTCACTTCGGTCATGCGCTCGAAGAGCAACTGGCTGTCGCGCGTCGTCCCGGTCGGGATGACGTCGCTCATGTCCCTATCGAGGTCGACCACGCGCATCGGTGACGCAACGTAGGGGAGCCGTTTGCCGCGTCGAGTGCACTGTCCTTCGTTCGGCAGCGGCTCGCTTCGCGCGCGCGCGGATCAGAATCGTCCGGCGACGTGATTCGCGAGC
Organism: Deltaproteobacteria bacterium; assembly: GCA_031362725.1. Lineage (GTDB taxonomy): Bacteria > Myxococcota_A > UBA9160 > UBA9160 > PR03 > PR03. Next base: position 46,664 of record JANLTC010000094.1, on the reverse strand, counting down.
AGCTCCGCGAGCCCCGGGTCGACGTCGTCGAAGTGGACGCCGAGACGCGAGCCGGCCACCCACGCGACGTGTCCGTCGAGCGCGAGGGGCAACGAAATCCCGGGCAACGCGAACTCGCAGGCGAGCGCCGCGGCGAGCTCGAGCGGCGCGCCCGGAAGTTCGATGCCGATGCCAGCCGGGGACAGATCGCGCGCGGTGGCGAGTCTCCGCTGTCCGTCCGCACTGATCTCCACCCACCCTTCGAACGGCGTGCGGGGATTCGCTCGTCGACGCTCGCCTTCCACCAGAACCTCCGCTCGCTTCGAGCAAACCGTGCGAGCCATCGGTCTGCTCCGTTCATCCTTCGCCCAGCCACGGGATCGCTTCGACTCCGCCACACGCGTGCAGGCGGAATGCAGCGAACTCGTCGATGCGCACGTATCGACTCGCGGTGCGGCGAGCCTTGCATCCCAGATGCAAGAACTGTGCGCCGCGTTGCGCGACGGGGAAACGCCCCCGCGCCGTGCGTGGCGACCGCTTACGTACGTCCCCAGGACTGGGGAACGCTGCTGGCCAGACTATGCTGTCGAGTCGATGGGGAAAACTCTTCCGTCAGACGGAAACAGGCTTCCGCCTGGCGCCGCGTCAGTGGGCCAGCCGGATCCCAGGCACGCAGGCACAGCGATCGTTCCGGGTGTCACACTCGATCGACTCGCTTCGTTCCGAATCACCTACATCGCAATCCTCGTCTTCGTGCTGCTCTACGTGTTCACGGTGAAGGGCGTCGAGCAATCCCTCGGTCGCAGCTTCCGTGGAAACGTGACGGCCGCGATGCGTGTCGACGCCGCGGCGGGGCCCGTCGCCGACCAGATCCAGCGACGCGTCGACGCCGTTGTGCGTGACTCGCCGTGGGTGCGCGTCGGCGGCGTGCGTGTCACTGCGATCGTACTCGGCGCCGACGGTCAACCGATCTATGCCGGAGGTCGCCGCATCCCGACGCCGATGCCGGGGGACCGGGTTGCCGAGGCGGCGCTGCTGCTGCCGGCGAGTGCGGACGTCGTCGTCTCGGTGCCACACAATTCGCTGGTCGCCAACGGCATCCTGGTCGGCTACGCCGCGGCACTGATCTATACGCTCTTCCTCTACGACCGCCGCCGCCAGCGCTACGAGGAAGGCCGGATCTCCGCCGCGCTCGCGGCGCGCGAGGAGACCGCCGCGCGCGCCGCGCGAATCGAAGCCGAACTGGCCGCGCTGACGCGCGAGGTCGACGACCGCGTCGAGGCCGAAGTCTCGGGTGAGATGCTTTCGGTGCGCGCCGAGCGGGGCGCGCTCCAGGAAAAACTCGCGGCACTGGCGCGCCGCGAGTCGGAGTTGCGCGCGCAGGCGGGTCAATTCCAGGAGACACTGCACAGCGAACGCGCGGGACTCGAGGAGATGCTCGACGAAGCGCTTGCCGACCTATCACGCAAGGACGAGGCGGTGCGCGATCTCGAGGAGAAGCTGAAGCGTGCGGGGCAACCGAAGGAACCCGCAGCGCCGCGCGCCCGCGACATCGACCTGCTCGCACAACGCCTTCGCACGCTCTACAAGAATCTCGAGGTCGACGACCACGCGGTCCACGACCTGATCGCGCTGCGCGACGAGTCGATGAAGCTGCGCGCGGAAGAAGAGATCAAGCGGCTCTCGGACGATGTCGAGACGGCCGCGGTGCGCCGCAAGGTCGGCGGCCTCCCGTCCCATCTGACGATCTTCGAGTTGGGCTTCGCCGGCAAGGGCCGCATCTACTACACGATCGGCCGTCAGCGTCGCTTCCGCGTGCTCTCCGTCGGCGCGAAGAACTCACAGAAGGCCGACCTCGAATACCTGAGCCGCCTCCCCCGCGAGTAACCGCCATCTCCCCTGACCCGTGTTCGGCTCTGTCGCGTCCGCGACGGAGCGGGATCATGAGTGGGCCAGTACGGCGCGCAGGATCCGCTTGAGCTCGGCGTCGTCCCAGGGTTTCGGGACGAGCGCACGAATGCCGAGCGCCTCGAGTCGCCCCGCCGGAATCTCGTCGGGCCAACCGGAGATCAAGATGCGCGCAGCATCGGGGCGGTATCGCGCCGCTGCCTCGAGTACTTCCAGACCGCTCATGCCAGGCATCTTGTGATCGGACAGCACCGCGTCGATCGGTTCGGCCTCGAGCAGACGGAGTGCTTCGGCGGGTGTTCCCGCGGTGAGTAGGCGCCACCCCTCGCGTCGCAGCGAGCGACGCAGCGCCGACAAGATGCGCGCCTCGTCGTCGACCAGCAGCAGCGTCGGAAGATCGCGACTCACGGCTGCGGCGTTCGCCCGTCCGGTCCCCGTTGCGGCAGGAACACCTCGAACGTCGTACCGCCGGCGTCGCGCGGCAGCGCGCGAATCGTGCCGCCGTGGCGCCGCACGATCTCGAATGAAGTCGAAAGCCCGAGGCCGGTCCCCTCGCCCACCTCCTTGGTGGTGAAGAACGGCTCGAAGATCCGATCCGCATGCTCGGGCGAGATGCCGGCGCCGTCATCGGAGACCGAGATCACGACCCCGTCGTCCCGGATGGCGGTACCGACTACGACCAGGCCGGTACCACCGCCGTCGCGCGCTGCGCGCGCCTCGATCGCCTGATACGCATTCACGAGTAGATTCATGAAGACCTGCTCGAGCTGCTTCGGATGGCAGCGCACCGGCGGCAGTTCCGCGTAGTCCTTCTGCAGCACCACACTGTGTTTCATCATGGTCCACACGATGTGCGCGGTGGAATCGAGACAGCGATTCAGGTCGGCCGGGACCCACTCGCCATCGTCGCGATACGCGAAGGCGCGCAGGTCCTGGACGATGTGACGGATCCGCTCCGACCCCTCCTGCGATTCGCGGATCGCCTGGCCGAAGTCGGCGAGCAGCGTCTCGGCGTCGAGTTCGCGCGAGAGCGACGCAAAGCGCTCGGGGCCGCTGCGAGCGGCGTCGAGCAGCCGCGCGACGTCACCGAGGTACTCCTCCATCTGCGCCAGATTCGCGTGCACGAAACCCATCGGGTTGTTGATCTCGTGTGCAACCCCCGCCGCCAGCCGCCCCAGCGATGCCATCTTTTCCGTGTGCAGCACTTGCGACTGGAGCTGCACCAGCTCCGAGACGTCCGGAAAGATCACAACCGCGCCGAGTCGCGTGCCGTCGGCATCGACCAGCGGTGAGGACGAGATCGCGACCGGAACGCTCTTGCCGTCGGCGCGCAGCACCACGCCCTCGACCCCCCGCACCCGCGCGCCCTCGGTGAGCGAGCGCGCGATGCAGCCGTCGGGCTCCGCGGCCTGGCCGAACCAGTCGCTGACGGCGCGACCCTTGAGCGATCCGCGCGGCTCGCCGAGAATCCGCTCGGCCATCGGGTTCGCGACGGAGACGCGCCCGGCCTCGTCCACCACGACGAGGCCGCTGTACATGGTCTTGATGATGTTCTCCATGTAGCTGCGCAGATCGCGGACGTTCTTGGCGAGGCGCTCGCGCTCGGTCACGTCGGCGAGCACCAGCAGCGTGCGGCCCTCCGAGTCGAGCCGCTCGGCGCGGACGTCGAACGCGCGGGTGCTCTCGCCGTCGCGCGCATGTGCGATACGCGGACTGCGCGCCGCACCGGACAGCGCGCGTTCGAGCAGCTCGGGTACATCGGCGCTCGCCAGCAAGTCCGCGGGCAGAACGCCGTCGAGCGGCCGACCTTCGGCCGCCCCGCCCGCGAGAAACGCGCGCTCGAACTCGGGATTGACGGTGACGAGACGACCTTCCGCGTCGAGCACGGCGAGGGCCGCGGGGAAGTGGTCGACGATCGTCGCGTGCAGCCGTTCGAGGGAGCGGATGCGCTGGTGAACTGCGCGTCGTGCGGACTTGGCGCGCCACGCACGGATCTGTTCGAGCGCGACCGCGGGGAGCACGTCCGCGTAATCGGCGCTCGCCGTCACGCAGTCGGCCGCGCCGGACTTGAAGGTCTCGAGCGCAACGTCGGCGGTCGTCTCGGGCGTCACGATCACGACCGGCGGACCGCTTCGGCGCAGCGCCGCGAGCACGCGCTCGCCGTCGCTGCCGAGATCCCGGTCGACGATCACGAGATCGGCGGTGCTCCGCGCCAGCTCGATCGCGGCGGCTGCATCGTGGACGACCTCGATGCGCACGCCGCGTCCCAGACGGCGCAGTGCCTCGACGGTCCCGAGCTTGCCGCCGCCCTGGCGCGGCGACGGCTCGGCGACGACGATGCGAACCGGCTCGCGCGCTCGACCCACCCGACCTCACTCCGAACGAAGCAACTTCGTCGCTGCGAGCGGCCGGGCCTGGCGCGCGCAAGCGCGCCGCGCGGTACCGCTCATTCATTCGGGGGGCCGCGGCAATCTATCCCATCAAGCGGGGTCGACCAACCCAGGCACGCGCAGGCCATGCTTTCCGAGCTTGCGATAGAAGGTGCTGCGGCCGATGCCCAGGCGGCGCGCCGCGTCGGTTGCGCTGCCGCCCGACTCGAGCAGCGCGCGTTCGAGCGCGCTGCGCTCGTAGGCGTCGAGCGACAGCGGCAGCGCGTCGAGCGCCGGCGCGCCGTCGGCCTCCGACCCCGTCGTGCGCGCACTGACGAGCGGCAACACACGCCGGTTCCGCCCCATCGGCAGGTCGGCCGCGCGCAGCCAGGGCCCCCGGGCCAGCGCCACTGCAGATTCGATGACGTTCTCGAGCTCGCGCACATTCCCCGGCCAGTCGTGCTCCATCAGTCGCGACAGCGCGTCGTCGCCAATACCGTCGACGACGACGCCGCTGCGCCGCTGCTTGTCGAGGAAGTGCTGCACCAGCATCGGCACGTCTTCGAGTCGCTCGCGCAGCGGCGGGATCTCGATGCGCACGACGTTGAGCCGGTAGAACAGGTCCATTCGGAAGCGACCCGTCTCGACCATCGCGGCGAGATCGCGGTGCGTCGCCGCAACGACGCGCAGGTCGACCGGCACCGCGCCCGAGCCGCCCACCGGTCGTACCTCCTTTTGTTGGAGCGCGCGCAGTAGCTTGGCCTGCATCGCGATCGGCAGCTCGCCGATCTCGTCGAGAAAGAGCGTGCCGCCCTTCGCCATCCGGAACAGGCCCGGCGCGCCCACCGCACCGGTGAACGCGCCCCGCTCGTGTCCGAAGAGTTCGCTCTCGATGATCGATTCGGGCAGCGCGCCGCAATCGACCGGCACGAACGGGCCGTCGTGGCGACGACTCGTCGCGTGCACCGCACGCGCCACGAGTTCCTTGCCGGTACCGCTCTCGCCCTGGATCAACACGTGACTCTCGTTGTGGCGCAGACTTTCGATCGTGCGGCCCAGCCGTCGCATCTTTGGTGCGTGGCCGATCAGTTCCGGCTCGCGCGCGCGACCCTCGAGGCGCTCCTCGAGTTCGCGGTTGCGACAGAGCAGACGCCGCCGTTCGAGCGCCTTCTGCACGGTGGTGCGCACGCGGTGTACGTCGTCGAAGGGCTTCGCGAGGTAGTCGAAGGCGCCGCGGCGGATGCAGCGCACGGCGCTCTCGATGCTGGCGTGACCCGTCATCACGACGACCTCGATGTCGGGTCGCTCGCGCTTGATGCGGTCGAGCAGTTCGAGTCCGCTCGCGGTGCCGATCACCAGGTCGAGCAGTGCGACGTCGAGATCGGGATCGGCGAGTGCGGCATCCGCCGCGTCCGGGCTCTCCGCGAGCACCAGCTGGTGACCGTCCTCGCGCAGGATGCGGCCGAGCGCACGCAACATCAGCGGTTCGTCGTCGACCACGAGTACCATGCCCGACGGGGTCTCGGTCCTGGCAGATCGCGCGGGCATCGAAGCGGCGGCATTCTGGCGACTCATGGACGCCCTATCGGTCCCAGAACTGGGACGCTTGAGCTTCGTGTCTTGCTCGCTCGTCGGCGCGTCCTACAATGCGCCCGCCCCCCTCCGCTGTCGCGGAGGATTCAACACTGCGCCGTTCTCACGTGCTGATCGTCGACGACGAGGAGCTGTATCGCCGCGCTCTCGAGCGCATCCTCGTCCGCTGCGGCTACACCATTACCTGCGCGCGGGATGCCACTGAGGCGATGGCCGTCGTGACCGCCGAGCCCGTCGACCTGGTGCTCTGCGACGTGCGCATGCCCGGCATCAGCGGCCTCGAGCTGGTCCGGCAGATCCGCGACGTCGATGCCGACCTGCCCTGCATCGTGATGACCGGCTACGACTCGGTCGAGCATTCGGTCGATGCGCTGCGCGCCGGTGCGTTCTGGTACCTGCACAAGCCCTTCGAGGGCTCGCTCGACGTCGTGCGACGTCTGGTCGAGCAAGCGATCGAACACCGTCGCTTGCGCACCGAGAACCGGCTGCTGCAGAACCAGCTCCGCTCTCGCTATCGCTTCGACAACGTGGTCGGCCAGAGTGCCGCGCTGCGCGCCGTGCTCGACCTGGTCGACAAGGTCGCCGAAAGCGACTCGACGGTGCTGATCACCGGGGAGAGCGGCACCGGCAAGGAACTGATCGCGCGCGCAATCCACTACAACAGCCGGCGCGCCGAGCGCGTGCTGGTCTCCCTGAACTGCGGCGCGATCCCCGAAGAACTGCTCGAATCCGAACTCTTCGGCCACGTGAAGGGCGCCTTCACCAATGCGGTGGCACACCGCGAGGGCCGCTTCGCCGCGGCTGACGGCGGCACGATCTTCCTCGACGAGATCGGCGACATGAGCCCGAACCTGCAAGTGAAGCTGTTGCGCGTGCTCCAGGAGCGCAGCTTCGAGCCGGTCGGCTCGTCGAAGCCGATGCGTGTCGACGTACGCGTGATTGCCGCCACCAACCAGAACCTCGAGAAGGCGATCCGCAGCGGCGCGTTTCGCGAAGACCTCTTCTATCGCTTGAACGTGATCCCGATCGAGGTGCCGCCGCTCCGCGAGCGCAAGGAGGATCTGCCGCTGCTCGTGCAGCATTTCCTCGACCGCTTGAATTCCGAGAGAGCGCGCAAGGTCGAGGGGATCACGCTGGCCGCGCTCGATCATATGAGCGAGCACGAGTGGCCCGGCAACGTGCGGGAACTCGAGAACCTGGTCGAGCGCATGGTCGTGATGCGCGGAGAAGGCGTCATCGACGTTGCGGATCTGCCGACGTCGTTCCGCCGCCTGGCGACGGCCAGCGATCCGGCCGCGCCCAGCCTCGGCCCGGGCGGGGTCGACTTCAACGCCGTGATCGACCGGATCGAGACGAAGCTGATCCTGCAGGCGCTCGAGAAGACCGGCTGGAACAAGAACCAAGCCGCACTGCTGTTGGGCCTGAACCGAACCACGCTCATCGAGAAGATCAAGAAGAAGGGACTCGAGTCCCAGGCTCCGACGCGTGATCCCGCGAGCGCAACGCCGTTCGGAGTTCAATAGCGTGACAGCTCCGGCGCGTCCGCGCCGGATTCCTGACACTCGGCGAGCGACCGCCGCTCGCGGCGGCACGCCCCGAGTCGGCTGATCGCCCGGACTCCCGCCTCCACCCCAATCGAGAACACGTCGCCCGACGCGAGTTTGCGAGCACCCGCCGCGTCTCGACGAGCGCTCTGTAGAACTGCGCACTGTTGTTGCAGCACCCGCCCTCGAGCGTTGGCACAAGCCGTGCTCTTTCGGCGCATCGCGGATGCAGCCAGCCGGCAGGGGCCCGGCACGGGGGTGCGAAACGATCGCGATGGATGGGGAACAAAACGCCATGGAAACGATGCTGCGCGAGGCCAAAGAGCAACACGATCACGTTCCCGCTTCGGTGAAGGAGCAGATCGTTCTCGAGCACGCCCCGCTGATTCGATACATCGTGAATCGGATCGCCGTCCGGCTCCCGTCCCACATCGATCTCGATGACCTGCACAATACGGGCGTCATCGGCTTGATGGACGCGATCGAGAAATACGATCCCGAGAAGAATTGCAAGTTCAAGACCTACGCCGAGTTCCGCATCAAGGGCGCCATCCTCGACCAGCTCCGCTCGCTCGACTGGGTACCGCGCAGCGTCCGCCAGAAGGGACGCCGGCTGGAGCGCGCGTATGGAGAGGTGGAGCAGCGGCTCGGTCGTTCGGCGAGCGAGGAAGAAGTGGCCGACTCGCTCGGGCTGCAGCTCGAGAAGTTCCACGAGCTACTGAACCAGGTGCGCGGTGTATCCCTCGTGAACCTCGAGGAGCTGCGTGGCGGCAACTCCGAAGGCGAGCGCACGGGTTCGTATGCGGACATCGTCGAGGACATCCACTCGGAGAACCCCTACTCCGCGCTGAAGCAGCAGGAGACCCGCGGCGTGATCGCGGAAACGATCGGCTCGCTGCCCGACAAGGAGCGACTGGTGCTGACGCTCTACTACTACGAAGATCTCAACATGAAGGAGATCGGCTCGATCCTCGGGATCACCGAATCTCGCGTGTGTCAGATCCACACCAAGGCCGTCGGGCGACTGCGCTCGAAGCTGAAGTCACTGACGGAGCGCTAGGAGCTCGTTGCCAGGTCGGGATCCGAAGAGGGTCCCGTGCTCAAACATCCTCGGCTGACGCCTTCGTGGCGTCGCCTGCGGAACTGCGCGCGGCACCCTCTTCGGATCCCGCCCCACTCGTGCGGTGGTGCACGGGAGAATCAGTCGGAGGAAGCGCTCTTCTCGCAGCGCACGACGACGACGGTGATGTTGTCCTCGCCGCCGCGTGAGTTCGCCAGTCGGATCAGCGCGTCGATCGCTTCCTGCGGATCGACGCCGCCACAGACTGCCTTGGCGATCTCTTCGTCACGCACGTGGCCGGTGAGGCCGTCTGAGCAGAGGACGAAGACGTCGCCCTCGTCGGGCGAGAGTTCAGCGAGATCGGGTTCGACCTGCGGGCGAACGCCAACCGCGCGCGTCAGCACATGGCGTTGCGGATGCTCACGGGCGGCGTCCGGGCTGATCTCGCGACGCCGCAGCAGTTCGCCGACCAGCGAGTGGTCGTCGGTCAGTTGGCGGATGCGCTCGCCGCGCACGAGATAGGCGCGACTGTCGCCAACGTGCGCAAGAGCGGCGCGACCCTCCTGGGCAAGCAGCGCCACGAAGGTCGTGCCCATGCCCTGCAGTTCGGGGCGACGGCGCGCGGTCTCTTGCACTTCGCGGTTCGCCGCGGTGACCGCATAGCGGAGCTTCTCCGCAAGACTCGGCGCTGCGCCTTCGAGTGTCCTCACCGTGCGGAGCGCGGCTTCGGCAGCGAGTTCGCTCGCAACCTGTCCGGCAACGTGGCCACCGAGACCATCGGCTACCAGGTAGAGGCCGATCTCGGGCGCGAGCGCATAGTGGTCCTCGTTCGCAGCGCGACGGCGACCCACGTCCGAACCGGCTGCCGCGCGCAGAATCATCGCCACTCCTCTCGGGACCGATCCCGCCTTCTATCGGCCAGACGCGCGCGCGGTGGTAGCATGGAAAAAACGTTCAATCGCAACCGTCGCCTCGACGATAGGCACCGACGAAGACGGGACCGGCGAAGATCCATACAGGTCGACGCGCTCACTTCCTGTAAAGAGCCGCGCCAGGGTACCGGGGGGGACCATGCCGAAGACGCTCCTGCTCGCCGATGACAGTGTCACGATCCAGAAGGTCGTCGGAATCAGTTTCGCAAACGAGGACGTGGTGCTCGTCACTGTCGACAACGGTGACGACGCGCTGCTCCGCGCCCGCGAACTCCGACCCGATCTGGTGCTCGCCGACGTCGCGATGCCCGGCAAGGACGGCTACGAGGTTTGCGAGGCGATCAAGGCCGATCCGCAGCTGCGGCACGTTCCCGTGCTGCTCCTGTCTGGCACCTTCGAGAACTTCGACGAGGCGCGCGCGCGAACTGTCGGCGCCGATGGTCACATCACCAAGCCGTTCGAGGCGCAGGCGCTGGTTGATCGGGTGAACGAACTCCTCGCCCATTCCGAAACCGTGCGCCCGATCGGCGGCGCTTCGGATACGACGGTGCTGGTCTCCGAGCGGCCGTCCGTGAACGGCGATGCGTTCGATTTCTTCGACGAGGAGTTCGCCGCGACGGCGCCGGGTCCCCAGAACTTCGCAACGACGACAGTGCTCCAGACGGACGACGACCCGAGCTTCCCCGAGATGCCGATCGAGCTCGAAGCGGCCGTCGAGGACGACCTCGAGGAGGGCTCCGAGGCAATTGCAATCGCGAACTTCGATGAAGAGCCCGATGCGCCTGCAGCAGATCGCCATGCGACGATCCTCTTCGATGTCGAAGCGCCGCCGGTTGCATTGCACGCGACAGAGTCGTTGTTCGACGCGACCGACCTCCACGAGCTGACCAGCCAACCGCGTTCCTCGTCGACAGCGACGCAACTGCTCGAGCAAGAGGAGGTTCCGTTCTCGTCGCCGCGTGCCGTGCCCGCCACGAGTTTCGATGAGGCGTTCGACTTCAGCTTCGAGGACGAGTCGGAGCGGATCGCGGCGCCGCCGATTCCCCAGCAGACGGCGGCCACCGAGCGTTCGGTTTCCGCAGAGTCCGAGCCCGCAGCGGAACTGTTCGAGTCCGAACTCGAGGCTGCCATCACGCCGCCTCCGGTACCGGTGAGTGCGCCCGCGCGCCAGGCCATGAACGTCGCGGTGCCTTCGGGCGCGCACCTGGAAGTGATGCGGCAAGAGCTTCACCAGCATCTCGAGAAGATTGCGTGGGAGGCGTTCGGCGATCTCTCGGAGCGCATCGTGCGCGAGACGCTCTCGCGCATCGAAGCGATCGCCTGGGAAGTGATCCCGCAGATGGCTGAGACGCTGATCCGCGAAGAGATCCGCAGGCTGCAAGACAGCGAGTAGCCTCGGCTCCCACCCCGGCTAAGATCGGCGGCGTTGCCTGCCGAACTCGCCAAACGCTTCGATCCCAAGCCGGTCGAGACGCGTCTGTTTCGGGCGTGGATGGAGCGCGGCCTGTTCCGCGCGCCGACCGGCGACATACGACCCCGCTTTTCGATGGTGATCCCGCCGCCGAACGTGACCGGGTCGCTACACCTGGGGCACGCGCTCAACAACACGCTCCAGGACGTGCTCGCTCGCCACAAGCGCATGCTCGGGTTCGACGTGCTGTGGATGCCGGGGACCGATCACGCCGGTATCTCGACGCAAGTGGTGGTCGAGAAGGATCTCGCCAAGCGCGGCAAGACGCGGCACGACCTCGGCCGCGAAGCCTTCGTCGATCAGGTCTGGGAGTGGAAGGCGCGCTTCGGCGCCCGCATCGTCGAACAGCTGCACGCTCTGGGGGCTTCGTGCGATTGGGAGCGCGAGCGCTTCACGATGGATCCGGGCCTCTCGCGCGCCGTTCGCGAGGTGTTCGTGCGACTGCACCAGCAGGGGCTGATCTATCGCTCCGAGTATCTCGTCTCGTGGTGCCCGCGCTGCACGACCGTGCTGTCGGACCTCGAAAGTCCCCACAAGCTCGTGCAGGGGAAGCTCTACCGGATCCGCTACGCGCTGGTGGACGGCAGCGGCGCAATCGACGTCGAGACGACGCGCCCCGAGACGCTTCTGGGCGATACCGCGGTCGCGGTGCATCCCGACGACGCGCGCTACCGCGACCTGATCGGCAAGAACGTGCGACTTCCGCTGCTGGGACGCGAGATCCCGGTGGTCGCCGACACCTTCGTCGATTCCGAGTTCGGCACCGGCGCGGTCAAGGTGACACCGGCGCACGACCCGAACGACTTCGAATGCGGCCGTCGCCTCGGCCTGCCCGCGATCAACATCCTGCATCCCGACGGTCGCCTCAATGACGCCGCCGGTCCCTACGCAGATCTCGGTATCGAAGAGGCGCGCAAGCGGATCGTCGCCGATCTCGATGCGCAGGGGTTGCTGGTCGGCGTGAAGGAACACCCCCACGAAGTGCCACACTGCGATCGCTGCGACACGCTGGTCCAGCCGTTGCTTTCCGAGCAATGGTTCATGCGGATGGCGTCGCTCGCGGCCCCGGCCCTCGCCGCGGTGCGCGAAGGTCGCGTCGCGCTGCATCCGAAGAGCTGGGAGAACACTTACTACCACTGGATGGAGAACATCCGCGACTGGGCGATCTCGCGACAACTCTGGTGGGGACATCGGATCCCAGCCTGGCGCTGCGCGGCGTGCAGCGAGTGGACCGTCGCCCTCGACGACCCGACGCATTGCGCCCACTGCGGCAGCGCCGAGATCCTCCAGGAGAGCGACGTTCTCGACACTTGGTTCTCGTCGGCGCTCTGGCCGTTCTCGACGATGGGTTGGCCAGACGCAACGCCGACGCTGCAGCGCTACTACCCGACCGACGTGCTCTCGACGGCGCCCGACATCCTGTTCTTCTGGGTCGCGCGGATGATCATGATGGGCATCCACTTCACCGGCGAGTTGCCGTTCCGCGACGTCTACCTTCACGCGTTGGTCCGCGACGAGCACGGCCAGAAGTTCTCCAAGTCGAAGGGCATCGGGATCGACCCGCTCGACGTAATGGAGGTCTACGGCACCGACGCGATGCGCTTCACGCTGACCTCGCTCGCCGTCCCGGGCCGCGACATCCGTTTCGGCATGCAGGTGATGGAGGGCGGCCGCGCGTTCGTGACGAAGCTCTGGAACGCCGCGCGTTTCGCACTGATGAATCTCGCGGACTTCGACGCCACGTCCGCTCCGAGGCAACCGGATCTTCTCGGGTCTCCCGCAAGCGACGGCGCTGCCGTTGCGCGCACTGAGCCGACGGCGAGCGAAGTCCATCGAGACGAGCCCGCTCTCTACGACCGCTGGATCCTCCATCGCATGGACGTCGCGATCGTCGACGCGCACGCCGCGCTCGACCAGTTCCGGTTCAATGACGCCGCGCAGACGCTCTACCACTTCGTCTGGGGCGAGCTTTGCGACTGGTACATCGAGCTGGCGAAACTGGCGCTCCAGAGTGGCGACGAAGCGCGGCGGCGCGCCACCCAGTCGACACTGGTGACGGTCTTGCGCGGTGCGCTGCAGGCACTCCATCCGATCATGCCGTTCGTCACCGACGAAATCGCCGCATCGCTGCCCGGCGCCGACGGCCGCTTCCTGATGGAGGGCCGCTATCCGGAGCGCGGTCCAGCGCTCGATGCCGAATCCGCCCGCGATCTGGATGCGCTGGTGGAAGTCGTGACCCGCATCCGTCAGGTGCGCGGCGAACTGGACCTGCCGCAATCGACGCTCGTCGGCGTCGTGTTTCCGACCGCCGCGGAGGGCTTCGTGCAGCGCCACAGCGCGGCGATCCGTGCACTCGCTCGCACCGGCTCGCCCACCTGTTCGGACGAGCCGCCCTCGCCCACCGCTTCAGTCGTGCTCGTACAGAGCTGGTCGCTGCGCGTCGAACTCGACGACCCGCGCTTCGCAGCCGATGAACTGCGCCGACTCGAGAAGGAACTCGGGCGCATCGACAAGGATCTCGCGCTCACCGCAAGGAAGCTCGACAACCCGAGTTTCGTCGAGCGCGCCAAGCCCGAGGTCGTGTCGGCCGAACGCGAAAAGCTCGGCCAACTCGAAGCCGAGCGCGCCAGCGTGCACGAGCGACTCGCGCGACTGCGCCTGGCCGCGGGCAGCACGGCATGAAGGTGCCGGCGCTACCGGAGCGGTCGTCGTGGCTGCCGCTGCTGGAGCGCGCACTCGTCGAAGACATCGGCCCGGGCGATGTCACCTCGAACGCAGTGATCGCCGCGGCGACGCGTGGCGAAGCGCTCATCGTCGCGCGCGAACCGCTGGTCGTGTGTGGACTCGACGTCGCCGAAGCCGTTTTCGCTGCGGTCGAGGGGGAAATCGAAACGCAGCGCGAGTGGCACGAGGGCGAAGCCCGCGAGCGCACGCTTCCGCTGCTGCGGGTGCGCGGTTCGCTGCGTTCGATTCTCGTCGCCGAGCGCACCGCGCTGAACTTCCTGGGACGCCTGTGCGGTATCGCGACCTTCACGCGGCGCTTCGTGCATGCCGTGGAGGGCACCGGTTGCCGCGTCGTCGACACGCGCAAGACGCTCCCCGGCTGGCGCGTGCTCGACAAGTACGCAACCGCGGTCGGTGGCGCCGAGAATCACCGGATGGGCCTCTACGATGCGGTGCTGGTGAAGGACAACCACATCGAAGCGGCCGGCAGCGTCACGGCCGCGGTCGCCGCGGTACGCGCCTCGGTGGCGCCGCATCTGCGCGTGCAGGTCGAGGTCGAGTCCGACGCGCAGGCCGAAGAAGCGCTCGCCGCGGGCGCCGAATGGCTGCTGCTCGACAACCGATCGATCGACGAACTACGCGCGCTGGCAAAGCGATTTCGCGATCGCGCGCTGCTCGAGGCCTCGGGCGGCGTCACGCTCGAGAGTGTGCGCGCGGTCGCCGAAACGGGAGTGCACCGCGTCTCGATCGGTGCGCTGACGCATTCGGCGCCGAGCGCCGACGTCGCGCTCGACGTAGTCCGGAGCGCCGTGTGACGGAAGGCGCTGCACGCGTCCTGCTGGCGTTGCGTGACGCCGGCGAGCAAACGCGATCGGGCGAGGCGCTGTCGGCGCAGCTCGGCGTATCCCGGGCACAGATCTGGAAGCACGTCGAGACGCTGCGGAGCGCCGGCTATCAGATCGAGGGCGAGCCCGGCGGAGGCTATCGATTCATCGCCGCGCCGGATCGGCTCTACGCCGAGGAGGTTCAGCCCCGGCTGCGAACGCGTTGGCTCGCGCGCCGTTTCGTGTGGCTCGACACGACCGACTCGACGAATCGCGTCGCCGCCGATCTCGCACGCGAGGGCGCCGAACACGGCACCACCATAGTGGCCGAGGGCCAGAGCGCCGGGCGCGGACGGCTCGGCCGGGCGTTCTTCTCACCGCCGCACGCGAACCTTTACACCTCGATCGTGCTGCGACCGGATCTCGACACCGCGCGCGCCCCGACCACGATCCTCGCAGCCGCGATCGCCGTGGCAGAAACGGTCGCGGCCTTCGCGGGCGAGCCGGACGCGGTCGAGATCAAGTGGCCGAACGACGTGCTCCTCGGCGGGCGCAAGACGTCCGGGATCCTGATGGAGATGAGCGCCGAGGCGACACGCGTCCACCATCTGATTCTGGGCATAGGCGTCAACCTGAACGTCGAGCGCGAGAGTTTCCCCGAAGAGTTTCGCGCGCTCGCCACCAGCCTTGCCGCGCATCGCGGAGCGCGCGTCGACCGGGTGGCCTTCGCGGCCCGGCTTTACGATAACCTCGAAGCGATCCTCGACCGCCATGCGGACGGGGGCTTCGAAGCGCTCCGGAAGCGCTTCGAAGCGCGCTTTCGGATGCGCGGACGCCAGGTCCGGGTGCTCGACGCAATCGGCGGCAAGGGAGCCGCCGTCGAGGGAACGGCGATCGGCATCGATCTCGACGGCGCACTGCTGGTTGTGCGCCGCGACGGAACCCAGGAGCGCTTGGTGGCGGGCGACGTGACGATTGCGAAGGAGCTGCAGGCGTGAGTGCGCCGAACAGTGTAGCGACGCGCGCGGCAACGGAGCGAGGCTCCACCGTGCTGCTCGCGATCGACATCGGCAACACCAACGTCACGATCGGCACCTTCGACTACGCAAGCGGCGCCGGCCGACTCGGCGAACACTGGCGGCTCTCCACGCATCGCGAACAAACCTCCGACGAGCTCAGCCTCACGCTGCGCGCGCTGTTCGAACAGGCCAACATCGATCCGCAACGGGTCGCGGACGTGATCATCTCGAGCGTGGTGCCCCCGACGCTGCCGATCTGGGAGCGCGTCGCCGAGAAGCTCTTCGATCGACAGCCGCTGATCGTCGGACCCGGTATCAAGACAGGGATGCCGATGCGCTACGAGAACCCGCGCGAGGTCGGCGCCGATCGAATCGTCAACGCGGTCGCCGCGCTCGAGCTGATGGGCGGACCGGTGATCGCGGTCGACTTCGGCACCGCGACCACTTTCGATTGCGTCTCCGACAAAGGCGAGTACCTGGGCGGAGCGATATTCCCGGGCGTGATCGTCGCGATGGAAGCGCTGTTCTCGCGCGCTGCGATGCTGCACCGCGTGGAGCTGGCGCGGCCGCGCTCGGTGATCGGCAAGACCACCACGGAAGCGGTCCAGTCGGGGATGCTGTTCGGCTACGCCGGCATGGTGGACGCGATGGTCACCCGCATCCGCGGCGAACTCGGCGCGACGGCGCGCGTGATTGCGACCGGCGGCCTCGCCGGGCGCGTTGCCGGCGAGAGCGCGACGATCGAACGCGTCGAGCCGTTCCTCACGCTCGAGGGGCTGCGCCTGCTCTTCGAGAAGAACCGCACGCCCCGGGACACCCCGTCACGCAAGGAGAAGTAGTGCCATGAAGGACGTCGCCACCGCGGACACCAGGAACTTCGCGCTGATCGGTCATTCGACCGACGGCAAGACGTCGCTCGGCGAGGCGATCCTCTGGAAGGCTGGCGCGATTCCGGCGCTCGCGAACGTTGCGACCGGCGGCGCCGCGCTCACGACGCTGCCCGAAGAGAAAGAGCGCCATGGCGCGAGCATCAGCACCGCGGTGTACGGCTTCGACTGGCAGGGCAAGCATCTGACGCTGGTCGATACCCCCGGTGATCCCAGTTTCCAGAGCGATGGCCAGATCGCATTGCGAGCGCTCGACGCGGCAGTGCTGGTGACGTCGGCCGTCGACGGCGCCAAGGTCGGCACCGAGCGGATGTGGCGCACCGCGTGCGAGCTGGGTCTCCCGGTGCTCGCGTTCGTGAACGGAATGGACCGTGAGCGCGCCGATTTCGACGCGGCCGTCGAGTCGCTCGCGAAGCTCGATGCAAAGCCCGTGCTGCTTTCGATTCCGATCGGAAGCAGCGCAAACTTCATCGGCGTCGTCGACGTGCTCACGATGGAGGCTCTCTATGAGTCCGGACCCGCCGAGGTTCCCGCGGACCTCGCTTCGTCCGCGAACGAAGCGCGTGCACGCCTGGTCGAAGCGGTCGCCGAGTGCGACGACACGCTGCTCGAGAAGTATCTCGAATCGGGCGAGTTGTCGGCGGAGGAAGTGCGCGCTGGCCTCATCGCGGGCGTTCGGGAGGCGAAGCTGATGCCGGTCTTCGCGGGTTCAGCACTGCGCGCGCTCGGCGTCGAGTGCCTGCTGCGCGCGCTCGGGACACTGTTGCCCTCCCCGATCGACGCACGCACCTGGTTCGCCACCGACCTCGCCACCGGTGCCGAGCATGCGCTCGCGGGGACGCCCGAGGGTCCGTTCGCAGCGATCGTGTTCAAGACCGTCGTCGATCGCTTTCAGGGGCTGCTGTCGGTCTTTCGCGTCGTGTCGGGCACGGTCCACCACGACACCGCGATCCTGAACGCCACCACCGGCACCAAGCAGCGGCTCGGCAAGCTGCACTTGCTCCGCGGTCACGATCACGTCGAGGTCCCGGAGGCCGGCCCCGGCGACGTGGTGGCGGTGGCAAAGCTGAAAGACGTCCACACGGGTCACGCACTGACCGGTGAAAAGGGGGGCGTGCAGCTCACGTCGATCCCGATTCCGAAAGGCGCGCTGTCCTACGCGATCGCGGCCAGGTCGAAAGCCGACGAGGACAAGCTGTTCACTTCGCTGGCCCGGCTGGTGGAGGAGGATCCGACACTGCACGTCGATCGCGACCCGAACACCGGACAGTTCCTGCTGACCGGCATGGGCGAGCTGCACATCCGGATCAGTGCAGGCCGCCTGAAGCGCATGTTCAACCTCGAGATCGACCTGTCGCGACCGAAGATCCCGTACCGCGAGACGATCACCCGCAAGGTCGAGAACGTGGAAGGCAAGCTGAAGAAACAGACCGGCGGCAAGGGCATGTATGGCGTCTGCTACCTGAGCATCGAACCGCTACCCCGTGGGGCCGGCTTCGAGTTCGTCGATGAGATCGTCGGCGGCTCGATCCCCCGCAACCTGATCCCGGCCGTCGAGAAGGGGGTCCTCGAAGGCCTGCCCCACGGCCCGCTGGCCGGCTTTCCAGTCGTAGACATTCGTGTGCGCTGCGTCGACGGCAAGTTTCACGCAGTGGACTCGAACGAAATGGCCTTCAAGCTGGCGGGCGCGTTCGGCTTCAAGGCCGCCACCGAGCAAGCGCGACCAACGCTGCTGGAGCCCGTCATGGACGTCGAGGTGGCGATCCCCGACGAGTCCATGGGAGACATCATCGGCGACCTGAACAGCCGCCGGGGACGCGTCCAGGCGACCGAGTCGCGCGGCTCGGGCTCGGCGATCAAGGCCCAGGTCGCGATGTCCGAAATGCTGGAGTACGCGAGCATTCTCACCAGCCTCACCGGTGGGAGGGGCTCGTTCCACATGGACTTTTCGCACTACGAGGAAGTGCCTGCGGCGCTCCGCGACAAGATCGTCGAGGAAGCGCGGGCCGCAGCGGCCAAGCCCGAATCGCACCACTAGCCCGGGGTCTGCGGCCGGCCACCGGGGGAACGGAGCCGGTCGTGAGCCAGCGAACCAAGATCCGGCTGGCGCTCTCGCCCGAGGCCGAGCGCTATGTCCGCCGCGACGCGCCGGTCGAGGTGCGCAGGCTCGCCGCCGGCGGCGCGCTGCCGCTCCCGCCCGTCGAGTTGCTCACCGTCCTGTTCGTGCTCGTCCACGACGCCGACGAGACCGTCAAGGATCGCGCGCGCGGCAGCCTCGAACGCCTCCCGGACAATGTTCTCGGCGCTGCGCTGGCGGGCGCCACGCATCCGGCCGTGTTGTCGTACTGCGCGCAGACCTTCCGCGATGCTTCCGAACGGCTCGAAGCGATCGTGCTCAATCCGAACGCCGAAGACGCGACGATCGCGTTTCTCGCAACGCTCCCCCACAAGCGCATCGTGGACATCGTTTCGAACAACCAGGAGCGCATGCTGCGCTGCCCGGAGATCGTCGAGGCTCTCGGCAATAACCCGCTGACGGGTCGCTCGGTGATCGATCGCATCCTGTCGTTCCTCGGCCTCGAGCGCGGCGCGAACGAGGAAGTCGACGAGACCGAAGAGGAACTCGCGCCCGCCGGTCCGGTGACCGACGCCCAGGCGCTCGCTGCTCTCGAAGCACTGCTCGGCGACGACGTCTCGAGTTTTGCGCGCGAACTCGTCGATGATTCGATCGACGCCGACGAGGAGATGCAGAAGAACCTGCACTCGATGCTGCAGCAGATGACGATCTTCGAGAAGGTCAAGCTTGCGCGCGTCGGCAACAAGGAGGCTCGCGGACTCCTGGTGCGAGATCGCAACAAGCTCGTTGCGGCGGCCGCCGTGCGCTCTCCGAAGGTCACCGACAACGAGATCCTCGCGTTCGCGAAGGCGCGCAACGTATCGGACGAGGTGCTTCGCATCATCGCCCGCAATCCCGATTGGACGCGCAGCTACCAGATCAAGCTCGCACTCACCGCGAACCCGCGAACGCCGCAGCAAACTGCAATCAAATTCCTCAACTACCTGCAGGATCGCGAGCTGCGCGGCATCATGAAGAGCAGAGACGTTCCGTCGGCGGTATCGACGCACGCGCGCCGGATCCTGCAGAGGAAGGGGAAGTGATGGCCGAGGCTCGCCTCGATCCGGTTTCCGACCGCCGCGAAGTGAATGCTCGCATCGTCTATTGGGGCGCAGACGGCGCCGGCAAGACGACCAATCTGCGCGCGATCCATCGCAAGCTGCGACCCGACCACCGCGGCCGGCTCGAAGCCGTCGCGACCCCGCTCGATCCGAGCGTGTGTTGGTACCGCCTTCCGATCGAACTCGGCGAGATCGCGGGCGTGAAGACGCGAATCCAGATCATCGCGGTGCCGGGCGGTTCCGAGCAGGCGCCGACCCGCAAGCAACTTCTCGACCGCGTCGACGGCATCGTTTTCGTGGTGGATGCACGGCGCGAGCGCATCGACCAGAACGTCGCGTCGCTCGAGGAACTGCGGGCCGCCCTCGCTGCCTACGGTCGCGCGCTGGAAAGCGTGCCGCTCGTCGTGCAGTACAACCATCAGGATCAGTCGGACCCCTACGTACTCGAAGAATTGCACCGCAAGCTCGACGTGAAGGACGCAGCCGCCTTCGAGGCTGTGGCTTCGGAAGGCACCGGCGTGCTGCCGACGCTGACGACGATCTCGAAGCGTGTCGTGAAGCAGCTTCGCGAAGCGCCGGACGCGGCCCCGCTCGCGAGCGTGCCCGCAGCAAAGCACGCGCCGATCGAAAAGGCACCGATGCGTCCCCCGGCAGCTCCGACTGCGGCGCCGGCACTGGCGGGCGTCGCGGCGCCGGTCGTTCGCCTGGGGCCGGCCCGGCAGAGCGAGGCGTTCGCCGCGCCGCACTCCCGATCCGGACGCGACACGGTGATCCTCGCCGATCTCGAACGCGCCGCGCTCGCCTCCGACGGCGATCTCGAAGACGAGCGCGACCACGCGGTCTCGCGCGCACAGGGCCTGCTCGACGCGGCCTGGCACGAAGAGGTCGCGATCCAGGACGCGCCATTCGGCGACAGTCCGCTGCCCCCTCGCGGGAGCGTCCCGGACGGCGAAGGCTGGCAGGTGGTCGAGGCGGGACTTGCCGAGATCATTGGCACCCGGGCGATCGCGGTGCCAGTCGTGATCGCCGACGCGACGGGTCACGAGCTACGGTTCCGCCTGACCGTCTCGCTGGAACGACTGCAGGGCGAATGAGGTGATGGATGGGGCGGCGCATCGCAGTGTACGGAGCGACCGACGAGGCGCTCCAGCTGCTGCCCCTGCTGACGAGCCAGCCCTGCCTCGACGTCGTGGCCGTCTTCGACCCGGACGCCGCCGCGCAAAGACGCCGCCTCGCTTTGCTCGATCCGCCCGTGGCGGCCCTGCTCCAGCGCGTTCTCAGCGACGATCCCAACGTGCTGCACGGCGATGCGCGTCTCGACACGGTCATCGATGCGGGCATCGCGCCGCCCTTTCGCAGCCGCTTCGCGCAACTCGTCGAGCGCGGCGTCGAAGTGCTGCTTCCGTGCGAGGCGCGACTGCGCTGGGAAATGCCGGCGGGGCCGCCCGACTCGAAGCGCGAGCTGCTGATCGCGCTCGCTGAGATTGCCGCGGCGGTCGACCTCGCTGCCGCTCCCGATGCGCTCTTCGCGCGGATCCTGGAAGTCTCGATCGCCGTGACCGGCGCGGCCGGCGCTTCGCTACTGCTCCGCGAGCCCGACACCGAGATGCTGAGCGTGCGCGCCGCGGTCGGCCTCGAAGCCGAGCTTTGGCCCAAGGTGCAGGTCCGACTCGGTGAGGGCATCGCAGGCCGCGTGTGGGCGGAGCGACGTGCTCTCGTGGTCCGCGGTCGAGCGAACCCGGAGCATTTCCAGATCGCGCGTGCGCGCTTCGACGTCGCGGCTTCCTTGTGCGTGCCGCTGCAGCACGCGGGCACGACGATCGGCGTACTGAGTCTGCACCATCCCACGCGCGACGATCTCTTCTCGGAAGACGACCTCGGCTTCGGCGAAGAACTCGGCGCCGTCGTCGCGCGGATCGCCGCGCGTGCGGAAGAAACGCTCGCGCTGCGCAGCCGCGCGCTACGAGCCAACGTCGCCAGCGAAGTGGCACGCATCCTCGGCGACCGCGCGCCGTTCGAATTGCGACTCGCTGCGCTGTGTCGCCATGCGGCGTCTCGTGTGGGTCGCGGCGTCGCGACACTCTGGTGGCGCGAGGAACCGAACTCACGCAGCGCAGACGGCGGCCCGTCGTTGCGACTGGCAGCCTGCTCGCTCGCCGGGGGTGCACTCGGCGCTGCCGCACGACTCGCCCCGGGCGAGGGTGTCGATGGCCGCGTGGCGCGCGATCGCGAGCCCAGTTTTTTGCGACGTGACGGCCGCCTCGAATACGCCGCGCTGCCGCTGGTCGCGAATGCGAATCTGCTGGGCGTGCTGTCGGTGCAGCCGGGCAGCGAGGCGCGCCCGGTGGGCGATGAAGAGCAGACACTGCGCGAGATCGCCGCGGCCGCTGCCAGCTGGCTCGATCGCGAACTGCGCGCCACGCGCGCCGAGCTGCGCGCCACGCGTGGCGATGCCGTACACGAGGCGACGCTGCGTCTGCTCGCCGAGACCGACGCCGATCGCATCGCGGAGAGCGTCGCCTCGTCGGCCGTCTTGATCCTCGATGCGGGCCACGCGATCGTGCGCGCGCTCGACCCCGAGCGGCGCAGCTTTCGTTTGCGCTGCCACGTCGGCGCGACGTCGGGCCCAGCGGACGATGCGCTCGCGCACCTCGATCGCCGCGTCGCGCGCGAGGCGCTGCGCCGCCGCACGATGCTGGGTTCCGCGGATCTCGAGCCTTCCGGCTCCGTGAACGACGAGATGCCCGAACTGCTCGTTGCGCCGCTTCTGTCGGGTGGTCACGCGCTCGGGACGCTTGCGGTGTACGACAAGCGCGTGCCCGCTGGAGCGCCGTTCGATGCGCTCGATCGCGAGCTGTTGCTGCGCCTCGCGGACGTCGCCGCGCGTGCACTTGCGAACGCATTACCCGACCGAGCACCCTCCGCTGCCGAACCCGCCCGCCTGCTGCCGTTCGCGCACTTCGCGATCCGGATCGAAGAGGAAATTGCCCGCGCCGACGCCACCGCGATGGACGCCCCCGCCTTTGCCCTGGTCACCTGTCGCATCGAGAACTGGGACGAGCTGCCGGAGGCATTCGCCGCTCGCGTCGCGGCGAGCACCGAAGCGGCGTTCGTCGCACAGCTGCGGCGCTACGACGTCGTCACCCGCACGGCGCCCGGCGCGCTCTGCGCGCTACTGCCGGTTCCGGGCGTCGCCGCTGCCGAGCACGTTGCGCGGCTTTCGCGCGCGGTCGCCGAGGCGGTCGCGAAGAGTCACGAGGACGAGTCGCGAGTCGCTCTCGGTTTCGGCTACGCGCTGTACACCGAAGCAGACGAGGGCCTCCTGCTGGAAACCGGCGACGCGCGTTCGAGTCCGGTCGAGTCGCGGTGCGCCCAGCTGCTCGCGCGCGCCGCCGAGCCCCGCATTCGGATGCTCTAGTCGATCGCGCCCGCGACTTCGCCGATCGTCCGCACCGCGATGCGCGCATCGCCCTTGGCCGCCGCGATCACGGCTTCGAGTGCCGAAACGCGCGCGTCGTCGACACCGGTGATGAAGGCGTGGCAGATCAGCACGAAGAGCCCGCCGCGCTCGGCGCTGCGCGTCAGATTCTCGAGCCACGCGTCGCGGACACTTTCGGGAGTCGGCGGCTCGGCGCGCAGGTAGTACGCGCCGTCGACGCCGGCCCAGACGAACGGAACTTGCGCAAGGCCCCCGGGCAGCCGCGTTGGATGCATGGCGTCGCCGAGACTCGCATCGTAGCGATACCCGAGACGCTGCAGGATCGCTTCGGTCGCGTTGCTGCGGTGACCGCCCGGAGCGCGAAAGCCGAGCGGTCGCAGGCCGCTGGCCGCTTCGAGTGCATCGGTCGCGCGCTCCGCGAGTTCGGCTTCGGTCGCCGCGTCGAGCGCGTGCCAGTTTTCGTGCAGCCAGCCGTGCATGCCGAGCTCATGGCCGCGCGCGACGATCTCGGCGACCGCACGCGGGTGCTGCGCGCCGTTCCAACCCTCGACGAAAAACGTCCCGCGTAGCGCACAGCGGTCGAGCAGCGACAACAGCTTCGGCAGACCTACCGCGAGCGACGGGTCCTCGCCCGCCGGCAGCGGACCGGCGAGTCGTCCCGCTCCGATCTCGGCCGCTTCGCCGAGATTATCGAAACTGAAGCAGGCGACTGCCTTCACCGCGCGAGTGCGACACCGAGCGATTGCAACGGCAGGCCGTGCGCTTCGGCGACGCCCTCGCAGACCACCTCGCCGCGCCACACGTTGGCGCCGAGCGCGAGCGCGTGGTCGGTTCGCAGCGCCTCGGCGACGCCGATCTCTGCGATGCGCTCGATGTACGGCAGCGTGGTGTTGGTCAGTGCAAACGTCGACGTGCGAGGCACGGCGGCCGGCATGTTCGCGACGCCATAGTGGATCACGTCGTGGACCAGATAGGTCGGATTCGAATGCGTGGTGGGATGGATCGTCTCGATGCAGCCACCCTGGTCGACCGCGACGTCGGCGATCACCGAGCCCGCTTCCATGCTGCGCACCATCGCGTCGGTGACGAGCCGCGGCGCGCGGCGCCCGCGCAGGTAGACCGCGCCGACCAGCAAGTCGCTCTGCGCCACCGTGCGCTCGAGGTTGACGCGGTTCGAGAACAGCGTCCCGATTTCGCCTTGAAACAGGTCGTAGAGATACGTGAGCCGCTTCAGATCGACGTCGAGCACGGTGACCTCGGCGCCGAGCGCATGCGCGACCCGAACCGCGTTGATGCCGACGATCCCGGCGCCCACCACCGCGACGCGCCCGCGCGGCACGCCGGGCACACCGCCGACCAGCAGACCCTTCCCGCCGCGATCCTTCTGCAACAACGTGACACCGATCTGTACGGCGAGCCTGCCGGCGACTTCGCTCATCGGCGCCAGCACCGGGAACGAGCCGTCCGGGTGCTGGACCGTCTCGTAAGCGATCCCGATCACGTCGGCGGCGAGCAGACTTTCGGTGAGCGCTCGATTCGGTGCGAGGTGCAGATACGTGAACAGGGTCTGCCCGCTGCGCAGTCGCGCGACCTCGCGTTCGTTCGGCTCCTTCACCTTCGTCACCAGGCCCGGCGCGCTGAAAACCTCCTCGACGTCGACGAGTCGCGCGCCGGCCTGCACGTACGCGGCGTCTGCGAAGCCGCTGCCGACGCCGGCGCCGCGCTCGATCAGCACCTCGTGTCCATCCGCAACCAGTTGGCGCGCGCCGTCGGGCGTCATCCCGACGCGGAACTCGTTGTCCTTCGTCTCTCGCGGAACGCCGATCTTCATGCGGATCCCCCGTCGTTCAGGAGCGATAGGACTCGATCAGGATGTCGGCGATCTCGGGGCGCATGATGCGCACGTCCGGATGCTCGCCCTTCAGCAATTGCTCACGCACCTTGGTGCCGCTGATTGCAAAGGGTTTCTCGTCCGGGTGTCCGTCGGTGAGATCGACCCGTCCGAGCGACTCGTAGTACGCCGCGAAACCGATCTTGCACGGCCGCAGGTGCAGTTCTCCGGGCAACGACTCGAAGATTTCCTGCGCATCGAAGTCGCCCCAGATCGGCTTGCCGTCGTCGAAGGGTGCGTCGGCGTGCTTGCGGCCGATCACCAGATGGCTGAAGCCGTGGTTCTGGCGGTAGACGGCGTGCATCAACGCCTCCTTGGGTCCGCCATAGAACATCTTGATGTCGAGCGGCAGCACCTCGAAAACCTCGGTGATGTCATAACCGACCGATGTCCACAGCGCCTCGTCCTTGTCGCCGCTGCCGAGCAACTTGCCGTCGTGGAGCGCGCGGTAGCAGCGCATGCGGGTCGCGGCCGGAACGTCGTCACCCTTCAGCTCGCCGACCAGCGGATTCAGCACGACCCCCGTGAAGAAGCCCTCGCTCGTCAGTCGCTCGGCGCCGGCGACCAGCGCGTACTCGTGCGCGCGGTGCAGCGGGTTTCGGGTCTGGAAGGCCAGCGCGCGTTCCCACTTGCGATCGCGGATGAGGGCGCGCGTCATCCGCGGCGAGAAGATCGTCCACGCCGGGTTCTGCGGTTGCGGCAGCGCGCGCAGGCGACCGCCGACGAGCTTCGTGCGCTCGTCGTCTTGTGTCATGTGACCGCCCGGGTGGTCGAAGCGCTCGGTGCCGTAGACCGCGCGCACGTACTTGGGCTTGTCCCAGGCAAAGCACTCGACGTCATCGAGCACGCCGACGAGCGCGCCCGCTTCGTCCTGCAGCGCAACCGAAGACCCACGGCCGAGCTTCATGGCCTCCGCGTCGGCGACCGGCAGCGACAGCGGGATGCCCCACGTGTAGCGACGCCCGTCCTGCACCACGACGGTCTCGTCGAGCACGCGATGCCAGGCCTCGGAACCCATCGGGCCCTCGAGCGGCGACAGCGTGCCGTCGGCGATGCGATGCACCGTCGAGAGGTCCGCCTTGGTGAGCCGGATCGAGGCCAGCTTCGACGCCTCCGCAACGAGTTGGCTGCGCTCCTTCAGCGACACCACACGATCGACCGGCTCGGCCAAGCCGCCGTGCACCGGGACCAGATCCACATTTCGTTCCCGCATCATCATCTCGTTTCTACCTCGCGCTGTCGCTGCACTACCAGACTGGAGCGTCCGCGTCGCCTTCCGTCAGGAAGGGTCGATCTCCAGTGCCATCGAAGCGCCGCACTCGCAAGCGCTCGCGATCCTCATCGTCCTTCGTGACGTACGCGACGTACGAACCGTCGGGCGATACGGCCGGGCTCGACGCGTCTTCGGGACCACCGCCCAGGGGCGTTCGCCCGGCACCGTCGGGACGCACCCGCCAGAGGCGCTTGCCCTGCTTGCCGATCGCCGTGTAGACGATCCAGGCGCCGTCCGGCGTGAAGACGGGATCCGTGCCGTGCGCCACCCGCCGTGGTGCGGAGCCCGGCGCATCGAGATCGATCACCGAGATCGTGAATGCTCCATCCTCGTCGAGCATCACGTACGCGACGAGCGGAGCGTTCGGCGCGCAACTCGGGAAAACGTCCGCCGGGCCCTTCGTCGCCGGCTGCAGACCGCTTGCAGAACCGGGCGGTGTCGCGAGCAGACGCGCCTCGTCACGACCTTCGATCCGTCGCGCCTCGACGGCGACGATGCGACCCGCGGCGCCGAGACAGCCGAGAGGATGTTGTGCAGGTCCCGAGGTGACGATCTCGATCTCGCCGGTCGCGCGGTCCCATACGAAGAGCTGGGAGAGTTCGCGAAAGCTACCCGAGAGCATCAGCTTGCTGCGATCGGGCGACCACGCGAGCGGCTTCGCGCCTGGCGGTGCGCCCAGGACCGGCGTAACCACGCCGCTGCGCGGATCGAAGAGCACGAGGTGTCCGCTCAGCTCTTGCAGCCGATGCTGCGCATCCGGCGATCCGCCGAACATCGCATCGAGGGTCTCGACGCGCACGACGCCCTCCTTGTCGCTCGGCTTCTTGCGCTTCTCGAGGTCCCGAATGGCGTCGAGACGCTTCAACGCGAGAGCTTCGTCGCGGTACAAGATCGCCACGGGCGCCGCGGGCAAGTGCTGCACGTCGATGCCACCGGGACCCGTTGCGCATCCCGCCGCGACCAGCAACACCGCCGCGGCTCGCGCGAGATGGATTCTCGCACTCACGGCTGAGCGGGTACCACCGGGCGACCGACGAAGCCACCCGCATTCGCGTCGCGTCGGAACAGCGCATGCTCGACCACGCTGCCACCGATCACCGCGACGACGATGTGATCCGCATCCGGAAACGGAAACAACGGCTGCGACGCGAAGTCTTGATCCATCTCGGAGAAGTACGCGCCGCACTCGATATGCGAGTGGTACACGCAGGTGACCCGTTCCCGGCGCGCGGTCGCCTCGTCGTCGGCGCGCAGATAGTCTTGCTCATTCATGTAGAAGCCCTGCGAACCATCGCGCGGGTAGGTCGCGGCATCACGCTGGTGCCACAGCGTCATGTCATTGCGACAGCGAACGACGTGCCGATGGCGCTCTTCGTCGTCACCGGTGACGAGGCCGCAGCACTCCTCCGGGTCGGCCTCGCGCGCATGGGCGAAGATCTCGTTCAAGACCGAGTTCGGCAGCACCGCGGGCGCGAGGTCCGGATCGACTTCGATGGGGCGCCGCACTCAGCGACCACCGGCAATCGACGGCACGATGGTGACCGCGTCCCCGTCGCGAACGGGCGTTTCGAGCAGTTCGCGGAAGCGCACGTCCTCGTTGTTGACGAAGACGTTGACGTGCCGCCGCAGCGCGCCCCCGTCCGCGAGCACGCGGGAGACGAGTTCGGGGGATTCGCGACCGACGGCGTCGAGCACCTCGCGCAGCAGGCCCGCGGCCACCGTGAGTTCGGAACGACCGCCAACCAGCGCACGCAGCACGGCCGGGATGCGCACCGTGACCCCCATCCATCGACCTCCTTTGCAGGAGGCGCAGTCTAGGGGAGTGACCCGCGGGGCGCAGGGGCTACTTTGGAGCGGAAAGCAGCCCATCCGCCGATGAACGAAGACCTGCGCCAGGTACGACCCGACGGCCTCGCGATTCGCGGGCTGCGCCACCAGCGCGGCTGGTCCCCGCGCGATCTCGCGGCCGCGATCACCACGGCGGAATGCCGGGCGACCGGACGACCGGCGACGATTGCGCCACGCGTGCTGCTGGCCGTCGAAGAGCGCAACGCGCCGATCCCTTACGCAACGCTGTGCCTGATCGCCGCCGGACTCGACTGCAATCCGGTCGAGGTCGTGCTCGAAGATCCGTGCCTGCCGGGCCTGCCGCCCGCGTCGTCGCGCTGAGGACGCGCGCTGCATCCGCTCACGTCTCGGCGCGCGTCACCCGCAGCCAGATCTGCTGATTGATCGGCGGCCGCTCGCTCCAATTCTCGGCGCGCAGGCCGAACTCGCGCGCCCAGCCGGTGAGCGTCTCGAAGCGATAGGTCATCACTGCGATGAAGCGCCAATCGTCGAGCGCAAGATCCTCGCCCGCCGCGATCTCGTGGGCCTGGTACTGCTCGCGGCCTCCGTCCGGCTGGTAGCTCGGCTGCCAGTACGAGAGCAGCATCGCCGCGCCGTCGTTTGCGTGCAGCGCGAACTGGCTCATCAGGTTGCGAACCATGCCGGGACCGCCATGCGTGATGACGGAGCGCGCGAAAACCCGGTCGAAGCGCGTCCCGAAGACGCTGAAGTCGCAACGCGCGTTGTTCGAGAAGGTCGGCCGCTTGAGCTGGATCAACTCGTCGCTGAGCGCGTGGCGAATGCCAGCGTTCAGCATCTTGACCCACGGCTCGATGCCGAAGTAGCAGCCGCTGTCGAGGAAGCGCGCGAGCCAGTAGCCGTTGCGCAGCGCGCCGCAGCCGACGTCGAGCACGCGGTGCGAGGGCAGCAGACCGTTCTCGAGCAACGTGATGAAGGTGTCGCGGCCCACCGCATCGAAGTGCTGGCTGGGGCCGCCCGTGAAGGGCGCCTCGCGTTGGATCTGATTGGCAATCTCGGCCAGGCTGGTCGTCATGACGTCCAGCATACCGATCTGCGTCGCTCCGATGTAGTGCATCGATGCTTCGGCGCGGCCGCGTTGCAGTGATGCCCGTGCCGCCTCGACGCGCGGCACTTCGCGCGCTCTCGTCCGAGCTCCGCCTCCATCCGCTCGCTCGCGGGTCCCACGTGGGGAGCCGAGACCTCGCGCCCGTCGCGCAAGCGGACTACGTTGGTCTTGCCTCCTCCTTCACAGCAGCGGCGGTCCTTCCCGCCCCGAACGTCGCTTGAGGAATGCCACCTCGCCGGTGAGGAATGTCCCCTGTCCTCGGTTGCACGGTACCTGCACGCGCTGCGGGAACAAGAAGGACTGCGCGAGGCGTTTCGCCATCACGAAGTGCTGGCCGCGCGCGCTGCCGCGTTCGCAGCGCTGCCGGCCGGCTTCGAGTCGCTCGCACCAGCCCTCGCCAAACGCGGCGTCGCCGCCCTCTACAGCCATCAGGCGCATGCGCTCGAAGCGCTGGCGAGGGGGGACGACGTCGTGCTGGCAACGCCCACCGCCAGCGGCAAGACACTCGTCTACAACCTTCCGGTGCTGCGCGCGCTCGCAGCCGGGGAACCGGGTCACGCGCTGTACGTGTTCCCGCTGAAGGCGCTGGAACGCGATCAACGCGAGCGCCTGCTCGCCGACGTGCAAGCGCTGGGATTCCCGACCGAAGGCGTCGTCGAGATCTACGACGGCGACACGCCGACCGCACGTCGCAAGCGCATCCGCGAGAATCCGCCGCGCGTGCTCGTCACGACCCCAGACATGCTGCACGCCGGCATCCTGCCGACGCACGCGAGTTGGAGGGCGTTCTTCGAGTCGCTGCGCCTCATCGTGATCGACGAGCTGCACACCTATCGCGGTGTCTTCGGCGCGCATGTTTCGCAGGTTCTGCGCCGGCTTCTGCGTGTGGCAGCTCATCATGGCGCGCATCCGCAGATCGTCGGCGCCTCGGCAACGATCGCGAATCCCGGCGAGCTGGCGCAAGCGCTCACCGGCCGGGCCGCCACGGTAATCGAAGCCGACGGCGCGCCGCGGCCACGGCGCCACGTGGTGCTGATGAATCCCGTCGGATCGTCTCCCTACACCGCAGCGGCAAAGCTCTTCCGGCTCGCAGTCGGGTTCGGGCTGCGCACGATCGCGTTCACGAAGGCGCGCCGCGTCACCGAACTGATCCACACCTGGGTGATCGAGGCCGAACCGCAGTTGCGCGACCGCATCTCGTCGTATCGCGCCGGCTTCCTTCCCGAAGAGCGCCGCGAGATCGAGCAAAAGCTGTTCTCCGGCGTGCTCGACGGGGTGATCTCGACGTCCGCGCTCGAGATGGGCATCGACGTCGGCGGCCTCGACGTCTGCATCCTGGTCGGATACCCGGGCTCGCAGATGGCCACGTGGCAACGCGCCGGTCGCGTCGGGCGCGCGCAGGAGGGCGTCGTGGTGCTGATCGCACAGCCCGACGCGCTCGATCAGTACCTGATGTCGCACCCCCGGATGCTCTTCGAGCGCGGCTACGAGTACGCGGTCGTGGACCCGAACAATGTGGAGGTTGCAGCGGCCCATCTGCCCTGCGCCGCCGACGAGATTCCGCTGCGCGAAGGCGAAGCGTGGCTCGCCGAACCCGGTGTGCGCGCGAACGTCGAAAGGGTCGAGGAGCGCGGACGCATACTGCGCAGCGAGAGCGGCAGCGAGTGGTTCGCGTCGCGACGCCGCCCGCACCGCGACGTCGATCTGCGTCAGGCCGGCGCGAGTTACGCGATCCAGCTCGACCTGGAACAAGAGCGACCCGTCGAGATCGGGACGATCGGCTCGGGCCGCGTGCTGGCCGAGTGCCACGAGGGCGCGATCTACCTGCACCGCGGCCGGCAGTATCTCGTCACCGAGCTGGACCTCGAACAGAAGCGCGTGCGCGTGCGCGCGGTCGACGCGGCCTGGTTCACGCGTTCGCTGTCGGAGAAGGAGACCGAGATCCTGTCGCGCGATGCCGCCCGCCCGGCCGGCCACTTCCGGCTGCTGCGCGGGCGACTGCGGGTGACGACGCGCATCACCGGGTTCGAGCGGCGTCGCGTGAGCGGCCAGGAGCTGATTGGCAGCGAGACACTCGACCTCCCGCCGTCGTCGATCGAGACGACGGGGATCTGGCTCGAAATCCCCGACGAGATTCCGGCCGCGCTGCGCGCCGCGGGCCTGCATCCGATGGGAGGGCTGCACGCGGTCGAACACACCGCGCTGTCGATGTTTCCGCTGCTGGCACTCTGTGATCGCCATGACGTCGGCGGCATCACCACGCTCGCGCACGTCCAGGTCGGTCGCGCCGCGATCTTCTTGTACGACGGCGCACCCGGCGGGATGGGCCTTGCGACGAGCCTCTTCGATCGCGTCGAGACGCTGCTCGAAGCGACGCTCGAACGCGTGCGCGATTGCCCTTGCGAAGCAGGCTGCCCCGCGTGCGTGCATTCGCCCAAGTGCGGCAGCGGCAACCGGCCGATCGACAAGGCCGCCGCGCTGCGGGCGCTCGTGCTGCTGCTCGGGCACGAGCCGCTGCCTCGTCTCGAGCAGCCCGCCGCGGCGGCGCCCACGGCAATCGAAAGCGTGCCTGTCGTACCCGCCGAAGCGCCACCGCGACTGATCTACTTCGACATCGAGACGCAGCGCAGCGCTGAGGAAGTGGGCGGCTGGCACAACGCGCATCTGATGGGTGTGGCGCTGGCCGTCACCTGGGATGCAGGTGCGCAGCGCTTCGAGACCTGGCGAGAAGCGGACGTACACGCGCTGCTCGCGCGGCTTGCCGAAGCTGACCTGGTGGTGGGATTCAACGTGCGGCGCTTCGACTACCAGGTGCTGCGCGGCTACACCGATCAGGACCCCGGCGCTCTGCCGACCTTCGACGTACTCGACGCGATCCGCGACCGCATCGGGTTCCGTCTGCCGCTCGGTCATCTCGCGGAGGAGAATCTCGGCGCCACCAAGGGCGCCGACGGCCTGCAATCGCTCGCCTGGTGGAAGGAAGGCCGCATCGACGAGATCGAGACCTATTGTCGTCGCGACGTCGAACTGGTTCGCGACCTGTTCGAGCACGCGATCGAACAGGGCCACCTGCTTTTCCGCACCCGCGACGGCGCGCGCGTTCGCATCCCGACACCGTGGTCGATTCCGGAGCTGCTGGCGGGCGCAAGACGCGCTAGTGAACCGCCCGCCCGCGACGCCACAAGCGGCTCTCGAGGATCTCGAAGTAGAGGTGGACGAGCACGTGGCGCAGTTCCGACGGGAGCGTCGCGATGAGGGCCCTCGCGGCGATCGCGTCGTCGATGCCGAGAATCTCGCCCAGCACCGCCTCGAGCTCGTTGCGGTGCGCAACGACGGCCGCACGCAGCGCCAGCGGGTCTTCGTCGAAGGCCGCCGTGATCGTGGCGGCATCGAACAACAAATGGAAACCACGCTCGCCTAGCACGAAGATGCCATCGCCGATCATCAGCCGTCACTCCGCGACGGCCTCGTGGTCCAGGGGTCCTATCGGCCGCGAACGCGCGAGCCTTGACGGCCCATTGGTCTAGATTGCCGCCGTGTTGCTGCGAGCCGAGGAAGTCGCGAGGCAAGTTGCCGGTCGCACGCTCTTTGAAGGCGTGACGCTCGACGTGCGCGCCGGCGACCGCATCGGCCTCGTCGGCGCGAACGGATCGGGCAAGAGCACGCTGTTGCGGCTGCTCGCGGGCGACGAGGCCCCCGACGCCGGTCGTCTGTTGCTTCCGCGCGGCACCCGCGTAGGCCTCCTGCGCCAGGAGATCGACCCCGATGCGCCACACAGCATCGGCGAGGAAGTCGCGACCGCGCTCGCGCATCTCGACGAGTGGGAGCGCGACTACCACGCGATCGAAGCCGAGATCGAGACGCTCGGACGGGCTGGCCAAGATCCCCCCGAAGCCCTCGCCCATCGCTGGGATGAACTGCGCGCACGCTTCGCCGCGGGTGGTGGCTTCGAGCGCGAGTCGCGGGTGGCGCGCATCCTGGCAGGACTCGGATTCACGCAAGAAGATCGCTCGCGCCCACTCGCGAGCCTATCGGGCGGCTGGCGAATGCGTGTCGAGCTGGCCAAGTTGCTGCTCTCCGAGCCCGACGTGCTGCTGCTCGACGAACCCACCAACCATCTCGATCTGCCCGCGATCGAGTGGCTCGAAACGTTTCTCGATGGCTACGGCGGCGCGGTCGTCGCGGTGTCGCACGACCGCACCTTCCTGCGCCGCCACGTCAACCGCATCGCCGAACTCGTCGGCGGCGGACTCGCGCTCTACACCGGCGCCTACGACCAGTACCTCGAAGAGCGCGCGGATCGCATCGAGAGCGCCGAGGCGCACCAGCGCGAGCAGGCGCAGAAACGCGCGGAGGTCGAACGCTTCGTCGATCGATTCCGCGCCAAGGCATCGAAGGCGCGCCAGGTGCAGAGTCGCGTCAAGATGCTCGAGCGCATGGAGCGCGCGGGCGGCCCTGCACTGCCGCCGCGTTCCAAACGCATGCGCCTGCGGATTCCCGAGCCGGTGCGGGCGGGCGAAGTGGTGCTGTCGCTCGAAGGCATCGTGCAGCGCTACGGCGAACGCATGGTCTACGAGCACCTCGACTTCGAAGTCCGGCGCGGCGACCGCGTCGCGCTCGTCGGTCCGAATGGCGCCGGCAAGTCGACGCTGCTGCGCATCGCGGCGGGCCGCATCGCGCTCGAACGCGGTGTGCGACGCCTCGGCCACAATGTGCGCGCGGTCTTCTACGCGCAGCACCAGCTCGAGGCGCTCGACCCGGAGCGGACCGTGCTCGCCGAACTGGAGCGCGACGCGTCGTTCGCCGACATTCCGAGGCTGCGCGACCACCTCGGCTCGTTCCTGTTCTCCGGCGACGACGTCCAGAAGAAGGTCAGCGTGCTCTCGGGTGGCGAGAAGGCACGGCTCGCGCTTGCGAAGCTGTTCCTGCGCCCCGCCAACTTCCTGGTGCTCGACGAGCCGACCAATCACCTCGATGTCGGCGCTTGCGAAGTGCTGGAGGACGCGCTTCGCGCGTATGCTGGAACACTGCTTTTTGTCACGCATGACCGTACGCTGGTGAACGCCGTCGCCGGGCGCGTCGTCGAAGTGCGTGCCGGAAGGCTCCGTGACTTCCATGGCAACTACGACGACTACCTGCGTCGCCTTGCAGCGGAGGAGCAGCCGAATCCGCCGGCCGAGATGGGCGCCGCGGCCACGTCGGTGCCCGCTCGCGAGTCGCACCAACTCTCGCGCGAGCGACGCCGCGCTGCCGAGCGAGCGGCGAAGCAGCTGGCGCGAATCGAAGCGGAGATCGCCGTGCGCGAACAGGCGATCGAGGCGTTGCGCTGGCGGAGCGGCGATCCCGCCGTCTACCGCGACGGCGAGCAGATGCGCGCGCTCGAAGCCGAGCGCACCGCCGCGCAGACGGCGCTCGACACGCTGTATCGCGAATGGACCGAGCAGGCCGAACTCAACGAATCGTTTGCCGAGCCATCCTTGATCCAGGGCGGCGCGTAGATGCGGGTGGCGCTCGTTCACGACTGGCTGACCGGATTGCGCGGCGGCGAGCGTGTGCTCGATGAACTCGCAGGCCTCTTCCCCAAAGCCGATCTCTTCACGCTGGTGCACGTGCCGGGTTCCACCACCCCGCGGATCGACGCGCTGCAGATCTTCACGAGCCCGCTGCAACGCTGGTCGGGCTCGACTCGACACTACCGCGAGTTGCTTCCGCTGCTTCCCTGGGCGGTACGTCAGCTGCGCATCGACGGCTACGACCTCGTCATCTCGGTACATCACGCAATGGCCAAGGCGGCCCGCATCGCGCCCGGAACCCCGCATCTCTGCTACTGCCTGACGCCGATGCGGTACGCATGGGATGCGGCCGACGTCTACCTGGGGCGGGGGGTGCGTCGCGCCCTGGCAGCGCCGCTGCTCGCGGGGTTGCGACGCTTCGATCGCGCGAGCGCCACTCCCGACCGCGTGACGCGGTTGGTCGCGATCTCGGAGTACGTGCGCGAGCGTACGCGCCGCCACTGGGGGCGGGACGCGACGATCGTCTACCCGCCCATCAACGTCGAGACGTTCCATCCCGACGGCCGGCCACCCGACGACTTCTATCTGCTCGTGGGCGCCTTCGTGCCCTACAAGCGCGCCGATCTCGCGATCGAAGCGTTCGCATCGCTCGGCCGGCGTCTGGTCGTGGTGGGTGACGGCCCGCTACGCACCGCGCTCGCGCGCCGCGTATCCCCGGGTGTCGAGCTGCTAGGTCGCGTCTCCGAGCCAGAGCTGGCAAAGCTCTACGCGCGCTGTCGCGCACTCGTGTATCCACAGGAGGAGGACTTCGGCATCGCTGCGCTGGAGGCCCAGGCGTCGGGGCGGCCCGTGATCGCGTTCGGACGTGGCGGCGCGGTCGAGACCGTACTCCCGCTCGCCGGGCCGCCCGCTACCGCAGCCGGTGCAACGGGCGTGTTCTTTGCTGCGCAGAGTCGTGACGCGCTCATCGACGCCGTGCAGCGTTTCGAAAGCGCAGAGCCCTTCTTCGACGCCGGGCGGATCCGTCGCCACGCCGAACGCTTCTCGGCAGCCCGCTTCCGCGACGAGTTCCTGCGCGAGGTTCACGCGACGCTCGGCGACTCCGTGCTGGACGCCGGCGCGGCTGCCCGGTAGGGTGCTGAAGCCGATGTCCTCCTCGCCGCGAGTTCCCGTTCTCGACCTGCGCGCGCAGTACGCGACGATCCGCGATGAAGTGCGCTCAGCGGTCGACCGCGTCTTCGAGAACCAGGCGTTCATCCTCGGCGAGGAAGTCGAAGCGCTCGAGCGCGAACTCGCGGCCTTCTGCGAAGCGCGCTTCGCGATCACCTGCGGCTCGGGCTCCGATGCGCTGCTGCTGGCGCTGATGGCACTCGATGTCGGGAGTGGCGACGAGGTGATCTGCCCCGCCTTCACGTTCTTCGCGACGGCGGGCGCGGTGTCGCGACTCGGCGCGCGACCGGTCTTCGTCGACATCGATCCCGCCACCTACAACCTCGATCCCGTCGCCGCGCGCAAGGCGGCCGCTCGCTGTACGCGGCTGCGCGCGATCATTCCCGTGCATCTCTACGGCGCCGCAGCCGACATGGAAGCGTTGCTGGCGCTCGCGAACGAGCACGCTGTGCCGCTGGTAGAGGACGCCGCGCAGGCGATCGGGGCGCGCGACGCAAGCGGCCGCCGCCTCGGCGGGCGCGGTCGCGTCGCGTGTTTCTCGTTCTATCCGACGAAGAACCTCGGTGGCGCAGGCGAAGGCGGCTTTCTCAGCACGGATGACGCCAACCTCGCCGAACGGCTGCGTCGGCTACGCGTGCATGGCTCGAGTCGCCGCTACGTGCACGAAGAACTCGGCATGAACTCGCGCCTCGACGCGCTGCAGGCAGCCGTACTGCGCGTGAAGCTGCGCCGGCTCGATGCCTGGAACGACGCTCGCATTCGACACGCCTCTGCGTACGACGAAGCCTTTGCGCGCGGCGGCGCGCAGCCGAACACGGTGCCACTCGCAGCCGGTGGACTCCCGCTGCGGACGCCCGCCCCGGTCGCGGCCCCGGCACTGCACGTCCATCACCAGTACGTGATCCGGCTGGCAGGTGCCTTGCGCGATCCGCTGCGCGAACACCTCGCAACGTGCGGTGTCGGCAGCGACGTCTACTACCCGCTGGGGCTCCACCAGCAGCAGTGCTTCGCGTCACTCGGCCACCGCGAAGGCGATCTCATCGAGACGGAGGCCGCAGCGCGCGAAGTCGTCGCGCTGCCGATCTATCCCGAGCTCACAGCGGCCCAACGCGACCACGTGGTGGCATCGGTTCTCGAGTTCGTCGCGCGCTAGCCGGAAGCAAGGCGGCTCACTGCGACGAGTGCGGGCACGCGATCCCAGTCCGGATGATCACCGGCATGCCGGAACGCGTGGCTCCACAACACGCGCTTACCTTCGACCAGCAACACGCCCGGCAATCGCCAGATGTCGCCGGTGCGCTCGCCGCTCTCGTGACCCTTGTCGCGTGCACGCCGCTCGGCGCCCCAGAGCGCGGGCCTCAGCAGACCGAGGGGACTCATGCGCTCCACGCCGAACGCTGCGTAGAAGTTCCGACCCGGGTCCGCCACCGCGCGGGCACCAGGCCAATCGCGCCGCAGGAACGCGCGCAGCTCCGTGCTGGTGGACTGCGTGAAGAACAGGATCGGCGGATACGCAGCCTCGCGTTCCGCGATCGCGCGCAGGTCCGCGACCGTCTCGCGACAGAAGAGGCATCCGAAGTGGCGCAGGAACACCAGCAGAGCCGGCGTGATTCCCAGCTGATCGCGCAGCAGGCCCGGCATCAGATTGGTGCCCGTCACGGGAGCATCGAGGATCGCATCGGGAATCTGCTTCACGCCAGCGCCTGCCCCTTCTTGCCGAGCGCTCCGGCGCCTTGATGCGCGCGCATCGCGGAATCGATCCCTCCGCGCACGATGTTCTGCTCCGACACCCGAACGTGCACCCAATCGGCGAGCTCGAAGCGCTCGCCATTTCCGCGCGCGAAACGCGCGACGCGGGTCTCGTCGCGCTCGAAGGGCGCGCGCAACGTGCGCGCCGGGACGAGGCCATCGAAGAAGAAATCGTCGAGAGTGACGATGAAGCCGCGCGGCGCGATCCGCGTCAGCGTCGCTTCGAAGCACTCGCCGAGGCGTTCGCGGATGACAACACGGTTCCTCAGATCGATCGCCTCGTGCGCTGCTTCCGTCGCCGTTCGCTCGCTGAGCGACGCCCGCACCGCCCATGTCGCCATTCGCTCGGCTCGCGCTTGCGCCCGTCTGCGCGCTTGTGCGCCGCCCGCGAGCGCGTCGCGAAGCGCGCGGTGCGCGACGAGATCTGCGTAGCGAGGGATCGGCGAGGTGAGGTGTAGATACGCATCGAGGCCGAGAGCAAGCGCCACGTCGAAGTTTGCAAACACGAGGCGCTCGTGGCGGCCGAGAAATCGCAACGCGTTGTCGGACGAGACCGCCATTCGCAGGGCAGCGTAGCGGCGTTACAGTCCAGATCGCGTCGCCATGTCGCCGTCCGATGTGGCGCGTTGACGCGAGTCGGAAGCCGACCTAGGTTCCGCCGCCTTGCAGCGCCCGGGTGGCGGAATTGGTAGACGCGCTAGCCTCAGGAGCTAGTGAGGGAAACCTCGTGCTGGTTCGAATCCAGTCCCGGGCACCACGCGGCTAGCGCATCCCGCGCGACACGCGGCGACTCGTCTCCCTGCTCACCTCCATCGATGCTCTCAGCGCGTCGGCTCGCATGAACGAGCTGGCTTGACCGGAGCATCACTGCGCTTAGGGTTGGCGTTCTGTTCGCGCCAACGCTTGGGGGCCACTTGTCTGAAGCAGCGAGTCGGATGGTGATTGGGGCCGGTGGTGAGCGCATCGACGTCGCCGAGGTGCTGCCCCTGTTGCCGGTACGCGATGCCGTGGTGTTTCCGGGCGTAACCCGCCCGTTGGCGATCGGCCGCGCCAAGTCGCTCGCAGCACTCGCCGCCGCGGGCCAGGGCGGACTTCTCGTGATCGCGAGCCAGCGCGAGGCAGAGACCGAAGATCCGCGCCTCGAGGATCTCCATCCGATCGCGTGCATCGTGCGTGTGGCGCGCGTGATCGACGCCCGCGGTGACGGTAAACAGGCCATCGTCGTTGGCGTGGCGCGCGCGCGACTGGTGGACGCGGTGGCGTACGACCCGTGTGTACGTGTTCGGATCGAAGCGCTCGAAGAGGTCGACGAGCCGTCGCCGGGCCGGGATGCGGCCTGGAAGCAGGTGATCGCCAAGGCGCAGCGGATCATCGACCTTCGCGACGATCTGCCCGAGGAATGGAAGAACTTCGTCGCGGGACTTCCGAGCCCAGGGCTGCTCACCGATCTCGTCGCCTCGACATTGCCGCTGGCTCCAGAAGAACAGATTGCATTGCTCGACGAGCCGAACGTCGCTCGGCGTCTCGAGCGTGTATCGGAGCATCTCGATCGTGAGGTGACGATTGCGGAAACACAGCGACGACTCGCCGAGCAGTCCGGAGCCAACGAGGCGGATCCGAAGCGACGCGAGAAGCTCCTCCGGCGCCGGCTCCGCGAAATCCAAGCGGAGATCGGCGAGGGCGACGCGGGATCGCAGGAAGTTGACGAACTCCGCGATCGAATCGACGCCGCGCAGCTTCCGCCCGAGGCGTCTGCACAGGCCGAGCGCGAGCTAAAGCGCCTTTCCGCCCTCCCCCAGCATGCGCCCGATCGCCACCTGATCCGGACGTACCTCGAGTGGATGGCCGATCTACCGTGGGCGATCGAAACCGAGGACAAGCTCGAACTTCGCGAGGCGCGCCGCATCCTCGACGAGGATCACTACGACCTCGAAAAGGTGAAGGAACGCATCCTCGAGTACCTCGCGGTGCGCAAGCTCGCACCCGAAGCGAAGGGTCCAATCCTTTGTTTCGTCGGACCTCCCGGCGTCGGCAAGACCTCGCTCGGTCGATCGATCGCCCGCGCGATGGATCGACATTTCGTTCGCGCGTCGCTCGGTGGTGTTCGCGACGAAGCGGAGATTCGCGGCCATCGGCGTACCTATGTCGGTGCGATGCCGGGCCGAATCCTCCAGAGCCTCCGCCGCGCAGGTTCGCGGAATCCCGTATTCCTGCTCGACGAGGTCGACAAGCTCGGCGCCGACTTCCGGGGGGACCCGTCGTCTGCGCTACTCGAAGTGCTCGATCCCGAGCAGAACTATACCTTCAGCGATCACTACCTCGAGGTGGCCTTCGACCTCTCGCGCGTATTCTTCATTGCGACCGCAAATACGCTCGCGACGATTCCCCCTGCGCTGCTCGACCGGATGGAGGTGATCGAACTCCCCGGCTACACCGACCGCGAGAAGCTGCTGATCGCGCGCAATCACCTGCTGCCAAAACAACTCGAAGCGCATGGGCTGCGGGCCGAGCAGATCGAAGTCGGCGATGATGCCATCGAAAGGGTCGTCCATGAGTACACCCGCGAAGCGGGCGTGCGAAACCTGGATCGCCACTTCGCCAACCTGATGCGCAAGACGGCGCGGCGCGTGGCCGAGACCAAGCCCACCGAATCGGTACACATCGATGCGGCGTTCGTATCCGAGGCTCTCGGTGCGCCGCCCCATCTACCGGAGACGGCCGAGCGAACGACCCAGGCCGGCGTGGTGGTCGGCCTCGCGCGAACCAATCACGGCGGCGACATCCTGTTCATCGAGGCGACGGCGATGCCCGGCGGCAAGGATGTGCGGCTTCGCCTCACGGGTCAGCTCGGTGACGTGATGAAGGAGTCCGCCGAGGCGGCGCTCTCCTGGGTTCGCGCGAATGCCGAGGCGCTCGGTATCCACTCGAAAGCGCTCGAGGGCGGCGAGATCCACTTGCATGTGCCGGCAGGCGCCGTGCCCAAGGATGGACCGTCCGCTGGTGTCGCGCTGGTGACGGCGCTCGTCTCGGTGCTGACCGGGCGGCGCTCACGCGGCGACGTCGCAATGACCGGTGAGATCTCGCTGCGCGGCCGCGTGCTACCGGTCGGAGGCATCAAGGACAAGGTGCTCGCCGCGGCACGCGCTGGCATCAAGACCATCATCCTGCCGCATCGCAACGAGAAGGATCTCGTCGACGTCCCCGACGAGGTGAAGGCCGAGGTCGAGATCCGGACGGCAGAGACGATCGAGAACGTGCTGGCGATCGCGCTCGAACCGACCGCGACTTAGCGGCCCAAGCGGGGACGCGCGTGTCGCGCGCGAAGGTCCGGAAATAGAAGGGGCTCTCCGGATCACCCGGAGAGCCCCCTTCGGCTCTTTGGAATCCGTCGTCGCGACTAGAGCGGATCGACGTTCGCGACCGACCGGAACTCCGGGGGCACCGTTGCCGGGAAGCCCGAGCTCGACACGGCAGTGGCTGCGGTGTTCAGCAGGATGATCCGGACCAGACCCGCGTTCGGGGCCGCCGCCTTACGGGCCGCGAGGTCGTTGTGGCCGACGCCGTCATAGTTGCCGAGAGCGACGATGCTGGTACCCGCTGCCAATGTGAGCGGGAACGTCGACGAAGCGATCGTTGCGCCACCGACGGCGGAGAGGCTGAGTCGGACCAGCCCCGCAGGCGCAGCCGTCTTCTCCATCGCGTAGTCGGCAAGGAGGTCGTCGTTGAGCGTCGCTACGCCTCGCAACTCGAAGCCCGCCGGGATCGTGAAGGGGAACGCACTGGACGCCACCGTGAGGCCGTTGGCGCTCATGATGAAGACGCGCACGAGACCCAAGCTCGGCGCAACTGCCTTGCGAGCGATGATGTCCGCATTGCCGTCGCCATTGACGTCGGCCACGCCCGCACCGACGAAGCCAGCCGGGAAGGTCGCCGGGAAGGCAGACGCCTTGACCGTGAGGTCGGCGTTCATGAAGACAACGCGAACGAGGCCAGTGGTGGTGTTCGAGTAGACGAGGTCGTCGTTCCCATCGGCATCGACGTCACCCACGCCAACAAGTGTGAACGCGACAGGCAGCGTCACCGGGAACACGCTGCTCGTCGTTGCCGTTCCAGCCGCGTTGAGATTCAGCATGCGGACGATGCCCTGGTTGGGAGCGGTCGTCTTGCGTGCGAGCAGCTCGTCGTTGACCGAACCGCCGTTGAAGTTCCCCGCGCCCGATGCTTCTTGGCCGGCCGGGAGGGTTGTCGGGAACGTCGTGGCCGAGGCTACGATTCCGTCCATCATCTTGACCTGCATCAGTCCGATGTTCGGAGCCACGGTCTTCTCGAACAGAAGATCCGACTTCCCATCGCCATTGAAATCGTAGGTAATCAGGTCTCCAACCGGCGGCGGACCAGCGTGGCTGGAGCCCGCGGCAAGGAAGACACCGACAAGAGCGGAGATAGCAAGGTAGAGCTTTGTGTTGAACGACACCTGGGATTTTCCCTCTGACGCGCCGCGGGCGTCCGCGCCACCCCCGATTGGGCGAGGCATAAACCCGGGCTCCGACCTAGATCGGCAGCCTAGCAGACCTGTGTGAGCGGAGACAACGAAATCTTGAACTGGCGATTCTTCATTTCAAGTCCCTTCTTTCGCTCGTGAAGCGCAGTTCGCACGCAGTATCGGGACTTGTCACCGCGATCGGCTTGTTTCACCCTCTCCGGGCCTCGATGACTCGATCCTTCCGCGGCGCGTCCTTCTTGCGACCCATCTGCATGTTCAACGGGGGTCTGGATCGCCTCTTCCCTTTGGTGCCCCCGAGCCGATCGTCGGTTTCGTCACTCGATCTCACCCGGTACGGGTGACTCCTACGAAGTCTGGATGCCCTCAACCGATCGCCACGCCATCCTCGTCCTGGGCATGCACCGCAGCGGCACCTCGGCGCTGACGCGGGCACTCAGTCTGTGTGGACCGTCTCTGCCCGAGCGCCTGATCGCAGCGACCCCCAAGAACGAGCGCGGGTACTTCGAGTCCCAGACGATCTACGAACTCCACGAGGAATTGCTGCGCGACGCGGGCACGTCCTGGCGCGATCCGAGCCCGTTCCCGGCGAGTTGGTTCTCGACGCAATCGGCGGCGCGCTGGGAACAGCGCCTCGCGGCCGCCGTGCGCGACGAATTCGGCGACAGTCCGTTGTTCATCCTGAAGGATCCGCGGCTTTGCCGTCTGGTACCGCTTTGGCTCCGTGTGCTTGCGATTCTCGACACACAGCCGCTGTTCGTGCTCGCGGTCCGCGATCCGCTCGAAGTCGCCGCCTCGCTGCGGCGTTCCGAGAATGTCGTCGAGAGTCT
Source organism: Deltaproteobacteria bacterium (assembly GCA_031362725.1). Classification (GTDB taxonomy): domain Bacteria; phylum Myxococcota_A; class UBA9160; order UBA9160; family PR03; genus PR03. The sequence goes on along the minus strand of JANLTC010000094.1, from coordinate 3,897 downwards.
CGGAGCGATTTTGTGGCTCGAGTACCTACTCGCAGCCGAGCGGGGCACGCGCGGTCGGCGACGCTCCTTCGTGATGTATCCCGATCTCCTGACGGATTGGAGGCGCACACTCGCCAAGGTCTCTGACGAGTTGCAGTTCCCGCTGCCGCGCCTGTCGCGCCTCGCTGAAGCAGAGGTGGATGCCTTTCTGTCACCGGCGCTGCGCCATCAAGTGGCCGATCCGAAGGCGCTCGCGGAACGCAGCGATGGACACCCGTGGCTGCGTGACGCATTCGAATGGGCACGAGCGGCAGCAACCGGGGCCGAGCCCGACGCTGGGACGCTCGACCGCGTCGGGCGCGACCTGCATCTCGCGGAGGCGGCGTTTGGTCCGGTCGTTGCCTCGACCGAGCTGGCTTGTCGCACGCGCGACGCCCAGATCGCGCGTTTGGAAGATCTCGCGGGCGAACTCGAAGAGCAGCTCGTAGAGGGTCGACGCGTTGCGGTGCAAGGGCGTCGCGAGGTCGCGGCCACGCGCGAGACGGCCCGCATGCTGCTGCGCTGGACCGCCGAGCGCGGTCGTGGCGATCGGGCCGCGCCGCCAGCGCTGCGCGCCGCACTCGACGCGTTCGCCGCGGCGAGCGCGCTGGAAGTTCCGGCGATCGCGTCCGCGGTGCTCGGCCACACCGAGCAGCGCCTGGAGATCCGGCAACTCACCCGCGATCGGGAAGGGCTCGCCGTGCAGATCGAGAAGCTCGCGCTGCGACTGGACGACCGCGAGGGACGCCTTCGCGAACGCGATCAGCGCATCGAGATGCTCGACCGCAACAGCGAGGCGATGCGCTTCGAAATGCTGCGCCTGCAGGTGGAGCGCACGAGCGAGGAACATCGACTGCGGGAGATGAGCGCTGCGCGCCAGGCCGCAGCCGCCGAGGCCCAGCGTCTCACCGCGGAGTGTCGGCACTGGATGGAGCGCTGCGGCGAACTCGCGAACCGGATCCGGGAGCTGCAGGAAGCGGCGGCGTCAACGACCTGGAGTCGACGGAGCCGCGGCCCTGCGTAGCTCGTCGCGCGGTGCGCGCGCGGATCGATCCTCGCAGGCCGACGAGATCGCACGGTCGTCGCTTTTCGACGCAACGCACTACATCCAACAACTCAGGGGTGCAGACCTCCGCGGGCGCACGCCGATCGCGCACTATTTGGAAGAAGGCGCGGCGCTTGGACTCGATCCGAATCCGCTCTTCGACTCCTGCTGGTATCGAGAACGCAACTCCGAAGTCGCGGACTCGGGTTTGGTGCCGCTCGTGCACTTCCTGCGCAGCGGCACCGTCGCGGGGCGCGATCCGCATCCGCTCTTCCACCTCGCGTGGTACGTCGACCGTGTGCCCGATGCCGCGCGTGACGGCAATCCGTTGGCGCATTTCCTCGCGCGCAAGGCAGCCGCCGCGTCACGACCGAATCCACTCTTCGACCCGGCCTGGTACGCGGAGCGCCACCCGGAAGTCGCGGCCGCCGGATGGAACGCACTCGTGCATTACGTCTCGGGCGGCGAAGCGCGCGGCTGCCGACCCAACGCCGTTTTCGATCCGCGCTGGTATCGAACACGGTGTCCGGGCGCGGGGAGCCGGTCAGGCGCGGCGCTAGCGCACTACCTGGCCACCGGTGCGGCGGCAGGCGCGGCGCCGAGTCCCCTCTTCGATCCCGTCTGGTATGCGTCGCGACGAGGCATTGCGGTCGGCGACGCGCTCGCCGACTACCTCGAGCGCGGCGCCGCAGAAGCGGCCGACCCGAACCCGCTCTTTCGGGCGGCCTGGTACCTCCGCGGCTGTCCCGCGGCGGCGCATGCACCCGGGGATCCGCTTGCACACTTCGCCGATTGCGGGGCGCGTGCAGGCCTGTCGCCGCATCCGCTCTTCGACACCGCCTATTACCTTGCGCGCAATCCCGACGTCGCCCGCGCGGTCGGCGAGGGCAGCCTCGATCCGCTCGCGCATTTCCTCGCCTGGGGAGCCGCCGAAGGACGCCGGCCGCACCCCCTCTTCGATCCCGCCTGGTACCGCGCGAAACACCCAGCGGTGGCACGGAGCGCCACCAACGCGCTCATCCACTACGTCGAAGTCGGTGCGGCGCGCGACCTCCCGCCGAGCCCACTGTTCCACCCCCGTTGGTACCGGAGTCAGCATGCGGGGATCGCAGCCGAGGGAATTGCGCCGCTCGCGCACCACAGCGAGCGACGCGGCAAACCCGGCTTCGAACCGAATCCCCTGTTCCACCACTATGCGCGCTTCTTCCTGCCTAGCGCGGACCTCCCGGAGTTTGCCGATCCCGACACCAACCCGCTCGCCACCTACGTGCTCGGACCGGCCGCCGACCCGCGGCGCTTCGGCGAGGCACCAGTACTTGCCTTTGCGGCCGTCGCACAGCCAGCAGCGACGGTCTTGATCCCGGCATACAACCAGCGCGTCCACACGCTTGCGTGTCTCCGCTCGCTCGCGTCGGTGCGCACGGAGGCTTCGTTCGAGGTCCTGCTGGTGGACGACGCGTCGCCTGCCACCGACTACCGCGATCTCTGCGGGCGGGTTCCGAACCTCCGCGTGCTGCGCAACGAGACCAACCTGGGCTTCGTGCGGAGCTGCAATCGCGGTGCGGAGGTGGCGCGCGGGCACACCCTCGTGCTGCTCAACAACGACACGATCGTGACCGACGGCTGGCTCGACGAACTGCTCGCGACGTTCGACGAGATGCCCGGCGTCGGCGCGGTCGGATCCAAGCTGCTCTTCCCGTCGGGCATGATGGCCGAGGCGGGCTGCATCGTCTGGCGAGACGCTTCGGCGTGGAACTTCGGACGACGCCACGAGCCGGATTCTCCCGAGGTCGAGTACGCACGCCCGGCCGACTACGTGTCGGCCGCGGCGCTCGCGATCGAGCGCGCCTTCTTCCTCGAACTCGGCGGCTTCGACGAGGACTTCGCGCCGGCCTACTACGAGGTCACCGACCTCGCGTTCCGCATCCGCCGAGCGGGGCGCCGCGTACTGGTCCAGCCCGCGTCGGTCGTCGTGCACTTCGAGGGCGTCTCCTCGGCCGCCGATCCCGCTTCCGGCATGAAGTCGCACCAGGCGCGCCACCGCGCCGTGTTCGCAGCGCGATGGGGCGAGGCGATCCGCGATCATGCCGAGCCCGGCGTCGAGCCCGATCGGGAGAAGGACCGCGCCTTCTGCGGGCGCGCCCTCGTTCTCGACACCGCGACGCCCGAGCCCGGTCGCGATTCGCGCTCGCTGCGCCAACTCCACCTGATGCGCATCCTGCTCGAGCGCGGCTATCGCGTGAGCTTTGCGCCCACCAACGGCCTGGCGCCGGTGCTCGCACGACGCGCGCTCCAGAGCCATGGCATCCACGTGCTGCACCGCCCGTGGCTTGCGTCGGTCGAGCAGCTGCTCGATGCCGGGGCACCGGACTACGATGTCATCCTCGTGTGTCGGCAGGCCGTGGCAAAGCGGCATCTCGCTGCCCTGCGCGCGCGCTTCCCGGCGGCGACACTGCTCTTCGACGTCGCCGACCTCCTCGCCCCGCCCGCCCTCGCGCGCTTGCTCGGCGCATCCACGGATGGAGGCGACGAGATCTCGAGCCTCGCTGCGCAGGCCGACGCGACGCTGGTCGCGGTGCCGCAGCCCGCGTGGAGCGAACACACGGCCGCGGGCGTTCGGATCGGGGTTCACAACGTTCCCTGGATCTACGAAACGCCGCGCCGCAGCGTCGGCTTCGAGGCGCGGCGCGACCTGTTTCTTGTCTCGACGCTCGCCGGTGTCGCGAGCGTCGAGGGCATGGCGTGGCTGGCGCGCGAGGTGCTTCCGATCCTCGAGCGCAAAGTCCCCGCGCTACGGCTCATCGTGCCCCCACGACCGGCCCTGCGTGCGCTTG
>JANLTC010000093.1:0-15640 GCA_031362725.1 Deltaproteobacteria bacterium | reverse complement strand
AGGCGCGCCCGCGGCGCAGTCGACGCCGCGGGCGTTGCAGGCCCACTGGGTCCAGCGACAAGACGGATTCTCGACGACGCGCGCGTAGTACAGCGCCGGCGCGTTCGGATCGAAGTCGGGATCGCGCCAGGTCGAACACAGCGTGTCGGCGCCGCGCCCCTTCGGCGTGCAGGTCGCGAGGTCGACATCGGCGCCGTTCGCTGCGTTGCCTGCGATCTCATAGACACGCTCGCGTGACGCTCCGTTCTCTGCCGAAAGCTTCACGATCTGGATGCGCTGGAGCGGCGTGCCGGGCGTTTCGTCCGTCCCGGCGTCGCGCGCGGCCCAGACGGCGAAGCGCGGCGCCGCGCCCGAACTCGACTGCGCCGCGAGATCGCCGCCCATCGGAACGCCTCGTGCGTAGCCCAGCGCGGCGAACTCGTGCGCGCTGCACAGATCCTCGGGCAGCTCGAAGCCGCCGAAGAAGCGCACGACGATGCGCGGGCCGCTGGTGCCCCACGCTTCGCGGCGTCGCATCGCGTCGAAGAGCGAGTCGCGCGCGTTCTCTTCCGCCCAGACCCCAGCGAGCCCGCCCGGATTGAACCACCACTGGTCGGGCAGCGGCGGCACCTCGGTCCGGCTCGTCGAGCGCCCGGCGGCGTGACCGACGAAGCGGTCCTCGTCGACCATGCCGGGCGCGGCGAGATGGGTGTCGGTCGCGGCGATGAGGCCGAGCTTGAACGGGTTCACACCGAGCTTTGCCTGCTGCACGAGACCGGCGCCGAGCACCTCGCGCGCGAAGCTGTTCTCCGGCGGCGTGCTCCAGGTCCACGGCAGCGCCGACTCGCGCATCGTCGAGAACGGCAGCTTTTCGTAACTGCAGAGCGGGTCGGCGTCGCTCGCGCGGCACTCCGAATCGCCCTTGTGCTGGGTCACTTCGAGCAGCACTTCGAGTGAGGCACGCAGTTCGGCGTCGGCGCGCGATAGCGGTGCGCCGTCCTCGCTTTCGGTGCGGAACAGCAGACCACCCGAAAGATTCGCGTTGTGCGGGATCACCAACACGTCGCAGCCGATGCCGGCTTCGAGGCATTCGTCACGCAGCCGTTGCCAGAGCCGCTCGCCGGTACGGTCCTCGATGTAGTTGGCGGGCCGCGGCGGCACCGCGGCGTTTCGGAACAGCACGTTGCGATGGATCATCTTCGAGTCCGGATTGCCCGACCACTCGTAGCCGACGAAGGCCGTGAAGCGGCACGCGGCGCTGCGGTCATAGAATTCCTCGGCCGCGCGCTGGATCTCCTGCCAGGGTCCTGCTGCGGCTTCGAGACAGCGCTCACCGTGCTCGCCGCAGAAGCTGTACCGACGCGGGTCCTTGCTGTCCATCATCGAGCCATTCACCAGGATGTAGGCGAGCCAGGGCCAGCGCCGCGCGATGCGACACACGACCGAGTCGTAGCCGGGCAAGCCGGGAGCGGAGCAGATGCGCGTTTCGCCGAGCAGCTCGGCGTGATCGGTGACGGCAGCGAAGTCGAGCGGTCGGCGCAGCCGGATCGTTCGCAACGGCTTGCCGTCGTCGTCGTAGGGTTGGATGCCCACTTCGTCGCCGCGCGCGAACCGATATGCGTCGCGCGGACCGTTGCGCGTGCCCTGCCCGACCGCGTCGAAGGAAAGCGCGGTATGGACGTGCGTGTCGCCGAAGAACGGCTGGCGCAGCGCCTCGCGATGACGACACGGCTCGCGCGTCTCGCTGCGCTCCGTCTCGGCATGCACCGCGGGCGCAACCAAGAGCGCCAACGCGAGCCACGCCACATACCTCACTGGTACACCGCCAGGAGCGACACCTGCGCGGCGCGCGCGTGGTACGGCGAGTGATAGGGCCGCGCGAAGCAAGCCGCGACGACGAGCAGTACCGCGCCGAACAGCGCCAGACCCGCGAAACGGGCGGGCAAACGCGCGATCACTGCGGCGACGGCGTAGAGCAGCGCGGCATAGCCGAGCGCCTGCGACAGAAACACCAACGCAGTCAGACCGACGACGCCGCGAAAACTTTCCGCCCAGCCGAACGCGAGCGCCGCCGCGCCCAACTCGGCGAGGTGTCCCACGGGAACCGTGCCCGGACCGAGCAACCAGATCGGAACTGGCAGCGCCACTACGAGGGCAAGCCAGAGCCAGAAGCGCACAGTGCCTACGGACATCGCCCGCGATCCTCTCTCGAAGCGATCGCAGCCCGCGACTCGCGCCGGCATGTTGCCGGGGCGAGGCCGCGGAAGTCAACGATCTCGACGGCCCGCTGCGCGCCCCCCTGCAGCACGGTTCAGCGGCGGAGTACCTGGCGAACCGTGGCGACGAGTTCGTCGGGCTCCCAGGGTTTGCGCAGGAACGCATCGAGACCGCGCGCCGCGAAGCGATCGGCGACGCGCGCAGCGTCATAACCGGTGACCAGGATCACCGGCAGGTCGGCGCGGAGTTCGCGCAGCCGCAGGAATGTTTCTTCTCCGCTCATGTCGGGCATGGCGAGATCGAGCACCACGGCGTCGATCGCGAGCGCGCCGCACTCGCGTACCCGATCGAGCGCCTCGAGGCCGCCGCGGGCCTTGAGTACGCGGAAGCCCGCCCGTGCGATCACTTCGCCCGCCACTTCGAGGATGCCCTCGTCATCGTCGACGATCAGCACCGTGCCGCCGGATTCCTGCGCGACGCGCGCGCTCGACGGGACGATCGCCTCGGGGCGCCGCGTACTCAGCGGAAACAATGCCCGCACGCACGTGCCGCGCGCGAGCTCGCTCTCGACACAGATCGCGCCGCGATGCGCCCGCACGACACCGAGCACCGCCGCCATGCCGAGACCGCGGCCGGAGAACTTCGTGGTGAAGAATGGCTCGAAAACGCGTGCGGCAGTCGCGGCGTCCATGCCGCAGCCGTCGTCGCGCACGCTGAGTTCGACGACCGCGCCGGGCGCGATCTCCTCGTTGCCAAAGGCATCGCGGAGTTCTTCGCGCGAGATCTCGACCAGCGCGGTACGCACGACGATGCGCAGCGGCCGTTCGTGCTGTGCTTCCGACGCATTCAGTACCAGGTTGAGAAGCACCTGCCGCATGCCGCTCGCGTCGGCCTCGATCGAGGGCAGCTCCCCGCCCACCTCGAACACGAGTTCGCAGCGTTTCGGCAGCGACGCGCGCAGCAGCTCGGCCATCGACGTGACCAGCGCGCCGAGGTCGAGCGGAATTCGCGTCGGCGACGACTTCCCCGCATAGGTGAGCATCTGTTCGGTGAGCGAAGCGGCGTGTTGCGCAGCCTCGGCGATGCGCGCGACACGCGCCCGTGCCGGCGCCTCGGCCGGCAGCTCGTCGAGCGCGAGCCGCGCGGAGCCGCGGATCACCGTCAGCAGGTTGTTGAAATCGTGCGCGATGCCGCCCGCGAGAATGCCGAGGCTTTCGAGGCGCTCGACCTGTTCGACGTGGCGCCGCAGTCGCTCGCTCTCCTGTTCGGCCCGTTTCAACTCGGTGACGTCTCGCGCGGAGCCGAGCACTTCGATGCAGCCCGCGGCGTCCATCTGCACGCGTGCGAACCGCAGCTGGATCCAGCGCGGCTCGCCGTCGCGCCCGAGCAGGCGGCGCTCGAGCGCCAGTGGCTGACCCGCCCGGATGCGCCGGTACTCCTCGGTCATCTGCTCGCGCGCGCCGGGCTCGAGCAGGCGGAGCCAGCCGTGGCCGTCGACTTCCTCGGGGCGCCAGCCGAGCGTGGCCTCGAAGGCGCCGGCGGTCCAATCGCGCGTGAGTCGCGAATCGCGGTCGAAGTGCAGCTTGAAGGCGAAGTCGGACGCGAGTTCGGAGATGGTCCGGTAGCGCTCTTCGCTCGCCGCCAACTCGAGCGTGCGCTCCGCGACACGTTGCTCGAGTGCGCGGCGCAGCGCGCGACGGAGTTGGTCGCCAGCGGCCTGGATCTGGATGCAGAGCACCACCGGCGCGACCGTGAGCCAGAGCGGCACGAGCTGCAAGATCGAATTTCCCGACGCGAGCGACAGCAAATGGACGCCGCCCGCGACAGCGAGTGCAGCCAGCGCCGGCGCGAGCAGCCGCTCCGCAAACGTCGATTCTCGTTGCTGTGCGAATCGAAACGCAACGAACGCTGCCGCGAACACCGCGATCGGTTCGCACAGCAGTCCAAGCGCATAGCCCGCTTGCGACCCGAACCGAAGCGCCACCGCCGCACGCAGGAGACCGAACGCCAGCGCAGCCGGCATCCACCAGTGCGGAACCGGGCGGCTCGCGAACGCGAGCGTGCCTGCGAGGAACAACGCCGCACTCAGCGTCCCGATCGGCTGCGCCATCAACTGGAGTTTCGAAAGCGTCGGCAGTGCGACGGGAATCGCGCCAGCAATGCAGGCGGCGCTCCACCCCACGACCCAATATCCAACCGGCCCGAGCCCGCGCAAGAACCGCGCGGCGAGAGCCCCGAAGAGAATCAGCAGTAGCAGTAGCGCGACTTCGAGCACGGCGCGGCCAGCATACCACCTAGCGCGGCAAGATCTCGGGCGGGATCGACCCTTTCGTCTCGTGCGGCACGACACCCGAAGCTGCGCGAACGGCGCGCACCTCCGCCGGAGGATCCCAACGCGCAACGCCATCCTGCGTCGGAGGGATCGCGGTGACCGGTTCTACCACGGGTTCGTGTGGAGAAGCCCATCCCGGTGCGCTCGCGACGTAGCGGGTGAGCACGGCGCGCAACCCTTGCACCAGGAAGCTGCTCTGCGCGGTGCGGATCCAGCCATCGAGGCGCACCGGCACACGCGCCGGGCCGCTCACCCACACGACGCCTTCGCCGCTGGCGTACGGCTTGCCATCGAGCCAGGTGGATGGACGCACCGCGAGCGCGGGCAGCGTGCCGAAGGCCTTGCTCGACACGGGCTTCGCAGCGCCCACGTCGATCCGAAACTCGAAGACTTTGCGGTTGGCGTAGGCGGGAACACCGATCGTGTAGCCCTCGGCCAGCGGCAACGCGCGCAGCAGATAGATCAGGTCCGACGTGTCGTAGACGAAGGAACCGAAGTCGAGCACGAGATCGCGGCGCTCGTTCTTGTGGGCCTTGTCGAGCCGGGCGTGCAGGAAATGGGATGCGGCGTCGAAGCGGACCGATTCGTCATAGTGTTTCGGTCCGTGCTGCTCGACGGCGCGCGTGCGCACGGTGACGAAACGGTCGAGATCGATCCACGCCTCGCTGCGATCGTTCACCGGGTAGATCGCGGAGAAGACCGCGTTGCTGCGCACGATGCCGACGACGTGGGCGTAGCGCGCGCCCTCCGCCGCGACGAAGCGCGCCACCTCGATCACGACGGTGCCCGCCGGCACGCCGAACCAAGTGACCGCGTACTCCAGCCGCTCGCCGACCGGGAACGGGAACCGCGGCGGGCGCAGCGCGAGATCCGCGGGCGCGAGCACGCGCAGATCCGGGGCATCGAGCAGAAACGGTTCCGGCGTTGGCTGCCCCGACGCGCGCGACGCGGCGACGCCGAGCGCAACCAGCGCCGCCGCCAACGCGCGCTGGCGTGGCCCCCACATCAGAAGAAGTCGAAGCGCGTCGCGAGCGCCGCGCTGATCGCCGAAAGCACCCAGAGCGATACGACGCTCCAGCCGATGCGCCCGAACACGCCGGCGCGCCAGCGACGGAACAACACGTCGGCCGTCATCATCATCGCAATCGCGAGCGCACCGAGCGCAAACAAGTTGCGCGTGCGCAGGCCGAGCGCCAGCACGACCGCACCGATCAGCACGGCGTGCGCGGCGAGCACGAAGAGCACCGGCCACAGCGTCGGCTCCTCGAAGAACGGCGCGACGAAGCGCTCCATCCGGCCCGGCGCGTTGGCGACGTCGGCGGGATCGTCCGCCGCGTCCGCCAACTCGCGCACCATCGAGACGAGCCTGCCGCACGTCACGACCGCGTGCAGCGAGTGATCGTCCTCGACTTCCAAAAGGCGCACGTAGCCGGGCGATCCGCTGCGCGCGAGACGCTGGCTGTCGGCGATCGGCACGATGTCGTCGCCGCGCGCGTGCACGATCCAAACGCGCGCACCCGGCGGAATCTTGCAGCGCAATCCCTGGCGCAACGCCGCCTGCGCGAGTAGCAGCGTCGGACCGCTCCACTGCTCGCGCTGCAACAGCGCCACCGCGACGGCGCCGCCGAACGACGATCCCACCAGCACGTCCGGCTCGAAGCGGCGAATCATCTCGGCTTGCAGCGCGACGCAGGCTTCGAAGTTGCTCGTGTCCATCGCGGGCGTCGTGGTTTCGAACGCCGCCGCCAGCGCGCGCGCCTTGTTGCCCTGCGGCGAGCCCTCGAGGCCATGGATGAATTGCACGCGAAGCCGCGCCATCGGGGCAATCTAGCCGACGGCGGTGGCGGAGCGGATGAACGCGGAGGCTGACCTTGCGCGGTCCTCACGCCCGAGCGCTCCGTGCGGCCGTCCTCTGTCGGATCGTTGCTGCGCGTCGCCCGGGCGGGGGACTCGTCCGAAACGTCCTCGGCGGATGTCGGTCGGCGGCTTCGCATCGAGAGGCGGTGACCGCCTGTGGATTGTTTCGGCCGGGTCCCCGCCCGCGCTTGGAACTCGCTGTTCAGCTGCAGGATTTCGGAACGAATTGCGATTGGCGCGGGGGGACGTTCGGACAGAACCCGCGAAGCCCTCGGGTCATCAGGACGGCAGGCGCCTCGAAGCGATGACGCGAAGCTGCGGCATCCGCCGCCGAGGACGTTCTGGACGAACGTACCGCCCCCGCGCCTCACGCGTCACTTGAGTTCTCCAGCCGACTCAGCCCGCGATCTGATCGACTTCGCTCCGCTTCGCTCGCTTGCTGCGCACCGCCGGATTGAAGTACGCGAAGCCGAGTTGCGGGAAGCGCTGCGCCAATGCGTCGCGCAGCCAACGCATGCCGCGGCCCGGCCGGATCGTGCCGCGCGGCAGCGCCTTGCGATAGAGCTCGGGATCGAGATTCAGGTTGCGCAGCTGGATGCGGTGCAGGCCCGTGCGTTCGATGAGGCCGCAGAGTGCGTCGAGTTCCGCGTCGGTGTCGGTCACGCCCGGGAAGCAGAGCAGGTTGATCGACGCGTGACCGCCCGCCTGCACGACGATCGAGATGCTCTCCTCGACGTCGGCGAACGAATAGCCGCGCGGGTTGTAGTACGCGGCGTAGACCTTCGGGCGCGGCGAGTTCAGGCTGGCGCGCATCGCGTCGAGGCCGGCGTCGCAGAGCGCGCGCACCACGTCGGGGCGACTCGCATTGCTGTTCAGGTTGATCGTGCCGCGCGCGCCCGCGGCGCGGATCCGGCGCGTCGCTTCGACGAGGACCCCGCCGAACAAGGTGGGTTCGCCCTCGCAGCCCTGCCCGAAGCTCACCACGCCGCGCGGCACGCGTGCGAAGTGTGCGAGCGCGGCGTCGGCGACCTCGCGCGGTGTCGGCGCGATGTTCAGGCGATCGTGACTCGCGCGAAACGCACCGTCGGGTTGCAGCGAGATGCAGCCGATGCACTGCGCGTTGCACGCAATCGAAACCGGCAGCGGGCCTTCGTGACGGCCGAGGAAGAAGTTCTGCGCGGCGCGACAGCCGTATTCGAGCGCGCAACGCTCGAGCTGCCGCGCAACGCGGTTGCGCGGCAGCTCGATCTTGATGCGCGCAACGCCGTCCTCGATGCGTTGCAGCGAGAAACGCCACGGATCCTGGCGGCGATCCGGGTCGGAGCGGAACGCGCTCGTCCAGTATCGATCGTCCGCCCAGCCGACCGCCGTGTACGCATAGAGCGGCAACGTCGGAGCCTTGCTTCGCGTGCGCCATGCCGCGTGATGACCCGCGGTGTGCGCCGGCGCGACGAACGCGGCGACCGCGCGCGCCTCGCCACCTTCCCAGCGCGAAACGGCGACCGGAGCGCCGCTCTCCGGATCGAGCCCCACCGGCGCGCGACCTGGCAACGTGAACAGATCGCTGCCGCGCGGCAGTGGGATCAGCTCGCTCGTCGCGATCGCCTCGGGTCCCGCGCCACGGACGCCAGCAAGAAGCAACTCGGGGTGATCGTAGATGCGCCCTTCGAGATCGCTGACGAGCAATCGCACGGGTTCGCTGGGAACGTGCGGCCGCTGAGGGGTCATGTTGCGCATGGAAGGTGGGCGATCATGACCGACGGTCGCTGCGCAGCGCAACCAAGGCTGGAGGGGCTCCCGTTCCCGCTCGATCCGCGTCATGCTGTGCGGGCTCGAATGCCGGGGAGGTGATCGATGCGCCTGCTTGCGATCTGCGCCCGCCTGTTCTGCGTCGTTCTCGCGACCTTCGTGGCGGCTCCCGCCAGCCATGCCCAGACGACCGACGTCGTCGTCGGTGTGCCGATCCACAATGGCAAGGCGGGCAAGCCGCAGCCCGGTGTGATCGTCGATCTCGAAGGCAAGGAGCGCCGCGATCCGTTGCAGGCACCGGTGATCATCCAGGAACTCGATGGCCCCGGGAAGACGACGGTCAAGCCGAATTTTGGCGGTGGCTACACGGTCGAGAATGAGACGGGGCCGACCACGACCGTGCGCCCGAGCTTCGGGGGCGGCTACACGGTCGAGAACAAGGACGGCTCGAAGACCGAGGTGAAACCGAGCTTCGGGGGCGGCTACACCGTCGAGAAGCAGGGTCCCACGGCGAAGCCTCAGTAGCGATCGCGGCGTCGCGGCACCGCGGCAGCCAGAGATCGCGCAGTTCCGAACTCGATCCAGAGGAGAATCGAAGCGATGCAGCGAGTAGTCTCGGCAGTCTTGGCGATGCTTGTCATGATCGCGTGTCAGGGCACCCCGCAGCTGGGTCAGGGCGGATCCATCGCAACGGGCTCCGGCGGCTCCGCAGGTTCTCAGGGCGCCTCGCTTCAACTCGTGCACTGCAGCCAGCCGCTCGGCACCGCCGCACTCGTCGAGGCGAGTCCCGAAGCGCTGACGGGACTCCAGACGCTCGGCCTCTCCTCCCCGCTTCCGATGCTGCGACTGCTGATGGCGCAGTCGGGCTGCTTCCGCGTGGTCGATCGCGGCGCGGCGATGCGCAACATCGAGCAGGAGGAGTACCTGCGACAGAGCGGCATGCTGCGGCAGGGTTCGCAGACGGCGAAGGGCAAGATGGTGACGACGCAGTACCTGATCACGCCGAACGTGCTCTTCTCCAATCCGAACGCAGGCGGCGCGGCGATCGGCTCCGCTGTCGGCGGCCTGCTCGGTGGCGGCGCTGGCGCACTGATCGGCGGCGCAGTCGGCAGCATCCGCATCAAGGAGGCGCAGACGATGCTGTTCCTGACCGACGCGCAGAGCGGCGAACAGATGGGTGTCGCCGAAGGATCGGCGAAGGTGCGCGACTTCGGCGGTGGCGCCGGCCTCGGCGGTTGGGGCGGTGGTGTCGCGGGCCTCGTCGGCGTGAGCGGCTATGGCAACACCTCCGAGGGCAAGCTGATCGCGGCGGCGCTGATGGATGCGCACAACAAGCTGGTCGCACAGGTGCAGGCCACCCAGCCGAACGAGCTCTACGCGCCGCGCAAGGGCAGCGCGATGAAGGGTTCGCTGATCGCCGACATCCAGGGCGAACTCGTCCGCGCCGGCTATCTACCCGCCGGTTCACCCGATGGCTCGGCAGGTCCGAAGACGACCACCGCGATCAAGGAGTATCAGCGCGCGAAGGGCCTGCTCGTCGATGGCACGCCGAGCGCTGCGCTGCTCGACTACATGCGAAGCCACTGAACGCGGCGCGCCCACCGCGGAGGCACGCAGATGGCCGAGGCCAACGCAGCGCGACTGAAACCCGAGGTGCGCGGCTGGCTCCGCCACCTCTGGCGCAAGGCGATCACGCCCGACGATTGGTCTCGGAGCGGTAGGCCGCATCCGTGGTGGGACGACAAGAGCCTCGCGCCGATGCTGTCGTTCGCGCGCTTCGACCTCTCGGAGTCGTCGTATGCGTTCCTGCTGCTCGCCCGCAAGACGCCCGCCTGGCGCGAGGTCTACACCAAGATCCTCGACGCGTTGATCCGCCGCCACACGACCTACTGGGCGGCGGTGGATTGGCTGACGCAGATCGGGCCGGATCCGGATCGCGCGAACTATCCGAGGGCGTATCGCCCGCTGATCCCGAAAGATCTCTGGGGCCGCTACGACGTACCCGGCTGGACCGCCAACGGCGTCGAGCCGTGGGGACTGCAAGCGGACCCGATCGGCTCGCCGGGCAACCTGTTCTTCCGCGGCTTCTTCACGCTGATGTTGGCGATCCACCGCTCGGTGTCGGGTGAGGCGACGTGGGACAAGCCGTTCGAGATGACCGGTCTCGACGACCGGACCTTCGCGTGGACGCACCGAGGCATCGCGGACTACCTGAGCACGCAATGGGCCGCGACGCCGAATGGTCCGCATTGCGAGAACACCAAGATCTGGCCGTTCTGTCTGTCGGCGGCCGGTCTCGGCTTGCAGCTCACCGACACGACACTCGGCAGCAGCACGCATTGGGTCTACGACCGCTGGGTCGAGGACGTCTTCCGGAAGAAGTTGATGCACTTCGACGCGCGCGGCCGGCTCCGGTCCGTCGCGCTGTACTTCGACCCGATCGAGGATCGCGTGCACGGCGACCGCCGCATCATGGGCCTGTTCCCGTCGATCTACGTAGTGCCGCAGAACCGCGCGCTCGGCGAGCTGCTGTACCGCAACGCGGTCGCGTCGGTCGGCTGGGACAAACCCTACCTACCCGTTCTCTTTCCCGGCAGCGATCCGCGCCCGCTGACGATCGCGTTGCTGATGGCGCGCGAATACGGCGACGAACCGACCGCGCGCCGCCTCGGCAAAAAGCTCGCGGCGATCGAGAACTCGCGCTTCTTCGACGCCGAGGGCGGCCGCGACGAGGACGAGTTCGGCCACTTCTTCAGCTATCGCGAGCGCTATCCGCGCGGCCAGGAGAGCGCGCTGTACATGCTGAAGGATCTGCTCGATGGCGAGGGCGACTGGGGGCGCGCCTTCAACGAGCCGGACACCGAGAAGTTCTGCGCGCCGACCGTGACGGATACCGAGTACCCGAAGATGGGATTCTCCGTCGCCTCGAACGATCCCGCGCGCGGCGTGCTGCAGCTCGAGAGCTACGTCGCAACGTCGAGCGCGCGCGGCGATGCGACGCAGTTCCGCGTCTGCCAGCTGCCCGACGCGAGCCGCGTGCAAGTCCGCCGCGACGGCGCTCCCTACGGCGCCTGGCGGGCGACCGGCCCCGACTCGATCGAGATCGAGACGAAGGTCGGCGATCACGCCTTCGAGATCGTCACGGGCTACCGGGGAAGCGCTCCGCGCCGCGAAGGGGAAGCGAAACCCATGGCCGCGCCGCAACGCGAGCGCCCGACCGCGCGTCTCCGAACCAGCGTGCGCGACATCGCGACGGCCGTATCGGCAGCCCGGGTCGGCGCCGGCTCGTGTCCCTGCTGCGCGGGCGTCGCGTGAGGTCCACCGCCGCCCGGGCAGATCTCGCCGCGCGACTCGTCGCTGCGCTCCGTCCCGTCGCCGAACCAATCGGCATCGCATTCTTGGGTCGACACGATGGGAACGGCGCGCCCGCGTTCGAAGCGGCGCCGCCGGCAGCGAACGAATCGGGTCGCACCGGGTCGGTGCCGGCCGGCTGTGTGTTCTGGATGAAGGCGACGCTGCGCTCGTTCTCGACGGTCGCGGCCGATCACGCGAACTGCAGCGTCGGCAGTTACACGCATGGCTTCCTCACGCTCGAAGAAGCCGCTGCGCGAGACGACGTCGCGACCGTGCTCGCATCGGGATGGGTCGACGAAGCAGCGGTCGGCAATCTGCCGCATGTCCAGCAGCCGCCCGCTCGCGTGGTCTACGGACCCCTCGCGAGCCTGCCCGTCGACCCGGACGTCGTGCTGCTGCGCATCAACGGCCTCGCGCTGATGACCCTGAAGGACGCATTCCCGTCGCTCCGCATCGAGGGCAAGCCGCAGTGCCACATCATCGCGATCGCCAAGGAGGCCGGCGAGATCGCTGCCAGCGTCGGCTGCGCGCTGAGCCGCGCGCGTACCGGCATGCGTTCCGACGAGATGACATGCGCGCTGCCAGCCGCGCAACTCGGCGGGATCGTTCACGCCCTCGAATCCGCCGCGGACCTCGACCGCGCAATGGCCCGCTACGCGGGCGCCGACGCCCAGCGATTCGAATCGCGCTGAGCGGGACGCCGCAGGCTCTCGGACGCCGCGGCACCCACCCCTCTCTGCGCCGCGCTGTGACGTACTTCACAGCGCCGGCCGATTCCGTCGGCGATCCTCATCCCAATGCCGGCCCATCCCGTCCAACTGAACGACGACCTCGTCCAGGAACTGCGCGCAGATCTGCGCCAACTGCAGCGCGACCTCACCGAAGCCGCGCTCGCCGAAGCGCTGCGGCTGCTCGAGTCTCCCCGCTTCGCGCAGCTCACCGAGCAGCAGATCCGCGAGGTCGCGGAGTACCGGCCGATCGAGATCGCCGGCGAGCACTTCTTCAGGCCCGCCTTCAGCCGCAGCAAGGAGGCCGGCGCGATGCTCGGCTTCGCGCGGCTGCTCGGCGCGGGCAGCGTCCGCGACGATCTCGCACGGCTGCGCGGATCGATCCGCGATCGATCCGTTGCGCCGGGCGAACCCTCCTCGGCGTAGCGTGCGCCGCGTCAGCAGCCGCGACACGTACGCAGGGTCGCTCGAAGCGTGACGTGCTCACGCGCGTGACAGATAGGTCTCCGGCACGAACACGTTGCGCGCGCGAAACGGCGGCGGGGACTCGAGCATCAGCCGCAGGCGCAGCGCAAAGCCATGCGCCGGCAGCACGAAGAACGGCTCCGGGCTCGCCGTCTCGGCGACCCACTGCGGAGCGCCCTGACCCGTCTCACGACACAGCGCGCTGATCACCGCAGCGGCGAGACCCTCGAAGATTCCCGTCGCAGTCGGACCGGCCGCGATCATCGCGGCGCGTGCCGGCGCCGCCGACCGGCGGAACTCATCGACAAATCCGTTCACGTGCAGTTGAAAGTGCGCCTCGTCGCTACGGCACGCGGCCAGCAGCTC
This sequence comes from Deltaproteobacteria bacterium, assembly GCA_031362725.1. Taxonomy (GTDB): domain Bacteria; phylum Myxococcota_A; class UBA9160; order UBA9160; family PR03; genus PR03. The sequence goes on along the minus strand of JANLTC010000093.1, from coordinate 2,593 downwards.
ACGAACGTCCATCGAACATCTCCTCCAGCAGCAAACGAACGCGCACCGGTAGCCGCTCGGCGGGGAAGTAGGTCAGCACCACCGCGAGCACCGCGTCTGCCGAGCGCAAGCCGAGTCGATCCGCCAAGAAACGGATGTCGCTCGCGTCCTCGCCCGTGCGGGCCGCGGCCGCCTTCATCGCCAGCAGCGTCCGGGCGTCGACGGTCGAGATCGTGAGATGCGAGAGACTCGCCCAGGTCTCGTAGCCGGCATTCGCAGGAACGAAGCCCTTGGCCGCGTCGTTGAGCCAATCCTCCGGAAGCCGGAGTTCCTCTGCAACCTCGCGCGCGGCGACCCGCACCGCGTCGGGATCGGTGAACCATGCGTCCACGTCCTTCGTAGCGGGACGCGCATCATGCACGAGACACATCACTGCACCGCCCACGAGGAACAGCTCCGCGCGGCGTCCGCGCGCCGCGAGCCGTGCGTCGAGCGCCGTCAGCGCAGCGGTGATCGTGGCTCGATCGAGGAGCGACATGCCCGCAGCCTAACAGCTGCTGGCAAACGCCCGAAGCCATTGCCTGACTACCAGGGCGGCACTGCTCCCCGATCTCGCGCATCGCCAACGCGCTCGGGGTAGAGTTGCCAGGTGACCTCCCCTGCCTGCGGCCGTGCGAGTCCTGACCACGCAAAGTCCTGCTTGGCATCCACGAGCCCGGCGGGCGGCGGCATCGCAACGGAACTCGCTTCATGACCTGCCCCGCCTGCGCCCACGAGAACCGCCCGGGTGCGAAGTTCTGCGAGGAGTGCGCCGGGCCGCTGAAGCGCGTCTGCGCGCGCTGTGGAGCGGAACTGCGCCCCGCCGCAAAGTTCTGCGACGCGTGCGCTGCGCCGGTCGCGGGCGCCCCGGTCGCCGCGCGTCCCGCCGCGCTCGCCGGCGCGCGCAAGATCGTGACGATCGTATTCGCCGACCTCGTCGGCTCGACCGCGCTGCACGAGCGCCTCGACCCCGAATCCGCGCGACGCTTCATGGAGTCGTACTACGACGCGATGCGGGGCGCCGTCGAGTCGCACGGCGGCACCGTCACGCAGCTGCTCGGCGACGGCGTGAAGGCGGTGTTCGGGATTCCGCGCGTCGCCGAAGACGACGCGATCCGCGCGGTGCGCGCAGCCGCCCTGATGCAGGAATCCTTTCGCGCACTCGCCGAACAACAGCGCGGCGCCGTCGGCAAGACGGGCTTGCGCGTCGCGGTGAACACCGGCGAGGTGGTCGCAAACGATGAAACGGAGATCATCGGCGATCCGGTGAACGTCGCGGCGCGGCTGCAGGAGCAAGGCCGCGACGGCGACGTCGTCGTCGGCGACTCGACCGCGCGCCTCGTCTCGTCGTTCGTCACGCTCGTGCCACTCGGTTCGTTCGCGCTGAAGGGCCGCGCCGAAGCGGTGTCCGCGTTCCGTGTCGAGTCGCTCGAGCGGCCCGAGGGCGCGGCGACGACGGCCTTCGTCGGGCGCGATGCCGAGATCACGCGCATCACGATCGTCTACGAGACGGCCGTCGCGAAACCGGCGGCGGGACTCGCGGTGCTGCTCGGCTCGCCGGGACTCGGCAAGTCGCGGCTGATCGACGAGTTCACGCGCCGGCTCGGTGACACCGCGCAGGTGCTCACCGCGAACTGCGACGCCGAGGGCGGCGCCACCTTCGCGCCGCTCGCCGACGCGCTGCGCGAATTCCTCCGCATCGACGCCGGCGCCAGCGGCGGCGAGATCCTCGCGGCGATCGAAGCGGCGCAGCCCGGCGACGACGCCGATCGCGCGCGCATCGCCGCTGGCATCGCCGCGCTGCTGGCGGGTTCGCCGGCGTCGCCGGAGGAAACCTTCTTCGTCGTGCGCCGGCTGCTCGCCGCGCTCGCGCAGTCGAAGCCGGTCGTGCTGGTGATCGACGATCTGCACTGGGCGGAGTCGCTGCTGCTCGATCTCGTCGAGCATCTCGTGCAGTGGGGCAGCGGCGTGCGGCTGCTGGTTCTCGTCGGCGCGCGACCCGAGCTGCGCGACCTGCGCTCGTCGCTGGTGACACCGGGCGGGCTCGTCGCCGACGTCGTGACCCTTGGCGGTCTCGACGCGGGCGCCGCGATGCGGCTCGCTGCGAACGTGATCGGCGCCGCCGATCTCCCGGCCGCGGTCGCCGCCAAGGTGCTCGCGACGAGCGAAGGCAACCCGCTCTTCGTCGGCGAGCTGGTCCGCATGCTGGTCCACGAAGGCGCGCTCAAGAAGGAAGGCGATCGTTGGACCACCGGCACGGCGCTCGCGGCGCTCGAAATGCCGCCGACCATCCATGCGCTGCTCGCCGCGCGCATCGAGCGGCTGCGCCCCGAAGAGCGCACCGTGCTGGAGCGCGCCGCCGTCGTCGGCCGCCACTTCTCGCGCAGCGCCGTCGCGGAGCTGCTGCCGCGCGACGTCACCGACCTCGACGCGCGCCTCGAATCGTTGCGCCGCGGCGAGCTGATCGAGCGCGACACCGGCTGGCTGCTCGGCGAGCCGGTGCTGCGCTTCCATCATGTGCTGATCCGCGATGCCGCCTACCGGCGTCTCTTGAAAGGCACGCGCGCCGAGCTGC
>JANLTC010000086.1:0-1645 GCA_031362725.1 Deltaproteobacteria bacterium | reverse complement strand
TGCTGCTCGGCTACCAGGCGCAGGGCTGGAAGATCGATCGCGCGGCGGGGACGATCGTCGACCAGCACTCGTGGCACGCCGACACGAAGGCTGCGCGCGCAGAACTCGGCGAGCGCGGCAAGACGATCGCGCAGCCGGACTAGTGGACTGTAACGAATGAAAAGGGAGTATGATCATATGCATGGGAAATACGATCGTCCTGACCGAGGCGGAGCGTGTGGAACTCGACCAGCGAGCGGCGAGCCGCAGCGGACGCGCCGATGACGCGCGGCGGGCGCGGTTGATCTTGCTGCTCGAGTCGGGCCGAACGTGGGCGGCGATCCGCGAAAAGCTGGACTGCAACGACGCGTTCATCGATCGCTGGAGCAAGCGGTTCGCGGAAGAACGTCTTGCGGGGCTGTTCAGCCGACACGCGGGCCAAGAGCCCAGCACTCTGACGCCTGCGTTGGAGGCTCGCATCCTGGATTGGACGCTGAGACGCAAGCCGCCCGACGGCTCGACGCAGTGGAGCACCCGCAAGCTGGGGACGCAGATCAAGATCAGTCACATGATGGTGGCGCGCGTCTGGGCCAAGCACGGGCTCAAGCCCCATCGCCTCGATCGCTACATGGCGACGAACGATCCCGACTTCGAGAAGAAAGCCGCGGACATCATCGGTCTGTATTTGAATCCGCCGGCTCACGCTGCGGTGTTTTGCGTGGACGAAAAGACCGCGATCCAGGCACTCGATCGCAAGGATCCGGTATTGCCGCTCTCGCCCGGGCGCGCCGAGCGACACGGCTTCGAGTACTTCCGCCACGGCACCTTGTCTCTCTATGCGGCATTCAACACGCGAACCGGAAAGGTGCTGGGCAAGACCGCCGCACGACACACCTCGGCGGAATTCGTCGCGTTCCTCGCGGACATCGTCGTCAACCAGCCGCGGGGCAAGGAGATCCACGTGATCGCCGACAACCTCTCGGCCCACAAGACCGCGTTGGTTACCGACTTCTTGGAGCGCCATCCGAGCGTTCACCTGCACTTCACTCCGACGTATTCGTCGTGGCTCAACCAGGTCGAACTCTGGTTCGGCAAGATCGAGCGCGATGTCATCGCTCGCGGTGTCTTTACATCACTCACAGACCTGCGGAGAAAGCTCATGAAGTACATCCGCCACTACAACAAGACGCCGAAGACTGTGAAATGGCGCTACTTCGATCCTACGCGCCGAATCACTTCCAGTTCAATCGTTACAGGCCACTAGTGTCTTGTCGGTTTCCGGAGTGCTCACGAGCCTCATGTTCTTTTGGGCGGTTAGTTCAGCCCACGGAGGTCTTACCGTCGCTACGAGGCTCCTTTGGAAGCGAATGAACCGCTACTCGGAATGGGATCGCATCGGGTAGGGCCGGACGTCTAACAAGCGGCTGCAGCTGTCCGCCCGCGGCCTTCGCCTCGCGTGCTGCTCGGTCCGGCGGCTGTGGCCTTCGCCTTGCGCGGGCATCGCAGGCTTCGCGGCGGGCCGCCGGTCGGTGTAAGGTAGTTCACGGCGTGCGGCAGCTGAGCCGCAAGCCGGTTGGACGGCAAAAGACGGACCACCTCCCACCCGTGCAATCCTTTCGGGGCGTAGCGGATAGCGCGAGCGGCCCAGCATGAGCTGCTGCGCTTC
>JANLTC010000139.1:0-1845 GCA_031362725.1 Deltaproteobacteria bacterium | reverse complement strand
GCGTCGCTACGCCAGGTTCGCGATCGCGAACTCCCAGTTCAGCAGGTTGTCGATCACGGCCTTCACGTACTCGTTCCTTCGGTTTTGGTAGTCGAGGTAGTACGCGTGCTCCCACACGTCGATCGTGAGGAGCAGCTTTGTTCCGCGCGCCATCGGTGACGCGGCGTTGCCTGTCTTCACCACGCGCAGCTTGCCGTCTTGAAGGACGACCCACGCCCAGCCGCTTCCGAACTGATTCAGCGCGGCGTCGGTCAGCTGCTTCTTGAACTCGTCGACGCTGCCGAAGTCGGCTTTGATCCGGTCGGCGAGACGTGCGGGCGGTTCGCCTGCGCCTTTCGGCGTGAGGCTGTTCCAGAAGAACGTGTGATTCCAGGCTTGGGCGGCATTGTTGTAGATCGCGACCTCGGCTTCGTCGGTCATCGTCGCCGCGATCACCTGGTCGAGCGTCATGTTCGCGTAGCGCTTGCCTTCGACCTGCTTGTTGAGCCGATCGACGTAGCCCTTGTGGTGGCGACCGTAATGGAAGCCGATCGTGTCGGCGGAGATGTGCGGCGCGAGCGCGTCCTGCTTCCACGGCAGCGGCGCGAGCTGGAACGGTCCGGTGGGCGCGGGCGTCGCGTCGGCGGGTTTGCGTTCACCCTGCGCGGTTGATCCTGGTTGCGCAGTCGTCGGCGTGCCGGATTGTCCGCGCCCCGACTGGGCGCTCATCAGGATCGGCGCAGCCACGCTCGCGGCCAAGAATCCGCGGCGCGAGTAATCGGACGGTGAGGTAGGTTGCGACATGGAGAACTCTTTCCGGGCGCAGGCTATGCTGGCCACGCCGACAGTATCGGGCACGACGCGCGCGATCTCCACCTTCGCGAAGCTCGCCCGCGCGTGACTCCCTAGTTTCCCCAGTGAACTCGCCGCTCTCCACACCTGTTACACCGCCTGCCGCGCCTCTGGTCGGCGCCCTGCCCGCGCTTCTCGTCGAGCACTTGTCGAAGAACTACGAGGGCGCGCAGGCCGTCATCGATCTCTCGTTCTCGGTCGCGCCGGGTGAGATCTTGGGCCTCGTCGGTCCGAACGGTGCCGGCAAGACGACCACGCTGCGTTCGATCGCCGGCGTGCTGCCCGTCAAGCATGGGCGCGTGCTCGTGCGCGGTCTCGACATGAAGGAGGCCGAGGTCCGCGCCAAGCGCGAGCTCGCGTGGATCCCCGATGATCCGCAGCCCTTCGACAGTCTCACGGTGATCGAGCACATGCGCTTCACGGCGGCGCTCTACGGCGTCAGCGATTGGCAAGCGCGCGCCGACCAGCTGCTCGAGCAGTTCGAACTCGTCGAGAAACGCAACGCGCTCGGCGGCGAGCTGTCACGCGGGATGCGGCAGAAGCTCGCGTTCTGCTGCGCGTGGCTTCACCGCCCGGGCGTTGTGTTGATGGACGAGCCGCTCTCGGGCCTCGATCCGCGCGGCATCCGCTCGGCGAAGGAAGCGATTCGCGATCTGGCGCGCGAGGGCACGGCGGTGATCCTCTCGTCGCACTTGCTCGAGCTGATCGAAGAGCTCGCGCACCGTTTGCTCATCCTCGATCGCGGCCAGAAAGTGTTCGCCGGCACGCTCGCGGAAGCACGCTCGAGCTTGCGCGCGAGCGAAGGCAGCAGCCTCGAAGAGATCTTCCTCGCCGTCACCGCGGATCCGGCCACTGGGAGCGCGGCCATTGGCAGCGCGACCATGGGGAGTGCGGCCGGTGCGAACGCGGTCGCGCCGCCGGCCGAGCGCGCCCTCGAGTAGCGTCGCACGCCGCTGCACGATGTTCGGTCATCCCGCGCTGCATCTCCTGATCCGGCTGAAGATCCGCGCCGGG
>JANLTC010000066.1:0-3917 GCA_031362725.1 Deltaproteobacteria bacterium | reverse complement strand
GACGGCTACGACATCACCGACGCGCTCGCCGGCAAGACACCCAGCGCGCGCCACGAGTTCTTCTACTTCAACGACGACGGCCAGCTCGTCGGCCTGCGTTACAACCAGTGGAAGATCGTCTTCGCCGAACAGAAGTCGCATGGTGCAGACGTCTGGCGCGAGCCGTTCACGACGCTGCGCGCACCGAAGATCTTCAACCTGCGCTCCGACCCGTTCGAGATCGGCGACCAGGAAGCCATGGACTGGAACCGCTGGTGGGCCGAACACATCTTCCTGCTCGTGCCCGCGCAGCAGTATGTCGGACAGTTCATCGGCACGTTCCGCGAATTCCCACCCAGTCAGAAGGGCGGCACGTTCGCGCTGGACTCCGTGCTGCAGGCGCTGCAGACGCCCGGGCGCGAGAACAACTGATTCGATGACGTAGACCGGACTGCCCCGGCTGGATCGAAGTTCAAGCGGCGATCAGCCGCAACGAGAGAGAGCACAGTTGAGAAGAACAATTATTGCGTTCGGGTTGTTGGCGGCGATCGCGCTAGCAACGTCGGCAGGAGCACAGAAGGTGCTGCCACGACCCGAGCAGCCCTTCGGCGGCCGCATCGGCATCACCGCGCAGGACTCGGTGAAGGACTTCCCGAAGGAAGTCGAGGCGCCGAAGGGCGCGCCGAACATCCTGGTGATCCTCACCGACGACGTCGGCTTCGGCGCGTCGAGCACCTTCGGCGGACCGATCCCGACACCGACGATGGAGCGGCTCGCGCAGGCGGGTCTGCGCTACACGCAGTTCCACACCACGGCGCTCTGCTCGCCGACGCGCGCGGCGTTGCTCTCCGGCCGCAATCACCACTCGGCCGCGACGGGCGTGATCATGGAAGCCGGAACCGGCTTCCCCGGTTACAACACGCTGATGCCGCAGAGCGCGGGCACCTTCGCCGAGGTGCTGCGGCAGAACGGCTACAACACGGCCTGGTACGGCAAGAACCACAACGTGCCCGACTGGCACGGCAGCCAGGCCGGTCCGTTCGATCTGTGGCCGACGGGCCTCGGCTTCGAATACTTCTACGGCTTCATCGGCGGCGACACGAGCCAGTGGAATCCCGCGATCATCGAGAACATCAAACCGATCGAGCCGCCGCACGACGCGAAGAACTACTTCTTCGACGACGACATGGCCGACCACGCGATCGACCGCATCCGGATGCTCGACTCGGTCGCACCGCAGAAGCCTTGGCTCGTCTACTACGCCACCGGCACCGCGCACGCTCCGCACCACGCGCCGAAGGAATGGATCGCGAAGTACAAGGGCAACTTCGATCAGGGCTGGGACAAGGTGCGCGAGGAAACGCTCGCGCGGCAGAAGCAGCTCGGCGTGGTGCCCGCGAGCACGAGGCTCACCGAGCGCTCACCCGGCATTCCCGCGTGGGATTCGCTCGACGCCGACCACAAGAAGGTCGCGGCGCACATGATGGAGGTCTACGCCGCCGCGCTGTCGCACGCCGACGACCAGATGGGCCGCCTGGTCGACGCGATCGACGAGCTGGGCGAACTCGACAACACGCTCGTCGTCTACATCCAGGGCGACAACGGTGCGAGCGCCGAGGGCGGCCCGAACGGCCTGCTGAACGAGTTGACCTTCTTCAACAACATCCCCGAGGACTTCGCCGAAGTGCTGCGACGGGTGGACGAACTCGGCGGGCCGACCACCTTCAACCACTATCCGATCGGCTGGGCGCACGCGATGGACACGCCGTTCCAGTGGACCAAGCAGATTGCGTCGCACTTCGGCGGCACGCGCAACGGCATGGTCATCTCGTGGCCGGCAAAGATCAAGGACAAGGGCGGCATCCGCACGCAGTTCCACCACGTGATCGATCTCTACCCGACGATCCTCGAAGCGGTCGGCGTGCAGTCGCCGTCGATGCTGAACGGAGTACCGCAGAAGCCGATCGAAGGCGTGAGCATGGGCTACACGTTCACCGACGCGAAGGCGCCGTCGCGCCACCACACGCAGTACTTCGAAATGATCGGCAACCGCGCGATCTACAACGATGGCTGGGTCGCGGCGACGACGCCGCCAACGCCGCCGTGGTCCGCCGTTGGGGGCGACGTCGGCGTCCTCGACTACAAGTGGGAGCTCTACAACGTCGCGGAAGACTTCAGCGAAGCGAACGACCTCGCGGCGAAGGATCCGGCCAAGCTGAGCAAGCTGCAGGATCTGTTCCTCGTGGAAGCCAGGAAGTACAACGTGCTGCCGCTCGACAACTCCAAGGTCCAGCGCCTCGACACGGCAAACCGCCCGAGCCTCACGCGCGGCCGCAACGTGTTCACCTACTACCCCGGCGCGGTGCGCATTCCGGAAGGCGCGGCGCCGGACACGAAGAACAAATCGTGGCAGATCGCCGCGAGCGTCGAAGTTCCCGAAGGCGGCGCGGAGGGCATGCTGCTGACGCACGGCGGACGCTTTTCTGGCTGGGGGCTCTACATGCTCGGGAGCAAGCCTGTCTACTGTTACAACCTCGCTGCGATCGAACGCTACTGCGTCACCGGCAAGGACGCGCTTGCGCCCGGCAAGCACAACATAGAGATGGTGTTCAAGTACGACGGCCCCGGCCTCGGCAAGGGCGGCACCGCCACGCTGCTCGTCGATGGCAAGCCGACCGGCGAAGCCAAGGTCGCGCGCACGCTGCCGTTCCGCCTGTCACTCGACGAGACACTCGACTGCGGCGAAGACACCGGCACGCCCGTCAGCGAGGACTACCACGTACCGTTCCGCTTCACCGGCAAGGTCGACAAGGTCGCGGTGCGGATCGGCGACGCATCGCTCGCGCCCGCGGAGCAACGCGAGTTCGACGCGATCCGCGGCCGCGGCGTGATGGCGGAGTAGCCGCGCTCTCGCAACGGTGATTTCTCGATCTCGAACGAAGGGGAGACGTCATGTCCCTGCGCATTCCGTTCCAGGCAATTGTCATCGCCACCGCGGTCGTCGCGACCGCCTGCGCCACGACGCAGCAAGCCAAGCTGAAGGAAAGCGACGTCAACTGCGCCTTCCTCGGCGCTGACTGCGCGCTGCTGAAGCCCGGGAACTCAGGGCAGACGGCGCTGCGCTATGTGGATCCGAAGGCGGCGTGGTCGAGCTACAACCAGGTGCTCATCGACCCGGTCACGTTCTGGGGCAGCGCCAAGTCGAGCGTCCCGGCGACGGATCAGGAGTCACTCACCAACTTCTTCTACCAGGCGCTTCGCACGCAGCTCGGCCAGAGCTTCAAACTCGCCGACGCCCCGGGTCCCGGTGTGATGCAGGTGCAGATGGCAATCACCGATCTCGAGTCGGCGACGCCCGGTCTGCGCACGATCTCAAGCATCATTCCGCAAGCGCGCGCGCTCAACACGCTGAAATACGCCGCGACCGGGACGTACGCCTTCATCGGCGGCGCCCAGGTCGAGGGGAAGGTCACCGACAGCGTGACCGGCGCCGTCCTCGCCGAGGCCGTCGATCGCCGCGTCGGCGGCGGTTCGCTCGAAGCCGGCATGCAGTGGAAATGGGGCGACGCGGAAAACGCGATGACGAAGATGGCGACGATCACCGCCGAACGCCTGAAGGCATGGACATCAGGCACACAACCGCCGAGGTGATCAGCAAGTAGCCGCAGGCCGGGGAGGGTCCCGCGCGCAGTTCCGCAGGCCGCTGAGCCATCACGGCCGAAGCGCGCCCACCCTCGAATCGAACGAGCTCCGCGCGAAGCCGCACGGTCGAACGCGTGCCGAGGATGTTTGAGCACGGGACCCTCCCCGGCCTGCGGCGCCCCCGCTCGAAGCACCCTCTCGCCGGCTTGCCGGGGGGGCGGGCCGGCGCGCGGTTGGGAGGGGGGTGGTTGGGGTTGGGGGGGGGGGGGGGGCCCGGGGGGGGGGGGGCGGCGCGG
>JANLTC010000135.1:0-6889 GCA_031362725.1 Deltaproteobacteria bacterium | reverse complement strand
AGCAGGCCCGCGGGCGCCTCGAGTTCGTGAACGAGACCTTCCCATCCCTCGCGATCGAGCTCGATCACGGTGTCTGCGTCGGCGTCGCCTGCCGCGATTTCGATGCGGTTCCCGATCGGGCGATAGCTGTAGGCGCCACCTTCGCGCAGTCGGAGCGCGAGCGAGCCGAGCCCTCGTACCGCACGCACAACGAGCGCTTCGCGATCCGCGTCGAGTACGAGTGGAAGTGTGTCGCGGTGGTAGAGGTCGAAATCGAGCGACGGGAACGCCATGGCGAAACCCTAACACGGCGATGGGTCTGGATTGAAGTCAACGCTTGCCATCCGCTCGGGATCGGTTATCCATCCGTCGGCCGTCCATTTGAGCGATGCGCAGCGTCCGGTTCTCGACTTCGTCTTTTGACCTCGTCCCGACCTACCCTGTCAATCACCCCAACTGTGCGTGCCTCGCCAATCTCCGTTCGAGCGATCCCGGATCTCTCGACCGCGAGTCGGCGATTCATCGTGCTCGAGATCTGCAGCCGGACGTTCTGGCCGTGGCTCCCGAGACCGAGGCGACTGGGTGCATCCGTGCTCCGGTCCTCTCTTAGGAAATCTGATCTTGAACAAGAAGCTTTATGTTGGAAATCTCCCCTTCACCACGACCGACGCCGAACTCAAGTCGATGTTCGAGGCGTACGGTGCTGTCGATCGCGTGAGCATCATCACCGATCGTGAGACCGGTCGGCCGCGCGGATTCGCGTTTGTGGAGATGGGCGATTCCTCGAGCGCCGATTCGGCCATCAAGGGCCTCGACGGCCGTGAGGTCGGTGGCCGCGCTCTCCGCGTGAACGAGGCCACGTCCACGGGCGGCGGCGGCGGCGGTGGCGGTGGCGGCGGCGGTGGTCGCGGCCGCTACTAGAGCCTGCGTCTACTGGGCCCGTCCTCTGCGCGCGAGCGCGAGGGCGGGCCCTTTCTTTTTGGCATGCGCATCGAGGCCGCGAGCGCAGCCACGAAATCGGCGTAGCTACACAGGATCCGCGCGGCAACCGTGCGTTGCGCACCGGACAACCGATTGCTGGTGGCGCCAATCGGCGGCTACCGTGCTGCGTTCGACGAACCCATACTCGAGGAAACCACCGCGCGATGTTTCACAACCCGCAGCTGCACAGCCGATTCATTCTGCTCTCCCTGCTTGCGGTCGTCGCCGCGCCCGCTGCCCTCGCCGATACCGTCGTGATCCCGAACGCCCAGACGAGCGTCGAGGGCAACGAGACTGATGTCTTTCCGTTTGGTCGCTCCGTGGTCTCGAACGAACCGTTCCGATACCAGCAGGTCTACAACGCGAGCGGCTTCGGCGAACAGGCCGCGCCGATCACGATCGACGAGCTCCGCTTCCGCCCCGATTCGAACAACTTCTTCGCGACGACCATCACGGTGCAGTCGATCGAAGTGCGGCTCTCGACGACCCTGGCCGCTGCCGACGGACTCGACAACGTCGATTTCGACAACAACATCGGGAGTGGAGAAGCGCTCGTCTTCTCAGGTCAGCTGATCTGGCCGATCCCCACTGTGACGCAGGCACCGCGCCCCTTCGAACTGGTGCTCCCGGTCCTGCCGCGGGGGTTCGTGTACGACCCGTCTGCAGGCAACCTGCTCCTCGAGATCTTCAACCTCAGCGACGAATTCCCGTTCGAGTACGGGTTCGACAGGCAGAACCTCGTGGGCGACGAGACGTCCCGCGTGGTCGAGGTCGTCAACCCGTCGACTGGCGTGCACTCGATCGCGCCGGTCGGCATCGGCTCGCGCGGTCTCGTTACGCAGTTCGTCTACAACACACCCGAACCGGGCACGTTGGGAACGGGCGTCGCGGCGCTCTTCGCACTCGCAGCGCTCGGCCGGTCGCGAATCGCGTAACGGAGCCGCGCGGGGCGCTCAGCTCCCGGTGAACACCGGCTTCCGCTTCTCGAGGAACGCGCGCGGCCCCTCGGCTGCGTCCGCCGACATCATCACCTTCATGCCGTGCTGTTGCTCGATCGCGAAGGCCTCGGCCTCGGGCAGCGTCTCGGTCGCGCGTAGCGTGGCGACGAGCGCCTTCACTGCCAGCGGTCCGTTTGCGGCGATCCTTTGCGCGATCTCCATCGCCTTCGCAAGCGCCTGCCCGTCCGGCACGACGTGATTCACGAGGCCGAGTTCCCAGGCGCGGCGCGCCGGGAGATCGTCGCCAGCGAGCAGCATCTCGGCCGCGATCGCGTACGGAATCTGGCGTCGCAAACGCACCGCCGACCCTGCCATCGGAAAGAGGCCGCGTTGCACTTCGGTGACGCCGAACTTCGCGCTCTCGCCGGCGATGCGAATGTCGGTGCCCTGCAGGATCTCGGTGCCGCCCGCGCGCGCAAAGCCTTCCACGGCCAGGATCACGGGCTTCGTCGGCCGATGGGTCTTCAGCCACGCGCCGTAGACGACATGAGGCTCTCGGCGAACGCGCTCGATCCACTCGTTGTCGGTGACACCACTGCGCAGCTTGCCGATCTCGGCGAGGTCCATTCCGGCGCAGAACGTGTCGCCGCGGCCGGTCAGGATCGCGACGCGAGTCTCGTCGTCCCGGTCGAGCCGTACCCAGGCATCGTAGAGCCGGCACATCACCTCGGAGTTGACTGCGTTCTTCTTCTCGGGGCGATTCAGCGTGACGACGAGAACCGCGCCTTGCTGTTCGACGATGACAACGGGCTGTGACACGGCCTTCCTCCCGACTCCGCTAGCTCCGGATCGACCGAGCCTGCGACTTGCTAGCGCAGCCCGGCGCGGGCGCGGAACTCATCTTTGGAGTTGACGCGCGGGAACGGTTCGTCGGGCACCGCCCGATCCAGGAATCGGCACAGTGGTTCCCATCCTTCCGCGACTTCGTAGACCAGCAGGCGTTCACTCGGGATGCTGCGCTGCACGCTTTCGTTGTGCCGCTCGTAGACGCCGATCGCATCGGCGCGATCGGCAAAGCGCCCGCCGAAAGTCTGCACGTCGATCAACTTCGTGACCATCGCGTGCCAGGCGGCGAGATTCGCGTCGGGCGGCGGCCCGCCGCGCAGCACCTGGTAGATCGTCTCGTGAACGCTCGCGTACCACGACTCCGGGCTGCGCAGCGTGAGCAGCACCTTCGCGTCAGGATGGTGCTCCACGAGTTCGCGCCAGAAATGGCAACCGGGCCAGTCGACGGTGGCGGCGTAGCCTGCGAACAGAGCGTCCCAGTCGACGGACTTCCCATCCAGCGCATCGCTCCAAACGGCGACGTGCTCGGGATGCTGGAAGACTTCGCTCATGTGGTAACAAGGCGCCACGCCGAGTCGCTCGAGCGCGATCTTGAGCGAGAGCGTTCCGGTGCGACCAAAGCCTGCGCCGATCAATGTGATTGCCATCAGGGGGGTCAGACTAGCGTGGCCTGCACGCCGCACGAGGGAATCCACGCCTCGTCCCAGCGAGTGATGATGAGCACCGCCCAGCAAGGCCTGAGCCGCCCGCGATGACGTCGCTGCCCGACCCCGGCCGCGAAGCGCCGTGGCGTGCGCGGCTGATCGCGCGACTCGAAGCGCGCGATGCCTACTCGCAGTGGGTGCTCGTCGCGGCGCTCTCCGGGATGTTCGCCGCAACGTTCCCGATCACGATCCTGACCGTGTCGCTGCCGTCGATCGCCCACGAGTTCGGCACGCGCGAGACGACGATGGCATGGGTGATCGCGGCGCCGATGCTGGTTTCGGCGGTGGCGTTGCCGCTGCTCGGCAAGCTCGGTGATCTACACGGCCATCGCCGCGTGTTCCTGTTCGGCACGGCGGCGGCCACGGCGACCGCGATCGCCACATCGTTCGCGTGGAATCCGGCCGCGTTGATCAGCTTGCGCACGCTGGCCTCGACGCTCGGCGGCGCGACGCAGCCCACTGCGATGGCGTTGATCTTCAGCGTGACGCCGCGCGAAGCTCGCGTGCGCGCGATGGGCTGGTGGGCCATGACGGGGGCTGGCGCGCCGGCGCTCGGGCTCGCGGTGGGCGGCCCGCTCGTCGATTGGTTCGGCTGGCGCGTCGTCTTTGCCATGCAGGCTGTCTTCTCGTTGCTCGCCTTCGCACTCGCCTTCGCGGTGCTGCGCGAGACGACTCCACGTCGCGTGCGTTTCGATGTGCCTGGTGCGTTGGCGCTCGCGCTCGGCATCGGGGGATTCATGTTCGCGCTGGGCCAGGTGCGCGCGCATGGCGTCACTTCGCTCTGGGTGTTGGGCTCGTGCGCGGTCGGAGCGCTCGGACTCGCCGCCTTCGTGCCGATCGAGCGACGCGTCGTCGCGCCGTTGCTGCCGCTCGCGCTATTCCGCACTCGTGCGTTTGCCGCGCCGATCGTCGCCAACGCGCTCACCAGCGCTTCGTACATGGGCGCCTTCGTGGTCGCACCGTTCCTGCTACAGCGCAGCTTCGCGCTCTCGATCGCTGCGACCTCGGGCGTGCTGCTGCTGCGCACGGCCTCCTACGCGCTCGGCTCGCCGTTCGGCGGCGCGCTCGGGGAGCGCATCGGCGAGCGCGCGGCCGCGTGGATCGGCTGTCTGGTGATGGCCCTCTCGATGATCGTACTGGCCGCCGGCGCGATGGCGTCGAGCTTCTGGGCGGTCGGCATCGGACTCGTCTTGCAAGGCCTCGGCTATGGGCTCGGCACGCCCTCGATCGCCAGTGCCGCGACGAGCGCCGCCGCCGAGGAAGACATCGGCATCGCATCCGCCGTCAGTCGATTGATGGGTTCAGTGGGATCGTCCTTCGGCGTGACGCTGCTGACGCTGATCTACGGCGGCACCAACACGCCTCGCTCGTTCGCACTCGCGTTCGGAGCCGGCGGTGTGCTGGCAGTCGGCGCCGTCGCTGCATCCCTCGCGATGCAGCGACGGCGCATTGCCTAGTCGGAACGCGACCCGGCGCGACAACCCAGCTCTGCAAGGCGCGTGCGCCACGCCGCGAGATCGCGCGGGCCGGGTTCGATGTGTCGCAGCGCAGCGTTCCAGATCGCGTTCACCGGCATCTCGCGGCCGGCGCGAGATAGGCGGTGTTTGCAAGGGACGCGAAGCAGCGACGGAGCGTGCGCGCGGCGCGGGGACTCACGGCGCCGCGCCCACGAACGCCGCCGACTGCCGCGGGCCACGCGAATTCAGCATCAGGACTTGGGAACCTCTAGCGGCAGCGCGAAGCCGAGCACGTCGCACACCTGGTCCCCGGCCAGCAGCGTGAATGCTACGGGGCCCGCCGCGCGGAACTCCAGCGATGCGGCGTCTTGCGCTGCAACCGCCGCGCAGGCTGCGACGTTCGGCAGCACCGCGACGAGGTCGTAGCCACCGGAGATGTAGACACGCGACGCGAGCGGGAAGCGGCCCCGCAGGAAGATCAGCTCGGGATCCTGCTGCACCACGTGGTAGTAGGTCGCAGCGCGAGGAACCGGAGGTCCCTTGCGACGCGGCTGGGTGTCGCGCCACGCTGCGAGCGACGCAATGCCGATCGGATCGCAGATCTGGCCGTCGCGGCGGAAACGCCCGAACTGGCCCGACTTGCCGTAGTTCACCTTCGAATCGGGTGCGAGAACGTGGAGGCATGCCTCCGTCGCCGGCGCGAAAAAGCGCAGATCCGCCATCGGCCCCGCGAGCGACACCAACAAATAGGGACCGTGCGTGGAGACGCCGAGCACCAGTACGTCGGTCGTTGCCACCGGGTTGACGCCGTAGAGAACCCTCTCGCCAGCGAGCTTTGCGGTTTCACAACCGAAGGCGAGCATGCCCAGCAACAGCACCGACCCGAACGCCCGAAAACCACGCGCCATCCGACTCGCCCCCGGTAGGTGCCGACGGACAGATCCGTGCGACGCGCCGAGATTCGAGTAGAAGGAAGCCCCCCGCAAGAGCTGCGACACCCAAAGACTTCGTTCTCGAGAAGACGCCCGCGAAGGCAGCTTCGAGACGCCGGAACGCTAGACGGGTCCAGCCGCCCGGAGGTTCGTCGACGGATCGCCGCCGGCGTCCCACGAAGGATGGATGCCGAGCTTCTCCATCTTCGTGTAGAGCGTGCGCCTGCCGATCGCGAGGGCGCGTGCGGCCGCCGAGCGATTGCCGCCCGCTTCGCGAAGCGCATCGAGAATGCGCCAGGCCTCGGCGCGATCGAGCCAAGCGCGAAGTGTCAGGCGTTCGCCATTCGCGAGTGCGCGTTGGTGAAACGCCGTGAAGAGCGAATGAAGACCAGGGTCGATGCGGGGACCGCCGTCGGTTCGATGAGAGTCCATGCTCATCGTCCATTTGCAAACCCCGTTCCGGGCGGCGCGACGACGCGGCGCTTCGCGCGGATCCCGATGCTCCCGCTCCGTTCATTTCTGCCTGCATGCTGAGCATGTCTCTGCACACGCGCTGAGCAGCTCCCGCATTGCGCTGCACGCGAGCCCTGCGAACGGCCGTCTGCTGTCGAGGCGTGCCGTCTCAGGCTCAGTTGGTAGGTGGCACGCACATTGCTCTACAGCGCGGTGACGCTGCGCCGGCGAATCGCCCGGCGCCCAATGGAGGGACCTCGATGGCGCTTCTTGCTCGCAGTGATTCCCGTCGCGCCGATCCGTGCTGGATCGCGCTCGCCCCCCTCGCGCTCGCCCTGCTTTGGGCGGGCGCGGCTTCCGCGGAGGGCGAAGCGCCCACGCTCGACACCGGGAATACCGCGTGGATGCTCACGAGTTCCGCGCTCGTACTGATGATGACGATCCCCGGCCTCGCGCTCTTCTACGCCGGCCTGGTCCGCGCCAAGAACGTGCTCTCGCTGTTCATGCAGTGCATGGTGTCGGCAGGTGTCGTCGGTGTGTTGTGGATCCTCGTCGGCTACACGCTGAGCTTTGGTCCCGGCAACGCCTTCATCGGCGAC
>JANLTC010000032.1:0-5202 GCA_031362725.1 Deltaproteobacteria bacterium | reverse complement strand
CTTGGTGGCGAGGCGGTGCCGCATTTCGGCGACGTCACGAACTGGGACGCGTCGAAGGGGATGTTCGAGACGGCCGTCTCCGCATTCGGCGACGTCAACATCGTCGTCTGCAACGCCGGCTTCATCCGCGACGCGATCCTCTTCAACATGACCGAAAAGGACTTTGACGACGTCGTGCGTGTGCACCTGAAGGGTCACTTCTTGGCGCTGCGCCACGCGACGGCCTACTGGCGCGAACGCGCCAAGAGCGGCGCCGCCACCTATGGTCGCATCATCTCGACGTCGTCCGAGTCCGCCTTTTTTGCGCCGCCCGGTCAGGCCAACTACTCGGCCGCGAAGGCCGGCATCGTCGCGATGACGATGGGCGCCGCGCAGCTGATGCAGAAGTACGGCATCACCGCGAACGTGATCATGCCGCGTGCGCGCACCCGGATGAACGATTCGGGCCCGCTCGGCGCGATGTTCAAGAAGCCCGAAGAGGGTTTCGACACCTTCGCGCCGGAGAACGTGTCCCCGCTCGTGGGTTGGCTCGCGTCGCCGCTGTCGCAGAACGTGTCGGGCCAGGTCTTCGTCGTCTGGGCGAAGAACGTGACGCTCGCGACGCGCCCGCGCCTCGACACCAAGTTCGAGAGCGACGCGCGCTGGACCGTCGAGTCGCTGCAAAGGGCGCTCGGGCCGCATTTCGAGAAGCTCGAGCCGGTGAAGGATGGCTTCACGGTTCCGGCGATGTAGGCCGGGCGCTACTTCGGTGCTTTCGCCGGGCCCGAGGGGCGCTTCTGCAGCTTCGTCCACTCGTCGCGCAGCGTGACGCTGCGATTGAAGACCAGCGCATCCGGCTTGCTCTCGGGGTCGACCGCGAAGTAGCCGAGCCGCTCGAACTGGAATGCGTTGCCCGGCTGCGCGCTCGCGAGACTCGGCTCGACCCAGCACGCGGGGAGCACGCGCTCCGAGTTCGGATTCAGGAACGCGCTGTGGTCGACGCGCTGGGCCGCCGCCTCGCCGATCGGATCCTCGACGCTGAAGAGCGTCTCGTAGAGCCGCACCTCGGCGGGGAGCGCGTGGGTCGCCGAGACCCAGTGCAGCGTCGAGGCGACCTTGCGTCCGTCGGGCGCGTTGCCGCCGCGCGTCGCGGGATCCCACGTGCAGCGCAGTTCGGTGATCTCGCCGCTCGCGTCTTTCACGACGCCGGTGCAGGTGATGAGGCACGCGTAGCGCAGCCGCACCTCGCGACCCGGCGCCAGCCGGAAGTACTTCTTCGGGGGATCCTCGAGGAAGTCCTCGCGTTCGATGTAGAGCACGCGCGAGAACGGCACGGTGCGCGTTCCGGCGCTCGGGTCTTCGGGGTTGTTCACCGCGTCGAAGTCGAGTCGCTCGCCTTCCGCGAGATTCTCGATCACCACGCGCAGCGGGTTCAGCACCGCCATCACGCGCGGTGCCGTGCGGTTGAGTTCCTCGCGCACCGCGTGTTCGAGGCGCGGCAGCTCGATCGTGATGTCGCGCTTGGTGAGGCCGACGTCGCGGTTGAAGTTCCGGATCGCAGCCGGCGGAACGCCGCGGCGCCGGATGCCGGAGAGCGTCGGCATGCGCGGATCATCCCAGCCGCGCACGTGACCTTCCTCGACGAGCCGCTTCAGCAAGCGCTTGCTCATCACCGTGTAGGTGAGATCGAGGCGGCCGAACTCGATCTGCCGCGGCCGGCTCGGCACCGAGCAGTTCGCGATCGTCCAGTCGTAGAGCGGCCGGTGATCGACGAACTCCGACGAGCAGAGCGAGTGCGTGACACCCTCGATCGCGTCCGAGAGCGGATGCGCGAAGTCGTACATCGGGTAGATGCACCACGCGTCGCTGGTGCGATGGTGCGACGCCTTGACGATCCGGTAGAGCAGCGGGTCGCGGAGCACCAGCACGGGCGAGGCGATGTCGATCTTCGCGCGCAGCGTGCGCGCACCGGGCTCGAATTCGCCGGCGCGCATGCGGCGGAAGAGATCGAGGTTCTCCTCGGGCGAGCGATCGCGGAACGGTGACGGCCGCCCGGGCTCGGTGAGCGAACCCTGGTAGAGCGGCATCTGCTCGGCCGAGAGATCGCAGACGAACGCGAGGCCCTTGCCGATCAGCTCCTCGGCCCAGCCATAGAGCCGCTCGAAATAATCGGACGCGTAGTAGCGGTGATCGCCCCACTCGAAGCCGAGCCAGCGCACGTCGGCCTGGATCGCGTCGACGTACTCGACGTCTTCTGAAACCGGATTGGTGTCGTCGAAGCGCAGGTGGCAGCGGCCGCCGAACTCGCGCGCCATCTCGAAGTTCAGCGTGATGGGTCGTGCGTGGCCGATGTGGAGGTAGCCGTTGGGCTCGGGCGGAAAGCGCGTCACGACCGGCCCGCTGTGCGTGCCGGCGGCGATCTCGCCCTCGATCAACTCGCGGACGAAGTTGCCGGGTCCGCCGTAGGGTCTTTCGGAGCCGGGTTTGCTGGAGTCGTCGGGCGCGCTCATGCGGCGCCCATCCTAATCGACGAGCCGGAGAGCGTCACCCGCGCAGCTGCGCGATCGCGGCTGCGGCGAGTGCATCGTCGGCGGGATCGGCAGGCACCGGGAAGGTGATGCCGGCGCAGAGTTCGCCGAACCACGCGCGCAACAGGTCTGCGATCTCGGCGTACGGGGCGGCGGGCACCAGCGCGTCGAGCAACGCGTCGGGAATTGCAGCGCGCATCTCGCTCCAACGAGATTCGCGCGCGAGCTGATGCAGCTGCTGGCCGACCTCGGCGAAGCCGTGCACCTCGAGCGCCGGCCAGTACTGGGGCGTCGAGTACAGGAAGCCGAGGTACTCCCGGATCCGTTCGCGCTCGGCCGCAACCGCCGCAGTGTCGCGACCGGTGGCGACGAAGCCGCCCGCGACGATCGCGCACGCATCCGCCGCGCGACCGGCGCGCTGCAAGCCTTCCGCGACCCTCGGCCCCGTGCGTTCGCGCAGCACGCGCGGACTCGCGTTGGTCGGGTGCGTCACCAGCACGTCCGCGACTTCGCCGGCGAGCCGCGTCATCACGGGCCCGACCGCGCCGAGCGCAATCCGGATCGCTGGCGACTCGATCGGCCCGGGATTGAAGAACGGCTGCATCCGCGCGAAGTGGTACAGCTCGCCGGCAAAGTCGAGCGGCGTGCCATGTTGCCAGCACGACCAGATCGCGCGCAGCGCTTGCACGTACTCGCGCAGGCGCGGCACCGGCGCCGACCACGCGACGCCGAAGCGCCCCTCGAGGTTGCCCTTCACCTGCGAGCCGAGCCCGAGTTCGAAGCGCCCCCCGGAGAACGCCGCGAGATCCCACGCCGCATACGCCGTCGTCATCGGCGAGCGCGGGAACGCCAGCAGCACGCTGGTCGAAACGCGCAACGCCGTCGTGTGTTCGAGCGCACGCAGCGCCATCAAGAGGCCATCGTGCACGGCCTCGGGAACGTGAAGCCCCGTGTAGCCGA
The DNA here is from genome assembly GCA_031362725.1 of Deltaproteobacteria bacterium. Lineage (GTDB taxonomy): Bacteria > Myxococcota_A > UBA9160 > UBA9160 > PR03 > PR03. The sequence continues at coordinate 1,735 of JANLTC010000032.1, read as the reverse complement.
GCCGCTCGGCGCGCTGCGCGTGCGCGGCGACGGCGGCGAGGGGCAGGCGTTGGTCCATGGTGGCGAAGACGTGCAAGAGGTCTCCGTAGCGTCAGCGCGGCCCGCGCAGCAGCGCACGACCGATCTGATCGACGTCGCGCATCGCCATTCGCGGACCGCGCCGCGGCGGCAGCTTCCCGTCGCGCAGGATCCACGACACCACGCGACCGCGTTGTCCGCGCCACGGCTCGAGCAATTCGAGCATGCGCGCGTCGTCACCCTTCGCTTCGCCGGACAGATGGAACGCGACGATCTTCGGCAGGTGGTAGTCGCCGAGCGGCACCGCGTCGGCGTGGCCCATGCCGCGCAGCATCGCGCTGCGCGCGGTCCAGATGCCGACACCGGGAAATGCCAGCAGCCGGCGCTCGGCGGCTTCTGCATCCATCGCGGCGGCTTCCTCGACGCGACTCGCGCGGCGCGCGAGTTCGTGCAGCGTCGCACCTTGTCGCGGCAAGGCGCCGAGCGCGGGGAACGCGGCAGCGGGAATCGCGAGCAGCTGCGCGGCGCCCAGCGGCAACCAAAGATCCTCGAACGGACCGGGCGCCAGCTCCGAGAAGTGCCGCACGAGCCCGGCGAACGCGCGTCCCGCTTCGGCGCCCGAGACGAGCTGCTCGAGCACGATCGGCACCAGCAGCTCGAGGATGCGGTGCGTGCGCGGGAGTCGCACCGAACGCGCGCCGGCCGGCAGCGAATCGGGAGGCGAGTCTGCGAAGCCCAGCAAGTCGCCCGCGTGCGCGATCGCCCACGCCGCGCCGTCGCCCCACGCGCACACCTCGGCGGTCGTCATGTGCAGCGTCGCAGGACCCTCGGGCGTCCGCGTCGCTCGCACCGCCTCGCCCCCCGCGACCCGCATCGTCACGTCGCCAAGCGAGCACCCGACGCCACGCAAGAAGGAGAAATGGGACGGTCCTCGAAATGGCCGGGCTGTGGACTCGAGGGACAGGCTTCGCGGAGGCGTGTCCCTTTTCTCCTCGCCCCGTCCTCGGTGAGGACCGTCCCCTTTCTCCACTAGATCAGCGCGAGGAAGGACTGGACGTCGATGTAGTCGCGGGCGCCGAGGGGGCGGAGTTTTTCGAGGAGGAGGTTGCTGAAGGTCATCAGCTGGTTGTAGGTGACCCACTGGAGCGCCGCGTCGTAGCGGAGGTCGAAGCGCAGGCGCATCGCGCAGGCGACGGTGGGCTCCGGCTTCAAGTACATGAAGAGATCGGGGCGCGCGAGGAAGGGCAGCACCGTCAGCACCGGCCAGCTCGCGACGCGCGCCTTAGGCGTCGTGGCGGGAAGTTTGCCGATCGCCGCGACGAGCTTGTCGAAGCCCGCCTCGTCGGGCGCCGCTTTCACGAACTCGAGCAGCGCGCCGAAGAAACGCTTCGCGTGCGGCGACTCGCCGAGGCCATCGCGGAGCGCGATCAGCTCGAACTTGCTGAGCAGCTTCGTCGGGCCGATCAGCGCGACGACTTGCTGCGTGATCTCCGCAACCTCATCTGCCGCGAGCAGTTCCTCCGCGAGGCCGCCTCCCAGCGTGGATTCGTAGAGTGCTTGCGCAGCCGCCTTCCCCGCACGCTGTTCGGCGTAGGCGGGGTCTTCGAAACCTCTTGGGAACTGCAGCACGAACTCGGCGATCGCGTCGTCGAGTCCGATGCGCTTCGACTTGCCCTCGAACTTGCCGTCGCTGAACGCGGGCAGGCTGTCGAGTCGC
>JANLTC010000016.1:0-92840 GCA_031362725.1 Deltaproteobacteria bacterium | reverse complement strand
GCGGCACCGGACTCGGCCTCGCGATCGTGAAGCACCTGGTGCAGGCGATGAGCGGGCAGATCGGTGTCGAGAGCCACTTCGGTCACGGCTCGCGGTTCTGGGTCGAGCTGCCGGGCGCGCCGGGCGAATTGGCGCGACACGGCTGATCTCCATTCTCTCGCACGGCCAGCGGGGCTAGCATCCGGTCGCTCGCGAACGGGAAGTTCACGGTTCCGTCACCAATCCTTCGCCCGGCTGCGACCCGATTCTCGTAGCGTGCGCCGCGATACTTCACGGATCCGTCGCGCAGGTGGCGACGAGGGGGGCTCTGCATGAAGCGAGTGACGTTCCGGTGCCTGGTGGGTGTCGTGGCCTTCTTGGTCGCGTCGTTGGGAACGAGCCGCGCGGCGACGGCCGGCGGCCAGCCGCCGCCCGAGCCCGCCGTGGTCGTAGAGATCCTGCGCGTTCTGAACGAGAAGGGGCTGCTCGACGAGGACGAGTACAGCCGCCTCACCGCGCGCTACTCGGCCTCGGAACAGGAGCGCAAGAGCTTGCTCCCGAAGCTGAAGTTCTACGGCGACCTGCGCCTGCGCGGCGAAGGCTTCGTGTACGACGACGACGACACGGAGAACCAGTACCGCGGCCGCTACCGCGCGCGCCTCGGCGTCGATGCCGAAGTGACGGACTTCGCGTTCGTGCACTTCCGGATCGCGTCGAGCCAGACACAGAACAACTCGCCGGCGGGCGGGGACAGCCGCAGCGAGAACATCACATTCGGCTACCAGCCCGACTGGGGCCCCGGGCCGATCTACATCGACCGCGCCTCGCTCGAACTCAAAGCGCCCGCCAGCTGGGTGCCGCTGTCGGACGGGAAGGCGAACGTCGAAGTCGGGAAGATGGGCAACCCGTTCGTCTGGAAGCCGATTCGCGACCTGTTGCTCTGGGACAGCGACCTTGCTCCCGAAGGCGCGGCGGTGCGCGTCAGCGGCGACGTGGCCAAGGGACTCAACGTCTACTTCAACGGTGGGTACTTCATCGACGACGAGAACACGGCCTCGCGCGATCCGCATCTGATCGGCACGCAAGTCGGCGCCTCCTACAAAGCGACCGACAGCATCCTCGTGGGCGGGCGGTCCACCTGGTACGGCTTCCGCTCGATCGACGCGAACTTCCTCTGCCGCGGTGTGAACGGAAACAACTGCAACGGCAGCAAGGGCTCGACCGCGTCGGGTGGCAACATCCAAGACGGCCTCACCGGTTCCAGCGACGGCGGACAGATCAACGTCGGCGAGTTCGGCGCCTACACGACGATCTCGGCATTCGAAGCGTGGCCGGTGACCGCCTGGGTCGACTACGCGAAGAACTTCAGCGCCGAATCCTCCGCCGCTTTCGGCGGCGGCAGCGATGGAGATGCCTGGAACACCGGGATCGTCGTCGGTGATCGCACGAAGTACCTCGAGATCGGCTTCGACTATCTCTACGTCGAAGCGAACGCATTTCCGTCGCAGTTCGTCGAGAGCGATTGGATCGACGGCAAGTCGAATCATGAGGCGTACGTCGTCTGGTTGACGCGGCGGCTCTTCGCGAACACCGACCTGCAGACGATGGTCTCGTTCGGCAACGCGATCGACGACTCGCTGCCGACCTATCAGAACAGCGTCAACGGCGCCGATCGGATTCGCTTCCAGACCGACCTGAACATCGCGTTCTAGGAGTCTTCACCCCGGTGGATCGTTGCTGCGAGGCGCGCGGTCTCAGGAACGAATAGGCAAGGAGCGGGGGCGGGGCGTTCGGCCAGAACAATCCGCAGGCGCCTCGAAGCACCGACGCGAAGTTGCGACGCTCGCCGCCGAGGACGTTCTGGACGAACGCACCGCCCCCGCGCCCTGCGCAGCCGCGAAGTGCGGCGGGTCAGCCGAAACGGCCGGTGATGTAGTCCCGGGTCTGCTTCTCGCGCGGGTTGACGAAGAGGCCGCGCGTCTCGCCGAACTCGATCAGCGTTCCGAGATATAGGAACGCGGTGTAGTCGGACACGCGCGCCGCCTGCTGCATGTTGTGCGTGACGATCGCGATCGTGTAGCTCTGGCGCAGCTCGAGCAGCAGCTCCTCGATCTTCGCGGTCGCGACCGGGTCGAGCGCGGAGCAGGGCTCGTCGAGCAGCAGCACTTCGGGTTCGACCGCCAGAGCGCGCGCGATGCAGAGCCGCTGCTGCTGGCCGCCGGAGAGCTGGAGCGCGCTCTCGTGGAGGCGGTCCTTCACCTCGTCCCAGAGCGCAGCTCGCAGGAGACCCTGCTCGACGATCTCATCGAGTTCATTGCGCGCGCGCACGCCGTGGATACGCGGCCCGTACGCGACGTTCTCGTAGATCGACTTCGGAAACGGGTTCGACTTCTGGAACACCATGCCCACGCGTTTGCGCAGCGCGTTCACGTCGACCTCGGGATCGAAGATGCTGTGCTCGCCGAACAGCACGTCGCCGGTGCGGCGCACGCCGTCGACCAGATCGTTCATGCGGTTCAGGCAACGCAGCAGCGTCGACTTGCCGCAGCCCGACGGCCCGATGAAGGCGCTGATGCGGCGCTCCGGCAGATCGAGCGAGATGCGATCGAGCGCGAGCGCATCGCCGTACCAGAGCGAAAGCTCCTGCACGCGCATCGCAGGTTTCTCGATCACCAGATCGCCGGCGGGACTTTCGGGGCGCTCTTTGGCGGGGGCCATCGCGATTCCTAGACGCCACGGCCCGCGAGGCGCCGGCGCAGACGATTGCGCAGCAGTACCGCTGCGAGGTTGAGCGACACCACGATCGCGATGAGCAGCGCCGTCGTCGCGAACACCAGCGGCGCCGCGGCTTCGACGTTCGGGCTCTGGAAACCCACGTCGTAGATGTGGAAGCCCAGGTGCATGAACTTGCGCTCCAGGTGGACGAACGGCGCGTGCTGATCAATCGGAAGCGTCGGCGCGAGCTTCACCATACCCACGATCATCAGCGGTGCCACTTCGCCCGCAGCGCGCGCCATCGCGAGAATCAAGCCGGTGAGCATGCCGGGCGCCGCAGCGGGCAGCACGACGCGCAGCAGCGTCTCGAACTGCGTTGCACCGAGCGCCCGCGAGCCCTGTCGCACCATCTGCGGCACCGCGGCGAGACCTTCTTCGGTCGCGACGATCACGACCGGCACGGTGAGTAGCGCGAGCGTGAGGCTCGCCCAGAGGATTCCGCCGGTGCCGAAAGTCGGTGTCGGGAGCGCTGCGGAAAAGAAGAACTGATCGATCGTGCTGCCGATTCCATAGACGAAGAACCCGAGCCCGAAGACACCGAAGACGATCGAGGGCACGCCCGCGAGATTGTTCACCGCGATGCGCACCGCCCGCGTGACGAAGCCGTCGCGCGCGTATTCGCGCAGGTAGATCGCCGAGACGACACCGAATGGAACCACGAACAGCGACATCAGGAACACCATCATCACGGTGCCGAAGAGCGCCGGGAAGATGCCGCCCTCGGTATTCGCTTCGCGCGGCTCGCCCGATACGAAGTTCCAGATGCGATCGGTGTAGAGCGCGAGCTTCCCGCCGAAGCCCAGCGCATTCGGCTGCACGGCGCGCACGATCTGCCCGATCGGTACCGCGTGCGGCGTCCCGTCCGCGGTGACGAGCCGCAGCTCGCCGTCGGCGAGTTGCGTGCGCAGCGCCGCGAGTTCGTCGAGGTGCCCTGCGTAGCGCGCTTCCAGCTCGGTCTTGCGCGCGACCAGTTCCTCGAGGGCGCCTGCGCGTTCGGGAAGCGACGAGGGGGTCAACTCGAGCCGGCGCAGATCGAGCCGCACCCGCTCGATCGCGTAGTTCAGATCGCCGACCGGGCCGCGCTCGATCTCGCGGATGCGGGCGCGCACCGCGAGTTTCTGCTCGTGCAAGGGGCCGAAGGCGGCGAGGATCGCTGCGGGCTCGCTCGCGACGACGGCACCGTTCGCGAACAACTCCTTCGGGAACCCGTAGAACGGGCCCCATTCGAGGCGCTCGAGCAACACCGCTTCTGCCGGCATCGAACGCGCGATGATCTGCGCTTCGTCGACCCAGCGGAAGTCGACGCCGGTGACGTCGCGATTCCCGGTCCGCATCCGGATGCGCATCACACCGGTGTGGAGTCCCGTCTGCGCGTCGGGAATCTCCTCGCGGCCGTGGATCTCGCCGAGCGCGTGCGACCCATCGGCGAGCGAAAGCAGCTCGATCGGCTCTACGAAGAACGCGCTCGCTCCGTTCCAAGCGACCAGCGCGAGCAGGCCGACGATCATCACCAGACACACCGCCAGCGCACCGGCGGTGATCCAGGTAAGCAGCGACGCAATCCCCTGCGAGCTGCGCCGCGCACGCATCGTGACCGGCATCTCAGAGCCGCCCGTAGCGGCGGCGCAATCGGTGTCGCACCAACTCGGCGGCCGTGTTGACGAGGAACGTCATCGCGAAGAGCAGCAGCGCCGCGATGAAGAGCGTGCGATAGAGCGTCCCACCGTGCGGCGCCTCCGGCACTTCGACCGCGATGTTTGCCGCGAGCGTGCGGAAGCCGTTGAAGGGGCTGAGCGACAGGATCGGCGTGTTGCCGGTCGCCATCAGCACGATCATGGTTTCGCCGACGGCGCGGCCGAAGCCCACCATGATCGCGGAGAAGATCCCGGGACTCGCGGTCGGCAGCACCACGCGCACGACGGTCTGCCAGCGATTCGCGCCGAGCGCGAGCGAACCAGCTGCCAGATCGGTCGGCACGTTCGAGAACGCGTCCTCCGAAATCGCGAAGATGATCGGAATCACCGCGAAGCCCATCGCGATGCCCACTACCACCGCATTGCGTTGGTCGAATGCGAGTCCGGTCGAGCGCTCGAGCCAGAGGGGAAACGATCCGCCGAAGAGCAGCGTCTCGATCGACGCCGCCGAGCTGACGCAGAGCGCCATCGAGCCCGCGATCGCCAACGCGATCCACAGCACTTCGGTTCCGTCCGGCAGTCCCACCGTCCAGCGCTTTGGCAGGCGCGCCCACAGCCAGCCGCCCGCGATCGCCGCGAAGGGAATCGCCACCGTCATCGCGATGAAGGCGGGGAAGAGTCGCTCGACGCGCGGGGCGAGCCAGAGCGCCGCGAGGAAGCCCAGCACCACGCTCGGTAGTGCTGCCATGATCTCGACGCCCGGCTTCACGAAGCGCTGCAGGCGCGGGTGCATGAACTGCGAGGTGTACATCGCAGCCAGCACGCCGAGCGGGACCGCGAGCAGCAGTGCGTAGAACGTGCCCTTCAGCGTTCCGATCAGCAGCGGCACCAGCGAGAGCTTCGGCTCGAACGCGTCGTCGCCACTCGAAGATTGCCAAACGTAGGCCGGGCGATCGGCGTCTTCGTACCAGACCTTGCCGAACAGCGACGCGAGCGAGAGTTCCGGGTGCGGGCTCGCGACCTCGAATGCGGCGAGCTCTCCCGCGGCGGCGAGCGTTGCGCCATCGCCCTTCGGCGCGAACGCCAGCGCCGAGGGAGCGCCCACGGGCGACGCTGCGCGCCAGAGCGTTCGACCCGACGTCGAGTGCTGGAGTCCGAGCGTGCCGTCGGCACTGGCAGCAAAGAACGTGCGGTCGCGCTGCGACGCGGCCAGTTGTGCGATCGCGGCGGGATAGCGTTCCCAGTCGCGAATACGCGTGAAGCGGCGATCCCCGCCCTCCGGCTGCGGAACCGCGAACCACGCAGACAGCGAGCCGTCCTGCTGCCCGACGATCAGCGTTCGCCCGCCGATCAACAGCGTGAGTGCGGAAACGCCGGCGTCACCGGCGCGGAGGTGCTCGGGGGGCGCGTCGCTGCCGCGCAGGTCGAAGCGCAGCACCTCCCCATCCGCGGTGCCGGCGAAAAGATCGCGTTGGCGCGCGTCGATCGCGAGTGCGGTGACGCGCGCTGGCGTCGCGAGGATGCGGCGCTCCTCCGTTTCGCTGGATTCGCCGGTGAAGGCATTGCTTTCGACATGGCGCAGCGCGAGCGCGATCCCGCTGCCCTCGAGTGCCACCGCCGCGGTCGTGGCGGCCGCGTCGATGCGCAGCGCAAGCGGTCCTGCGATCGCCGGGAGCGTCGCGTTCGGCTCCGCAGGCGGCAGCAACTCGATCCGGGCGATTTCGCCGAGTTCCGGTGCGACGACCCTCGTCTGTCCGTCGAACGAGGCCGCGAAGGTCACCGGCGCAGCCTGCACCACGCCATCGGCGCCGACACCAGCGAGCACCGAATGCTCGGGATCGACGGTGACCGCGACAAAAGCCGTGGCGAGCGGCTGTTCCTGCACCGTCGCGCCATCGGCAAGGCGCACCAGCCGCAGCGCCCCGTCCTTGCCGAGGGCGGCATCATGCGTGCGGTACTCGTCCAGCAACAACGCCTGTGGCGCGGTGCCGGCGAGTGTCGCCGACGCGGCGAGCGTCACGCGCGCGGGGAGCAGCACCGGCAGGATCTCGTAGACGAGGAATGCGAAGATGCCGGCCACGCCGACGATCACGGCGAGTCCGCCGATGCGGATCCCGAGCCCGGCCGCGCGATCGACGGCGACGCGTCGCCGCGCACGCGCGAAGCGACCCGTCCGGGCAGCCGCCCGGACGGGTCCGGAACCGATCGGCATCGGTGTCGTCGCCAACGATCAGCGTTCCAGCTTGGCGTGCTCTTGCGCGAAGATCGTCTTCGTGAGCGGCAGATAGCCATCCTTCACGACGACTTCCTGGCCTTCCTTCGACAGCACCATGCGCAGGAACTCCCGGACGAGCGGATCGAGCGGGCGGCCGGGCGCCTGGTTCACGTACACCATCAGGAAGCGCGCCAGCGGATACTTGCCGGCGTAGACGTCTGCGGCCTCCGCCTTTGCGAAGGGTCCGCCATCCTTCGCGGCGAGATCGAGCGCCTTCACGCTCGAGGTCTTGTAGCCGATGCCGCTGTAGCCGATGCCGAAGCTGTCCTCGGTGACGCCTTGCACCACCGACGCCGAACCCGGTTGCTCCTTCACGTCATCGCGGAAGTCGCCGCCGCAGAGCGCGTGCTCCTTGAAGTAGCCGTAGGTGCCCGACGCCGAGTTGCGGCCGTACAGACTGATGCGGCGGTTTGCGTACATGCCGCTCTGTCCGAGCTGTGACCATTGTTCGATCGCTGCCGGTGCGCCGCAGCGGCGTGTCTTCGAGAAGATCGCATCCACCTGCGGCAACGTGAGCTTGTCCAGCGGATTGTCCTTGTTGACGTAGACCGCGAGCGCATCGACGGCGACTTTGTAGGCCGTCGGCGCGTAGCCGAACTTCTTCTCGAACGCGTCGATCTCGGTCGGCTTCATCTCGCGGCTCATCGGACCGACCTGCGCGGTGCCGTCGATCAGCGCGGGCGGCGCCGTCGAGGATCCCTTGCCCTCGATCTGGATGCGGACATTCGGGTACTTGGTGCGGAAGGTCTCGGCCCACAGCGTCATCACGTTGTTGAGCGTGTCCGATCCGATCGAGTTCAAGTTGCCGGCGACGCCGCTGACGGTCTTGTAGGCGGGGATCGAGGCATCGACCTTCACCGCTTCAGCTGCCGCGCCGAGCGGCGCGAGCCCACTCGCCAGCGTGACGAAGAGCGCCGACGCGAGGGATAGGGCGAGACGTGAACGTTTCATGCAGTCCTCCTGGGATGGATCTCGGGGGCGCCCGATCGTTTCGAGGCGCGCCGTCCTACGGGGCGAGAACCTAGGGAGACGCGGCGACGCGGCCGCGAAGCATCCGTGACAGTTTCGTGACGGCGGGGTGCGAGAGCTGCCGCGAAACGAATGCTCGCGATACGCTGGGCCCTCGATGATGAAGAAAGTGACGTCATGACCCGCTCCGTCGAGCCCTTCCTCGGCGAAGTGAACGAGCTGATCCTGCGCATGGGGGGCTGCTGCGAGGCGATCCTCGCGAAGGCGCTCCGCGCGCTCTTCGAGCGCAATGGCGCGCTCGCGCTCGAAGTCCGCGAAGACGACCTCGAAATCGACCGTCTCGATATCGCGATCGACGAGTCCGTGCTGCGCAGCCTCGCGCTGCAATCGCCGGTGGCCGACGACCTGCGCCGGCTCCTGGCAGCCAACGACATCGGCACCGATCTCGAGCGCGTCGGCGACCTCGCCCGCAACATCGCGAAGAGCGCGGCCCGACTCGCCGAGCGTGCGCCGGTGCCGCTGCCGCCGCACCTCGACGCGCTGGCGGCCGAATGTCAGGCGATCCTGCGCGACGCGCTCGACGCTTTCGTCCATCGCGACGCCGAGCGCGCCCGCAAGCTGCTCGCCGAAGACGATCGCATCGACGACGACCAGGACCGCGTGATCCGGGAAGCGCTCGACGCGCTCCGCGCGCACCCCGACCTGTATCTGCAAGAGGTCGATCTGATCGTGGTCGCGAAACACCTGGAGCGCGTCGCCGACCACGCCACCAACATCGCCGAGTCGGTGATCCTGATCGTCGAGGCGCGCAACGTGAAGCACGCCGACAAACTCGCGCGCGCAGGGGGCTGAGGCTTCCTGCAAACAACGCGCCCGCGTTGCTGGATCGCCATCGTGCATGCCGATGCTTCCACGGACGGAACGGGGAGCAATCATGCCGGAGAGCGAAGGATTCCAGCTACGGATCGAGCGACGCGGTGTTGGCTTCGCCGCACGCGGTCCCGGCTTCTATCTGTGGGACGACGACTCGCGCGCGTTGCTCGCGACCGCGTGCGAGCTGGCCGGCGCGATCAGGACTCGCGCGCCGGGGGCAGCTCCGCTTCCGCTTCGCGGCGCAGCGCCGCGATCGCCGCGCGGTAGTCCTTCGCGCCGAACACGGCCGTCCCAGCCACGAACGCGGTAGCGCCGGCGCGCGTCGCGGGTCCGATGATTCCGGGCTTCACACCGCCGTCCACTTCGAGTGTCACCGCGAGCCCGCGGGCGTCGATCCAGCTCCGCAGTTGCTGGATCTTCGGCAGCATCGAATGGATGAACGACTGGCCGCCGAAGCCCGGATTCACCGTCATCACCAACACCTGGTCGAGGTCGCCGAGAACCGGCTCGACGGCCTGGGCGGGCGTCGAAGGATTCAGCACCGCGCACGCACGCGCTCCGGCTTCGCGGATCTGCGCCAGAGTGCGGTGCAGGTGCGGGCAGGTCTCGACGTGTACGCCGATCGTCGTGGCGCCCGCGCGCGCGAAGGCGTCGATGTACGTTTCCGGCTCGACGATCATCAGGTGCACGTCGAGCGGCAGCTTCGTCGCGCGCTTCACCGCTTCGACGATGATCGGCCCGATCGTGATGTTCGGCACGAAGCGGCCATCCATCACGTCGACGTGGACCCAGTCGGCGCCGGCGCTCTCGATCGCGGCGACTTCTTCGGCGAGGCGTCCGAAATCCGCCGACAGGATCGAGGGCGCGATCACGACGCGGCTACTCGCGCTCACGAGCGGCGCTCGAGGCGTGCGGCGAAGAAGCCGTCCGTATCGTGGTGGTGGGGCCAGCAACGCAGTACGGCGTCTGGCCCGACCAGCGATCGCAACGACGTCGGCAGCGTCGATTCGCCGGCGCGCCGCAGCTCCGGTGCCTGCTCGAGCAACCATTCCACCACGTCGTCGTTCTCCTCGGGATTGATCGTGCAGGTACTGTAGACGAGCGTTCCGCCCGGTCTCAATCGTTTCGAAACGGCGGCGAGGATCGCGCGCTGCACGGCGGCGAGCTGCGCGATCGCTTCGGGCTGCACGCGCCAGCGCGCATCGGGATTGCGGCGCAGTGCGCCGAGTCCCGAGCACGGGGCGTCTACGAGGATGCGGTCGAAGGGCGCTGCATCGAGTCCCTCGATCTCCGCAGCGCTCGCATCGGCGACCAGCACACGCAGGTTGTCGAGGCCGAGTCGCAGCGCATCGCGCGCGACGAGTTCGAGGCGTCGCTCGTTGCGATCGAGCGCGATGACCTCGCCCGTCGCGCCGACGCGCTCGGCGATCGCGGTCGCCTTTGCGCCGGGCGCCGCGCAGGCGTCGAGCACGCGCTCGCCCGGTTGCGGCTCGAGCAGCTCGACGACGAGCTGCGACGCTTCATCCTGCACCGTCATCCGGCCTTCCTGGAACGCGGGATCGCCGGCCGGATCGCCGCGGCGGCCGAGCGTCACGCCGTCCGGCGCGAAGCGACACGCTGCGGCGACCGGGAATCGCGCCAGCAACTCGGCGAGCAGCGCGTCGCGTTGCTGGCGCAGCCGATTCGCGCGCAGTGTGCGGGGCGGCGTTTCGTTCAGTGCGGTCGCGAGTGCAGCGGCCTCGTCGGCACCAAACGCCGCAATCCAGCGCTCGGCGAGCCAGCGCGGAAACGAGAGCGTGTGGACGAGATGCGCGATCGGGTCGTCCGCGAGCGTCGGCAGCGCAATCGTGTCGCGCTCGCGCGCGAGACGCCGCAGCGATGCGTTCACGAGCCCCGCGGCGCGTCCCACGCCGGCCGCGTGCGCGAGCCGTACCGACTCGGACACCGCCGCGGCGTCCGGCACGCGATCGCAGAACACCAGCTGATAGGCGCCGAGGCGCAGCACCTGCACGATGCCGTGCTCGAGGCGCGCGAGCGGCCGGCCGGTCACTTGCGCGAGCAGGAAGTCGAGGCGTCCCCGGAAGCGCAGCGTTCCGTAGACCAACTCCGTTGCGAACGCGCGATCGCGCGCGTCGAGTCGGCTCTTCGCGAGCGCCGCGTGCAGCGCGAGATCGGCATACGCGCCGCTCTCCTCGACACGCTGGAGCACGCGCAGCGCGAGCGAGCGTGCGCCCTCGCGCGGGGGCTTCGGAACTCCGGTCGCGGGCGCGGCCGGCGGGGCGGCGCTCACGACCGGCGCACCGGTGTCAGAGTGCCCAGCTTCGGTTGCGCAGCCGCTCGATGCGCTCTTCCGTCAGCGGGTGCGTGCGCATCAGCTTCGCGATCAAGCCGGCGGCGCCCCGGCCGCCCGTGAGTGGACTCACGATGAACAGATGCGCGGTCGCAGGATTGGCGTTCATCGGCAGCGCGCGGGCGCCGAGTTCGAGCTTCTCGAGCGATCGCGCCAGCGAGTCGCCTTCGCCGAGCAGACGCGCGGCAGAAGCGTCGGCCTCGAACTCGCGCGACCGCGAAACCGCGAGCTGCAGCAGCGACGCCGCGAGGCCGGCGAAGATCGCGACGCCGAGCAGTGCCAGCGGGCTTCCGCCGTCCTCGTCGTCCGAGCGACCGCCGCCGAAGATCGCCGCGAACTGCGCCATGTGCGCCAGCCAGGTGATCGCGCCGACCAGCGTCGCGGCGACACACGAGATCAGCGTGTCGCGATTGCGCACATGGGAGAGTTCATGGGCCAGCACGCCGCGCAGCTCGTCGCGCGTGAGGATCTTCAAGATGCCCGACGTCGCTGCGACTGCGGCGTGCTGCGGGTTGCGGCCGGTCGCGAACGCGTTCGGCGAGTCGCTCGGGATCACGTAGACCTTTGGCATCGGCAGCTGCGCGCGCTGCGCGAGATCGGCGACGATGCCGAACAGCTCCGGCGATTCCGCCTCGGTCACCGGCTGGGCGTTGTACATGCGCAGCACCAGTCGATCGCTGAACCAGTACGCGCCGGCGTTCATCAGCAGCGCGAAGCCGAACGCCATCATCGCGCCTTGCTGGCCACCGAGCAGACCGCCGACCCACACGAGCAGGCCCGAGAGCGCGATCAGCAGTACGCCAGTCTTCAGGTTGTTCACGGTGATCTCCGGAGTGACGCCCGACGGTGGGGAGAGCGAAGCGTCGCCACCGAGTCTAGCCGCACAACAAGCTCCCGCGTAGCGAGCCAACAGCGAGCGGCGAGGTTCATCAGGCCGAGTCCCGCGTAGCGAGCCAACAGCGAGCGGCGAGGTTCATGAGGCCCGCGCACCGTCGGCGAGCGGGCGGCCGCGCAGGAAGACGTCGACGTCGAGCGGCTTGCCGCCAGCGCGTTGCAGCACGCGCGGCGCGAGCCAGCCTTCGCCGGTCGCGATGCGCAGCGGTGCGCCGCCGCCGAGGCGCAGCGTACCGGGGGCGTCGTCGCAGCGAGTGGGCAATGCGGTCGCTGCGAGGATGCGCAGGCGTTCGCTCTGCAGCGTCGTGAAGGCGCCAGGTCGCGGTGCCATCGCGCGGACGCAACGCGCGAGCGTGCCCGCCGGATCGCGCCAATCGAGCCGTGCATCGGCCGGAGCAATTTTTGGCGCGAGCGTTGCGTGCGCGTCGTCTTGCGGTGTCCAGACGAGGCGACCGTCCGCGATGAGATCGACCGCCTCGGCGATCGCGTCCGCGGCGAGCGCCGCGAGGCGTTCACTCAGTTCGCCGGTCGTCTCGCTCACGCCGATCGGCGTGCGCCGCACCAGCGCGCTCGGCCCCGCGTCCATCTCGCGCTCGACGCGCATCACCGAGACGCCCGTCTCGAGATCGCCCGCGAGGATCGCATGGGCGATCGGCGCCGCACCGCGGTGTCGGGGTAGCAGGCTGGCGTGCGCGTTGATCAGATAGCCGCAGCGCGGCAGCTCACGCACCCGCTTCGGCAGGAACTGACCGAATGCGACGACGATGCCGAGGTCGGCATCGAACGCGCGCAGCGTCTCGGCGCAGGCGGGCTCGCCGACCTGCTCGGGACGCAGCACCGGAATGCCGCTGCGCGCGGCGAGATCGGCGACCGGCGACGGCGAGAGCTTCTGCCCGCGTCCGCGCGGCCGATCGGGCTGCGAGATGGTCGCGACGACGGCATGCGGACCCGCAACGAGGCGCGCGAGCGTCGGAACGGCGAAGTCCGGGGTTCCGAAGAACAACAGGCGCAGCGCGTGCAGAGCTTCGTCCCGATCGCTCAGAGCTTCATCCCAATTGGGATGGGCGGTCGCTCGCCGGCACTCGTCCAGCGCTCGCCGTCCTCTAGCAGCAGCTTCTTGCGCTTGCCGACGTAGAGGTTGCGCTTCAGGCGCGAGATGCGGTCGATGAAGAGCACGCCGTCGAGGTGATCGACTTCGTGTTGGAAGCAGACGGCGCGCAGTCCGCTGGCGGTCTCGATGATCTCGTGACCTTCGAGGTCGAGCGCGCGCAACACGACGGTTTCGGCGCGCTTCACGTCCGCCGAAAAATCGGGGACCGAGAGACATCCCTCGTTCCAGAGGATCTCGCCGCTGCGCTCGGTGATCTCCGGATTCACGAAGACACAGGGCTTGCGCTCCGCGTCCTCCTCGGTCCATTCGGTGTCCATCACGACGAGGCGAATCGCCGCACCGACCTGCGGAGCAGCCAGACCGATGCCCGGCTCGTCGTACATGGTCTCGAGCATGTCGGCGGCGAGTTGGCGCAATTCGTCCGTGACCTTCTCGATCGGTTCCGAACGCCGACGCAGGCGCGGATCGGGGAAGTGGAGTACGTCGAGAATCGCCATGACGGCAGCAGGCTAGCCAATGGACCGTTCGCCCGGCCATGCCTCCGGCAGCTTCAGAGCATGTTGACCGGGTTCGCGTCGACCTGGATGCGCACGCCGCCGGTCTCGCGCCCATGGGCGACTTCGGCGAGTGCGCGGCCCGCATCGAGAACGCGTTTCTCGTCGCTGCCCTTCAGCAGCAGCTGGAAGCGGAAGCGGTCGCGCAGTCGCGCGATCGGCGAGGGCCCCGGGCCGAGCACCGAGAACGCGAGCGACGGCGCCTCGTCCGCCGCGCCGGCGGTGCTACGCGCGTGTAGTGCGAGTCGCTCTGCGACCGCGAGCGTCTCCCCCTCCACGGGCCCCGACACCAGCACGTGCACGAGCCGTCCGAACGGCGGGTAACCGACCGCCGCCCGCTGCGCGAGTTCGGCGCGATAGAAGGCTTCGTAGTCGTGCTGGCGCACCGGGCAGATCGCATAGTGATCCGGCACGAAGGTCTGGATCACGACGCGCCCCGGCGCGGCGCCACGCCCCGCACGTCCCGCCACCTGCGTGAGCAGTTGGAAGGTTCGCTCGGCAGCGCGGAAGTCCGGGAAATGCAGGCTCTGGTCGGCCGCCACGACGCCCACCACGCGCACGCCGGGGAAGTGATGTCCCTTGGCGACCATCTGCGTGCCGACCAGGATGTCGAGCGTGCCGGCGGCGAGCGCCGCGAGCACACGTTCGGTTTCGCCTCGCTTCGCGGCGGTGTCGCGATCGAGGCGCGCGATGCGCGCGGTCGGAAAGCGCCGGCGCACGTCTTCCTCGAGCCGCTCGGTGCCGAGTCCGAGCAGCGCGGTGTCGGGCGCACCGCACTTCGAGCACGTTTCGGGCGGAGCGATCTCGTATTGGCAGTAGTGACAGCGGAGCCGGTGATCGCCGGCGTGGTAGACCAGCGAGATCTCGCAGTGCTGACAGCGTTCGGCGTGGCCGCAGTCGAAGCAGAAGATGCGCGTCGAGAAACCGCGGCGATTCAGGAACAGGATCACCTGGCCGCCGTCGGCCAGCGCCTCCGCCACGGCGGTGTGCAACACGCGCGAGAGCACCAGGCGGCGGCCGCGCGGGAGTAGCGCGCGTTCGATGCCGAGGTCGACCAGTTCGACGGCCGGCAGCGGGCGTCCCCCGATGCGATACGGGAGCGAGAGCCGGCGCAACTCGCCGCGCTCGGCGGCATGGCGCGTTTCCAGCGCTGGCGTCGCCGAGCCGAGTACCAGCGGGCAGCCGGAGTCCGCCGCGCGCCGGGCGGCCAGATCGCGCGCGTGGTAGCGGAAGCCCTCTTCATTCTTGTACGCAGGCTCGTGTTCCTCGTCCATCACGATCAGCCCGAGGTCGTCGAGCGGCGCGAACAGCGCCGAACGCGCGCCGACGGCGATGCGCGTCTGCCCGCCGAGCAGGCTGCGCCACTCGGCGATGCGCTCGCCGGGTCGGAGCTGGCTGTGCAGCAACGCGACGCGCGTGCCGAAGCGCGCGGCCAGGCGCGCGACCAGTTGATGCGTCAGCGTGATTTCCGGCACCAGCACGAGCGCCTGGCGGCCGAGCGCGAGCGTCTCGGCGATCGCGCGCAGGTACACTTCCGTCTTGCCGCTGCCCGTCACGCCGTGGAGTAGGAACCGATCGCCGCGGCGCGCGCGGATCGCCTCCGTGATCGCAGCGAGCGCGGCTTCCTGCTCGGGCGTCGGCTCGGGCGCCGTCGCCTCGCCCTCGGCGAGCGATTCGTTCTGGCGGCTGGTCAGCGGGGCGGCTTGCTCGAAGACGACGACGAGTCCGCGCGCGGCGAGCTGTCGCAGCGATTCGCTGGCACCGCCGAGCACCGCGACGGGCTGCGCACCATCGGCCGCCAGGCGAGCGAGCAAAGCGACCTGTTTCTTGGCGCGCGCGAGCGGCCCCGCGAGTGCCGCGGCGACATCGACGCCGTCGGCCACCCGCTCCATCCGTTGCGCAGGTGCGCGTGCGCCCGCGCCCGTTTCGACGGCCTGCCGCTCGAGCAGCCCGTCGCGAAGCAGGTCGCGGATCAAGGTGCGCTCTTTCGGGAAGCGCCTTTCGATCTCGCGTTGCGTGCGGGGGGCGCGCGCGAGCCAGGCGAGGATTGGTCGTGCCGCGGGCGCTGCGGCACCGCGGAGCGACGCCTCATTCCCGAACTTCGTGATGGCGAGACCTGCGGCCGCACGCGGCGCCGAACCCGACGGCGTCGCGCACGCGAGTGCGAGGCCGACGGGGCAGTAGACGTCGTGCGCCGCCTCGCGCAGCAGCCGGATCATTCCCAGCGACACGACCGGCGCCGGATCGAGCACGCGCTCGATCATCCGCAGCGTGCCTTCGCGGGGCGGCGCGGCGCCGCTCTCGCTGCGCGAAACGATCAACCCAGCGAGGCGTCGCGGGCCAAACGGCACCAGCGCTCGGCAACCCGGCTGCGCGGCGTCGGCGAGCGGCGCAGGGACCGCGTAGCTGAACAGCGAATCGACGGGCACCGGCAGCGCGATCTCGACGATCGGCGCGGGACTCGGGACGGGCGAGGGCGTGCGCAGCACGATCGCATTGTACTGTCCCGCGCGATGGAAAAACGGATTCGCATTCGAGAGTCGGTGCAGGGTCGCGCGCTGCTGATCGACGGCACCTTCGCGTCGTGGTGGCCGCGCGACGGACGAGCGACCGGCTCCGTGTGGGATGCACTGGTGGCGCCGCTGCTGGCGTTGCCAGCGGCGCGTCGGCGCAGCGTGCTGATCCTCGGACTCGGTGGCGGCAGCGCAGCGCGGATGGTGCGCAGGGTCGCCCCGCGCGCCCACGTGGTGGGCGTCGAGTTCGATCGCGACGTCGTGGAGGCCGCCCGTCGCCATTTCGATCTCGACGCGCTCGACATCGAAGTCGTGTGCGAGGACGCGCGCGCGGTGCTCGAGCGCGAGCGCCGCCGCTTCGATCTGGTGATCGAGGACGTGTTCGTCGGGCGCGGTCGCAACGTGCGCAAGCCGGATTGGCTGCCGACCCCGTACCTGGCGCTCGCTGCGAAGCGCGTCGCGGCGGGTGGTGTGCTGGTGTCGAACAGCATCGACGAGGCGCCCGCGGTGCGCAGCGCGATGCGCTCGCTCTACGTCGACCCGCTGGTGCTGCGCGTGCGCGACTACGACAACCGCATCTACGTCGGCTCGCAGTGCACAATCGACGCGCGCACGCTGCGCGCGGCGATGAAGGCCGACCCGACGCTCGCCGGTGCGCTTTCGAAGCTCAGCGTGCGGACGGCGTAGTGTGGCGCCGCGTCAGCACCGCCAGCACCGCGATCGACGCCACGCCCAACCCCACCGCGCCCGGCTCGGGCACCGAGACCGGGACCGTGCGCTGGTAGACGATCGGAGGCAGACCGGCGCCGTCGTTCGCGTCCCCGGTATCGGGATCGATCGAGGTCGCCAGGATCGAGACGTCGTAACTGCCCGGTGTCTGCGGAAGCTGGACGATGCCCGCCTTCAGCACGAATCGCGTGTCGGTGTCGAAGTAGGAGCAGTTGCCGCCGGCGCCGTTGTTGTTCGTTCCGCCGCTCGGCAGTGTGAGCGTGAAGACATGCGCGCCGCCAGGACCGATCGAATGGACGCCGGTCGAGTCTACGCCGGCGTCGTAGCTCTGGTTCAGTTGCGTGTCTGCGTACGCCGTGTTCGCGCCGGTCGCATAGTTCGGAATGCGGTAGTCGTAGCCGGAGGCGCTCATCGGATCGAAGACGCCATTGTTGGGATTCGTGAAGTCGAAGTCCCACTGGCCGATCTGCGCTCCCGCGCCCAACGCATCGAAGCCCGCGAAGCCGAAGGCCGCCGGCAGCGTGAGTACGACCTGGCGCGTGAGCAGGATCGTCGTCGCGAAGCCGGGGATGTTCATCTCGAAGGTCAGGGACGGCGCCGCACCCGGCGTCGAGAGGTCGGCGTCGAAGCGCATGCTGCTCTCGACTGCCGTCAGATAGCTCGAACATGTCGACGGGGCGAGCAGCGCGCGCAGGCCCGGCACGGAGTGCTCACCGGCACACGCCGCGTTCAGCAGCCAGAGCGCCCCACCCAGGAAACCAGGGACTCGTGTCGCTCGACGGATTCGCATGAGGCTCCTCCTCGCGATGCTGCCGGAGCATACCGCGGTGTCCGCTGCGGTAGGGTCTCGCATCGTATTCGATCGCTGAGGACGCCATGCAGCTCGGTACCGGATCGCTGGCCAGTCTCGCCCGACTTCGGGATTTCAGGCGCCGCCGCCTCTCGTCATGGGATCGCAGCGGCGCGAATCGCGACTTCGTGTTGGTGCCGCCGGGGGCGGGCGTCGAACTCGGGCGGATCGCTGGCGCCGGCTGCGTGAAGCACATCTGGGTCACGACGATGGCGTTCCCGCCCGAGGAACACGAGTTGTGCGGGCTGGTGCTGCGCATCTGGTGGGACGGCGAGGCCACGCCGAGCGTCGAGGTGCCGCTCGGGGACTTCTTCGGGATTGGTTTTGGGTTGCACCGCAACTTCGTGTCGCTGCCGCTGCAGATGAGCCCGCAGGACGGGCGCGGCATGAACTGCTGGCTCCCGATGCCGTTCGCAGCGGGCGCGCGCTTCGAGATCGAGAACCAGGGCGCGCGGACGCGGATCTTCTTCTTCTACATCGACTACGAGGAGTATCCGCGTCTCGACGGCGATCTCGCGCGATTCCACGCATCGTGGAATCGCATCCCGAAGGCAGCCGGCACCGCGCGCGAGAAGGGCTACGGGCCGGAGGACTACGCGACGATCGAGAAGCGCCTCGCCGGCCCGTGGGCGGAGCCGAATCTCGATGCGGCCCGCAACTACACGATCCTCGACGTGCGCGGTCGCGGGCAATACGTCGGCTGCGTGCTCAACGTCGACGTCTTCGAGCGTCAACTCAACGACTGGTACGGCGAAGGCGACGACATGATCTTCGTCGACGAGGACCTCGAGGATCCGGCGGGCATGGCGCCCGCGGCGGGCGCCATGCGTTGGCCGCCCCGCCTGCATGGCACCGGCACGGAAGACTATTTCAACACCGCGTTCTGTCCGCAGCAGGAGTACTGCGCGCCGTACCACGGACTCACCGTCTACAGCGGAACGCCCGCGTGGCCGTGGGGCGGCAAGAACTCGATGTACCGCTTCCACATCGAGGATCCGATCCGATTCGAGAAGGCGATCCGTGTGACGATCGAGACCGGCCACGACAATGCGCTCGCGAACGATTACTCGAGCACTGCGTACTGGTATCAGCAGGGTCGCAGCGAAGCGTTGCGCGCGCTGCCACCGCTGGCCGAGCGGTTGCCGCGTCCCGATCCGCCGGAGTTGGCGAAAGAGTAGTCAGCGCTCGGGAACGCGGAGGACGAAGATCGCGATCCGGTGGCGGAAGCGGAGCCGGCCGTCGACGCGCTCGACTTCGAGATCGGCCGCATTCTCGATCCGTGACGACTCGAGCAGCCGGATGATCTCCCGCGCATCTGCGTCGCACGGACCGCCGTGAGTCATCCACGCTTCGACGTCGTAGCCGACCGTCGTCGGGATGTTGCGCGCGACTTCGAGGCCCGCCTCGGCGAAGAGCCTCGCGAACTCGGAAGCCGCGATCGCGCGCGTGTGGGTCGGATCGCAGAGGCGCTCGATCTGGTCGTGCAGCGCCGCCATGGCAGGGACTTCGCTGCCGAGCATGTCGGCGATCAGCAGGCGACCACCGGGCACGGCGACGCGCATCATCTCGGACAGAACGCGCGCGGGATTCGGGAAGTGGTGGAAGGCGGCGCGACACGCGACGATGTCGAAGCGCGCGTCGGGGAAGGGAAGGGATCCGGCGTCGCCCGCTTCGAAGCGCGCGTTTGCAAGTCCGCGGCGCTTGGCGTCCCCGCTCGCGCGCGCGATCCAGGTGGCGGTTGCATCGACTCCAACGGCTTCGGCGCAGCGCGCGGCAAAGGTCAGCGTGAGGAAACCGGGACCGCACGCGACGTCGAGGACCCGGTCGGCCGGTCGTACGTCCGCGATCGACACGAGTGCGTCGAGGGCGCGCTGGTCGCGCGTCTGCTCCATCTGCGCGTAGGCGTCGGCCTGACGCGTGAATTGCTCGCGGATCTCGTCGAGGTGGGATTGCGACATGGCCCGAGTCTAGAGCGGCTCGGCTAGGATGCCGGGCGTGGCAGCGAAGAGATCGTCGAAGAAGGCGAGTGGCGCGCGCCGTTTGGGCGGGAACAAACGCGCGACCAGCGCGCGCAAGCGGATCGTACCCGCGCGCGAGGCGCGTGGTCTCGAAGCGACCGAGCTGGCGCTCGCGTTCGATGCGCCCGAGGTCGCGTCGCTGGTGGCGGACGTGCGCGCGGCCGGCGGTGCGCCACTCGCTGCCTATCGCGAGCCGCTGTCGGGAAAGGCGATGCTGCTCGCGTCGTTCCCCCGCGACGCCGTCGAACCGACGCCGTTCCAGCGCGATCTGTCGCCGACGCACGCGAAGCGACTCGCGCAGAAGATCCTCGAGTCGGGCTCGTTCCTCGATCCGATCATCGTCGTGCGCGGCGCAAGCGGCGGCTTCTGGACGCCCAATGGTCGCCATCGGCTGGCGGCGGCGAAGGTGCTCGGACTGAAACAGGTGACGGCGCTGGTATCGCCCGACGAGCAGCTCGCGTTCCGCATCCTCGCGCTCAACACCGAGAAGGCGCACAACCTGCGCGACCGTGCGCTCGAGGTGATCCGGATGGCGCGCGCGATCGCGAAGCGCGAGCCACGCGCGCTCGAGAGCGCCTGGACTTCGCAGTTCGAAAGTGCGGAGCTGCTGACGCTCGGTGTCGCATACGAACAGGAGAGCCGCTTCGCGGCGGGCGCGTACGCGCCGCTTCTGCGCAAGGTCGATCGCTTCTCGGACCGCTCGCTCGCGGCGAGCCTGCGCGAGCGCGAGGGTTTCGCCTCGCGGTTGCTCGCGATCGACGCCGAAGTGCGCAAGATCGTCGCCGCGCTGGAAGCGCGCGGGTTTCGATCGCCGTATCTGCGCACGTTCGTGGTGGCGCGCTGCAATCCGGTGCGCTTCCACAAGATCAAGAAGGGTGAGACGAAGCCGCCGATGCCGGTGCAGGAGGCACTCACGCGGATGCTCGGTGCCGCCAGGAACTTCGACGCCGCGGCGGTGCGGCAGCAGGACCTGGCGCTGGTCGCGGCTGTCGCCGCGGATCCGGAGTAGCGCGCTACGCCGTGCGCGCGTGCAGCCGGACTTCCTCCACGAAGCGCTTCACGAGCGATTCGAGGAATTTCGCGAGACCCGGATCGGTGACGGCGCTCGCGTCGAGCTTCTCGTGCGCCTGTGCCAGCGAGTACATGTCCGGGAACACGTGCACACCGAGCAGCTCGAGCGGAACGCGCAACGCCCAGAGCCCGCGGTTGCCGCCCACCAGCGACGGCGATGCCGAGAGCAGCAGCGCGCGTTTTCCACGCAGTGGCATCGGCTTGGTACGCGACAGCCAGTCGATCGCGTTCTTCAGGACGCCGGGCACCGAGAAGTTGTACTCAGGCGACGCGATCAACAGGCCGTCGGCGGCCGCGATGCGCCCCGCGAGGCGCGTCGTGCCGTCGGGCATGCCCGACGAAGACTCGAGGTCGCCATCGTAGAGCGGCATGTCGAAGTCGCGCAGTTCGCCGACGTCGACGCTCGCGCCGTTCTTCTCGGCGATCGCGGCCGCGATGCCGAGCAGCGCGCGATTGTGCGACGCCTTGCGGCGAGATCCCGGAAGAGCAAAGAGTCTCACGCTGGTTCCCCACGAACGTTGTGAATCATCCCATCGCGCGCCCGATGAACTTCGCTCGCCGTCGGCTCGCTGCGCGGTCCTCTCGCAGGGCTCATGCTTCGAGGAAGTGCAGAACGGTCTGGTTGAAACGTCGGGTCGCCTCGGCCATCACCAGATGTGCCGCGTTCGGGATCGTGACGAGTTGCGCGTCCGGCAGCGCCGCTGCGAGTGCGCGGTGCAGCCGCGGCGGCGTCAGCAGATCTTCTTGCCCGCAGACGACGAGGGTGGGATGCGCGAGGGATGCGAGCCGCGCGGAGGCGTCGTGGGCGAGACATGCTTCGCACTGGCGGGTGAAGACCTCGTCGGACATCGGCATCGCGTTGCGAAGGAATCCCTGCATCATCGGATCGATCAGGTCGGTCTGTTCGAGCGTCTCGTCGGAAAGCGTCCAGAGCATCCGCTCCTGTGCAATCACAGCGAGTGGCAAGCCGTGTCCGACCATCGCCTTCCATTTCTCGAGCAGCATGCGGCGCTTCGCGTCGGCGCGCGCGTAGGTGCCGACCAGCACGACGCGCTCGACACGCGCTGGATGTCGCAGCGCAAGCTCCTGGGCGACCATGCCGCCGAGGAACGCGCCGAGTACGTGGGCGCATTCGATGCCGATGGCGTCGAGCAGGCGGGCCGCGTCATCGGCGAGATCGGCGATCGAGAAGGCGCCACCCGGATCCTGGCTCGCGCCGACACCGCGGTGGTCGTAGGTGATCGTGCGATGTGCCGCGGAGAAATCCGGGACCTGCAGCGCGTGCCAGCCGCGCGACGAGCCGCCGAGTCCGACGATCAGCAGCAGCGGCGTGCCCGTCGCCTCGCCGTGGATCTCGAATTGGAGCTCGTGGGAGCCGACGCGCGCGTGGGGCATCGCCGCATTCTATCCCGCCGAAAATAGCGAGCCATCCAGCCGACCCTGCGCGCCATGCGAGATGATGCAGCGGGCCAGGCGCGCTCAGCGCGCCATGCGCTTCAGATCGGTGAGCACGCCCTTCGCGACGGCCTTCAGCGTTTCGAAGACGCCCTTGCCGACGGTCGCGCAAGCCTCGAAGTCGGGCGCGCCGGTCGGATTGAGCAAGCGGCGCATCTCATCGAGCGGTGCCGCATTGGGCAGATCGCGTTTGTTGTACTGGACGATGTAGGGAACCTTCGCGAGGTCGTAGCCCTGCTCGCCGAGGTTCACGCGCAGATTGTCGAGGCTCTCGAGGTTGGCCTCCATGCGCTCGACCTGGGAGTCCGCGACGAAGACCACGCCGTCCACGCCCTTCAGGATCAGCTTGCGGCTCGCGTCATAGAAGACCTGACCGGGAACCGTGTAGAGATGAAAGCGGGTCTTGAAGCCGCGGATCTGGCCGAGCGCGAGCGGCAGGAAGTCGAAGAACAGCGTGCGCTCGGTTTCCGTCGCCAGCGAGATCATCTTTCCCTTCAGGTCGGGGTTCGTCTTCGCATAGATGAACTGCAGGTTGGTGGTCTTCCCGCACAGGCCGGGCCCGTAGAAGACGACCTTGCAGTTGATCTCTCGTGATGCGTAGTTGATGAACGACATGGCCCCTGTCTTGCGCTCTGCTAGTCCGCGAACAGCTTATCGATGTCGTCGTCGGTGATCTCGGCGAACGGACTCGTGGCGCTGTTGCGCGCCCGCTCGCTCTTCTTCTGGATCTCCTCGAAGAGCCGAGCCAGCTCGCTCCCGGCCTTCTTGACGCGCAGGCGCACCAGGCCGAGCGAGGAACGATCATCGAAGATCACGACCAGGATGATGCGCTTCGCCACCACGGTCATGTGGAGGTTGTCGCGCGCACCCTGGTGGAAATGGATCGGGAACTCTTCCTCGCCGATGATCTTGGCGAGTCCGCCGGTCGCCGCGATGCTGCCTGCAGTCAGCGACGCGAGACTCGTCGTGTCGAGGCCGCGCAGGTCGCCTGCCTCGGCCATCAGCAGGCCGTTCTTGTCGACGACGAAGACGCCCTTGGCGTGGGCGTCGCGGGCCAAGCGCTCGCAGACGCCGAGGACTTTTCTGTAGTCCTCGTCGAAGAGCACGAGTTGGGTATCGCCGGACGGCATCTGGATCCGTAAGTCCTGACGTGACTGGGGATTCGCCGCGGAATGCCCGCGCACTCTACCCCGCGAGCCGAGCGCGCGGCAAGCACGCCCCGGCCCAATACTCGTTGCCCCTTCGGCCTGTATCGGGCCGTGCTTT
This sequence comes from Deltaproteobacteria bacterium, assembly GCA_031362725.1. GTDB lineage: Bacteria > Myxococcota_A > UBA9160 > UBA9160 > PR03 > PR03. Next base: position 69,524 of record JANLTC010000016.1, on the reverse strand, counting down.
AGAGAACGATCGTTGCTCCCGCGTAGCGAGCCGACGGCAAGCGGCGAGGTCCACGAGACTCTCGGTCGCCAATGAATCTCGTAGGACCTTTCGAAGTGCTCCTCCCGTTTCCCGCGTAGCGAGCCAACGGCGAGCGGCGAGGTCATTCGAGATCGCGGCGATTCGCAAGCGAGCGACCGATCGTGACCGGGTCGGCGTATTCGAGATCGCCCCCGAGCGGCATGCCGCATGCGATTCGTGTTGCGCGCACGCCGCTGCCGCGGAGCCGGTCCGCCAGGTAGTGAGCGGTCGCGTCGCCCTCGGCGGTCGGATTGGTGGCGAGGATCAGTTCGCGCACGCCCCCGCGGCACACGCGCGATTCGAGGTCTGCGACGCGCAGTTCGTCGGGCCCGATGCCGTCGATCGGTGAGAGCGCACCGCCGAGCACGTGGTAGCGACCGGAGTAGCTGCCCGTCGCCTCGATCGCCGCGAGGTCCGCGGGCTCCTCGACCACGCAGAGCTGTGACGCGTCACGGCGCTCGTCGCGGCAGATCGCGCACGGCGAGGCGTCGGTCAGGTCGAAGCACTCCGCGCAGAGAACGATCTCCTTCTTCAGCCGCAAGATCGCCTCGGCCAGCTCCTCGACATGCGACTCGGGCGCCGAGAGCATGTGGAACGCGAGTCGCGTTGCGGACTTCTCGCCAATCCCAGGGAGGCGCCGCAAGGCTGCGACGAGACGTTGGATCGGAGCGGAGTTGCGCACGCCGGCCGATCCTAGCGGTCCCGCGTAGCGAGCCAAAGGCGCGCGGCGTGGTTCACGAGGCCGCGTTCGCGCTGCGGACCGACTCAGCGCGACGAGGGATCTTCGCCGGGAACTGCGCCGGGCTGCAGCGACAGGCCGCCGGCGGCGCGCTGCATTTCCTCTTGCACCATCCGCTGCGCGCTCGCGAGCGCTGCGTTCAGCGCCGCGGCGACGAGATCCTGAAGCATTGCCCGATCACCGGCTGCGAGGAGCTGCGGGTCGATCTCGACTTGCAGCACCCGAAGCTCGCCCGAAACGGTTGCGGTGACGAGTCCCGCGCCGGCGCTGCCCGCGACGCTGCGACGAGCGAGATCGCGCTGCAGCGCCGTCATCCGCGCCTGCATCGCTTGCGCCTGTCGAAGCAGCGCTGCGAGATCCGGCGTGCTCACGGCGTCGTTCCGCTCGGGCCGCCGGCTTCGCCGAGCGTACGGATCTCGATCACTTCGCCTCCCAGGATTTCGAGCGTCGCGTTGATCGCGGGATGCGCGAGCGCCTCGCGCCGGCGTTGGCGCACCGCCTCGTCATCAGCGGCGGCGCCGCTCGTGCGCGCATCGCCGCTCGGTCCGGCGATGGTGACGCGCATCGGCCGGCCGAACAGGCGCACGCAGATGGCTTCGAGATCGGCGCGGCGGCGCTCCAGTCGGTGCGCCGCGAACGGCTGTGCCGCTCGGATCGTGACGCTCGTCTCGGTTCGATCGCTGAGCACGACGCCATCGAGCGCCGCGCCGAGCGCACGGTCGCGCTCCGAGGCGAGCGCGCGGAGGCGGTCGAGTAGCGGCAGCGGGTTCGGATCGGGCGGATCGGCGCGAGTCCCGGCCGACACCGGCGTGGACTCGTCTTCGCTGGGCTTGGCGGCGACCTCGAGCGCGTGCTCGCTGCGAGGAGAAGCGCCCTTGGCAGGCGGATGCGGCGCGGATCGCGCGTCGGGCGGACGCGCCGAAGGAGGGCGGGGACCGCGATTGCTTCCGCCGGGCCCGTCATCGCCAGATGATCCGCTGCTTGCGAGGCGCCGCTCCAGTGCGTCGAGTCGGCCCAGCAGCGCTTGCACGTCTTCGCCGGCGGACGTCGTCGCGAGACGCACCAATGCCATCTCCAGCACTGCGAAAGGCTGCGGCGCCCAAGCGAGATCTTCCTGCTCGCGGACCAGCGCGCGGAACATCCGGCGCAAACGGCCCGCGTCGGTGCGCGACGCGAGCTGGCGTAGCTCTTCGAGTTCGCTGTCGCTGCCTTCGACGAGGCCTTCCGCATTCGGCGCGATGCGCAGCACGACGAGATCGCGCAGCAACGAGAGCAGCTCGCCGCCCAGCCTGCGCGCCTCGATACCCATCTCGGCGGCGCGGCCGCACGCAGCGAGCGCGCCGGCCGGATCCGCGTCGACGCACGCCGCGACGATCGCCAGCAGTACGCGGCGGTCGATCAGGTCGAGCACCTCGGCGACGCGGTCGTCGTTCACCTCGGTGCCGCCCATCGCGATCACCTGGTCGAGCAGCGTCAGCGAATCGCGCATCGAACCGTCGCCCTCGCGCGCGATCGCGAGCAGGCTGCGCGGCGAGACGGCGATGCCCTCGGCCTTCGCGACCTCCGCGAGCCGCGCCGTCACTTCCGCGGTCGGCAGTCGGCGCAGGTCGTAGCGCTGGCAGCGCGACACCACCGTGAACGGGATCTTCTCCGGGTTCGTGGTGGCGAATACGAAGAGACAGCGCGGGGGTGGTTCCTCGAGCGTCTTCAGCAGCGCGTTGAAGGCCGGCGTCGACAGCATGTGTACTTCGTCGACCACGAAGATCCGGTACTTGCCAGGTGACGGTGCGTAGCGGACCGCTTCGATCAGCTCGCGCACGTCATCGACCGACGTGCGGCTCGCGGCATCGATCTCCTGCACGTCGGTCGAAGCGCCGCTGGCGATCTCGATGCACGACGAGCACACGCCACAAGGCGTCGCGGTCGGGCCCTTCTCGCAATTGAGACAGCGCGACAGGATCCGTGCGATGGTGGTCTTGCCGACGCCGCGGGGGCCGCAGAGCAGCACCGCGTGCGGGACGCGGCCCATCGCGATGGCATTGCGCAGCGCGGTGGTGACGTGCTCCTGGCCCGTCACCTCCTCGAAATTCTGCGGACGCCATTTGCGGGCGAGGACCTGGTAGCTCAAGCGCCGGCCTCGAGATGGAGCGGGGGTCGATTTGCAGCGCGGAGGCAAGATCGCAGGGCACCCCTGCTCGCCGCCGGTCCCTCGCTGCCGCTGCTCCCTTCCGGGTCTCACGGAGTTCACGAAGCACCGAGCTCGAGCAGGACCCTGCGATCACGCCTCCGCGCTGCGCCGAGCCTGCGGAGAGTAAGGGAAGCAATCGGGAAGGTCCAAGCCGCGCGACGCCGGCGGGACGAGCACACTAGACTCGCCCCGAGTTCATGGCCGCGCCCGACGACACCCCCGAGCCGGGATCCCCCGGAACCCGACGCGAGATCGAGCGTCGGCGCGCCACGGTGCTCTTTGCGGACATCACAGGCTTTACCTCGCTCGTCGAGCAGGCTGGTGACGAAGAGGCGTACGAGATCATCGGCGCCTGCATGCGACTGCTCGACGCGATCGTCGTGAAGCATGGCGGGCGCGTCGAGAAGCACGCCGGCGACTGCGTGGTAGCCGTGTTCGGAGCACCGCTCGGGGCCGAGACTGCGCCGAGCGCCGCCCTTCGCGCTGCGATCGAGATGCGGCGGGCCGTGCCCGAGTACCTCGGGCGGCGCGGCATCGCGCGCCCGCTCGAGGTCCACAGCGGCATCAACACGGGCGCCGCCATGGCCGCCGCGGGCCGCGCCGCCGCCGATCAACCCGTGCTCGGCGACTTCGTGACTCTCGCTTCGAAGCTGAAGGACGCGTCCCCGGCCGGCGAAATCTGGGTCGGTCCCGAGACCTGGCGCATGACCGTCGCGGATCACGCGTATCGCGCGCTCGCGCCCTTCTCGGTCGATGGCAGGCAGGCCGCGGTGCCGATCTACTCGCTCGTCATCCCCGCCGAGGCGATTGCTCGACCGGGCGCCGCGGGTGCGTTCTCGTCCCCGCTCGTCGGCCGGGGCCGCGAACTCGCCGCGCTACGCGCGAGGCTCGCGGCACTCGCGCGCGGCGAGAGCGGCGTCGCGTGCATCCTGGCCGAGACGGGAATCGGCAAGACGAGGCTGATCGCCGAGCTGGCGGCCTCACCCGAAGCGGAGGCCGTGCATTGGCTCGAGGCCCGTTCGCAATCGGCCGGCCCGACACTGCCGCACCATCCCTTCGCCGATCTGCTGCGCGTCTGGGCCGGGATCGGCGTCGAGGACGTCGCCGCGCCGCTCGCAAAGCTCGAGGCGGCGCTCGAGCAGCTCCTCGGCAGCGAGGCCGCGGGCGTGCTTCCGTTCGTGGCGACACTGATGAACGTGCGCGTGCATGCCGACGAGCGCCGGCGCGTCGCGGCGGCCGACGGTGCAACGGGTGGCGAGCAGCTCGGACGCACGCTCGCGCGGGTCTTGAATGCCATCGCGGACGAGCGCCCGGTCGTGCTCGTCCTCGACGACCTCGATACTGCCGACGACGCCTCCATCGAGCTGCTGCAGGATCTGATTCGACCCGAAGTCGTGTCGCCTCTGCTCTTCGTGCTCGCGGCCAGCCCGCGTCACCCCGAGACCTCCGATCGCGTGTTCGCGTTCGTGCGCGCCGAGCGGCCCGACGCGTGCGTGGTCGAACTCTTGCCACTCGGCCCGAGCGACGCGATGGGGCTGCTCGATAATCTACTGGGCGGCGGAGAGTTGCCCGCCGGCGTGCGGGACGAGATCGCGGCCAGGGCGGCAGGGAATCCGCTCTTTGCCGAGGAAGCCCTGCGCATGCTCCACGATGAAGGCGCGGTGACGCTTCGCGATGGCGCTCTCCACGCGACGGAGCGCATTCACGACGCACGGATCCCCGGCACGCTCGAGGCGATTCTCGAAGCGCGTCTCGATCGACTCCCGGGCGAAAGCCGTCGCGTGCTCGAAACCGCGGCGGCGAGCGGCGCCCGCTTCTGGTTGCCGATGCTCTCCGTCGTGCTCGGCCAGAGCGAGCTGGGCGAGGCGTTGCCTGCGCTCGAGGACGCGGGCCTGCTCGTCTCCGGCGACGAGCAGGAATGGCGATTCCGGCATCCACGGATCCACGAGGCAACGCTTGCCGGCATGCCGCTGGATCGGCGTCGCGATCTCGAGCGGCGCGTCGCCGCCGCGATCGAACTCTGCGAGACGGGTCGCCGCCGGGCGACCGTACTGTTCGCCGACATCGCGGGTTTCACCGCGGTCGGCGATCCCGGCGGCGACGAGGCTTCGTACACCACACTCGGCGAATGTCTGCTGCTGCTCGACGCGATCGTCGTGAAGCACGGTGGCCATGTCGAGAAGCACGCAGGAGACTGGGTCGTCGCCGTATTCGGGGCGCCGGTCGCGATCGAGAACGCACCGCGCGCAGCCGTGAATGCCGCGCTCGAGATGCGCCGCGCAGTGCGGGACTACGGCCAGCGCAACGGGATCGCGCGCGCGCTCGAGGTGCAGTGCGGTGTCAACACGGGCTCGGTGATCGCCGATCCGCGCAAGAGCGCCGGCACGTCGGATCTGCCGGTCTTCGGCGATGTCGTGAATATCGCTTCGCGGCTGAAGGACAGGGCGCCGGCCGGAGAGATCTGGGTCGGTCGCGAGACGTTTCGAGCGACGCGGGGCGAGTTCGAGTTCCGCGCGCTCCAGCCGCTCGCGTTGAAGGGAAAGCGAAATACCGTCGCTGCGTACGCGCTGCTCTCCGACGAGGAGCGTGTGCATCGGCCGCGGGGTGGAAGCGGCGCGATCACCTCGCCGATGGTCGGACGCGCGGGCGAGTTGGAGCTGCTCCGCGCGCGTGTCGCGTCGCTGGCGCAGGGTGTGAGTGGAGTCGTGACCGTTGTCGCCGAGGCTGGACTCGGCAAGTCGCGCCTGCTCGCGGAACTACTGGCGGCGCCCGAGTCGCAGCAAGTGATGTGGCTCGAAGGGCGTTCGATCTCGATCGGGCAGAACCTGCGCCACCACCCATTCATCGACTTGTTCCGAACCTGGGCGGGGATCGGCACCGATGACGGTGACGCCGCGCTCGCAAAGTTGGAGGCAGCGCTGGGTGCGCTGCTCGGCGACGAGGCCGCCGAACTGCTTCCGTTCCTCGCAGCGCTGACGAACGTGCAACTGCGCGCCGACGAGCGTCATCGGGTCGAAGCGATGCAAGGTGATGCTCGCGGAAAGCTGCTACAGCGCGCCGTCACACGCGTGCTCGCGGGCCTTGCAGCGCAACGGCCGCTCGTGCTGGTCTTCGATGACCTGCACTGGGCGGACGGCTCCTCGATCGAGCTGCTCTGCGAAGTGTTGTGTCGCGGCGAGGTGGTACCCGCCCTGTTCCTGTTCCTCGCGCGCCCGCAGTACCCCGAAACGACCGGTCGCGTTCTCGAATTCGTGCGGTCGAACTGCGGTGAGCGCCATACGGCGATCGAGTTGTCGGCGCTCGGAGCGCGCGACGTGACGCGGCTGGTCGAGAATTTCTTTGCGGGCGGCGACGTCCCGCCCGTCACGCGCGCGGCGATTCTCGCGAAGGTGGCCGGCAACCCCTTCTTCGCCGAGGAAGTCGTGCGATCGCTCGTAGACGATGACGCCGTCGAGGTACGCGATGGCAGGCTCTTCGCCACCGAACGCATCTACGCCGCGGTGATTCCAGGTACCGTCGAGGAGACGATCGTCGGGCGTCTCGACCGCCTGCCGGTCGAGCGGCGTCGCGCACTCGAGGTCGCGAGCGTGATCGGCGGCACGTTCTGGGTGCCCGTGCTGAACGAAGTGCTCGCCAAGGACGGCCTCGACGAAACGCTGCGCGAGCTCGCCGACGCAGCGCTGATCGTGGCCGCCGCCGGCAGCGCTGACGGCCAGGTGTGGAGCTTCAAGCATCCGCTGCTGCAGGAAGTGGTCTATGGGACGATGCTTCGCGCACGTCGTGAGGATCTGCACAGAAGGGTGGCGGAAGCGATCGAGGTCTGGCTGACCGACCGCGTGCCCGGCTTCCTCGCGATGCTCGCCTGGCACTACGGTCAGGGACGCGACCTCGAACGCGCCGAGGGGTTCCTGTTCCGCGCCGGTCGAGAGGCGGTGCAGGCCGCGGCGTCCAACGAGGCACTGCACTTCTTTCGCCAGGCGGCTGCGATCTACCTGCAGCTCCATCCCGAGGGCGGCGACCCGCGCAAGCTGGCCGAGCTCGAAAAGAGCGTCGGCATCGCGCTGATGAATCGCGGCAGCCTCGTCGAAGCGATCGATCACTTCAACGCGGCACTCGCGCACCTCGGCGATCCGATTTCACCGAGCCGACTCGGGCGCACGCTCGGCTTCGGAGCGGACGTGGGCGCGGTCGTCTGGAACGCTTACCGGCCGTGGCGCGGCACGGGTCCCGTCGCGACCGCTGCCCAGCGCGAGCAGATCGACATCCGCTTCCGGCGCGGTCTCTCGCAGAGCACCACGTCGCCCGAGTTCGTCTTCGACACGCTAGCGACACTGCGTCGGGTCATGCGCGTCGACCCCGGCTCGATCCCCGAGGCTGGTGGCATCTATGCCGGCGCGCTCGCGATCTTCTCGTACGGCGGCGTCTCCCTGTCCTTGGGACGGCGGCTGCTCGACCGCACCCGCGAGATCGTCGAACACGGGAACGTCCGCGAGCTGATGCTCTACTACCGCCTGATGGCTTGGATCCATCATTACCTGGAAGGCGACTGGTCCGCCGTGCACGACATCGAAGCCGGGGTTCTCGCGGAAGGGCTGGGATTCGGCCGACTTTGGGAGTTCCAGACGTACCTCGACCTCGAGTGCGAGCGGCGCATCTTCCGCGGCGATTTCGCCGGCGCGCGCGAGCGGCTGAGCGGGCTCGCCGACTTTGCCGAGCGCTATCGCCACGATCACGCGCATGCCGCGTTGCAAGCGCTGGGCGCGTATCTGCATCTGGAACGGCGCGAACTGACGGAGGCGCTCGCGGCGATCGAACAGTATTACCACGACCATGGTGAACCGAGCTTCCAGATCCAGGCGCTCGGTACCGTCGCGAAAATCCACTGCCTCGCGGGTGATCTCGCGGGCTCCGAGGCGGCGATCGAGCGGGCTGGTGCGCTGGTCGCGCGTGCCGGACGCCAGCCGCCGTTCCACGAGAGCCGCTATGCGAGCGCGCGCCTGCTGGTGGATGTCGCGCGCATCGAGGCACGTGGCAACACGGCAGTGCTCGAGCGCAGCGCGCGTCGCGACTGCAAGACCGCGGTGCGACTCGCCGAGAAGGTCGCTGCCCGCCGGCCCGAGGTCTGGCGTCTCGCTGGAACGCTCGACTGGCTGCGCGGCCGACACGGCGCGGCGACGCAATGGTGGGCGAAGAGTGTCGCGGAAGCGGAGCGGCTCGGGATGCATCCCGAGCAGGGACGGACGTTGTACGAAGCGGCGCGTCACCTCGGCGAGGGGAGGGGACCGAAGCGGATGGGCGAACTCGACGCCACCGCGTGTCGCGACGCGGCGCGCCAGCTCTTCGAATCCCACGGCCTCGAAGGCGATCTCGCCGCGCTTGCCGCGCTGCCGCATTGAACCGCATCGCCGCAGCGCTCGCGGCAACCGCGCTTTCGGGCGTCGCCTATGCGTTGGCCTTCCCGCCGATGCGCGTGCGCGCGCTCGCAATGGTCGCGCTCGTTCCGTTCCTGCTCGCGCTTCGCGCCGTCGGTCCACGCGGTGCGCTGCTGCTGTGTTGGTTCTGGTCGATCTTCACTTCGTACCTCGTCGCCGACGCGCTGCCGGCCGCGGTCGAGACGTACTTCCTGCAGCCGCCACTCGCGAGCCACTTGTTCGCGGTCGGCATATGGACGGTCACAGGCTCGATCTACTACATGCTCTTCGGGCCGGCGTACCGCGCTCTTGCGAAGCGAGCATCGCCGTGGACGCCACTGCTGGCCGGTGCAGCATGGGCCGGCTGCGAGCTGTTGCGCGGGCGCCTGTTCACCGGCTCCAGCTTCTTCGTCGGCAATCCGTGGGCATTGCTCGGCTACTCGCAGGCGGGCGCCGGTCGGCTGATCCAGATCGCCGCATTGGGTGGACCGTATGCGATCTCGTTCGTCGCCGCGGCCGCCAACGCCTCGTTCGCGGAACTCGTGGCAGCGCGACGCGATCCGGCGTCGCGATGGCGCGCCGCGCGCGGCGCGGTGCTCGGCTTGCTGCCGCTCGGCGCGGCACTCGTCTACGGCGAATGCGCGCTGCGCAACAGCGACGTGGAACGCGCTGGTGCGCCGCTGGTCGAAGTCGCGATCGTGCAGGGCGATGTCGAACTCGGCTCGGTGTGGCGTACCGACTTCTACGGGCGGAATCTCGAGATCTACCTGCGCGGAACGCTGGACGCCGCGGCGCGTGGCAAGCCGCGTGTGGTGTTCTGGCCGGAGGCGGCTCTCACGTTCTTCCTCGCCGACGAACCGCTCTATCAGCGCTCGATCGCCAGCGTGCTCTCGGCGAAGGATCTGGAACTGGTGGTGGGCGGACCGAGCCGGGCGGACGGCGCCGCCGAGCGTTTCTACAACAGCGTGTTCCTGGTCGAGCCCGACGGCACGATCCGCGACCGCTACGACAAGCAGTATCTGGTTCCATTCTCCGAGTTCTTCCCGCTCGCGAGCCTCGATCTGCTGCGCCGCCGCTTCGAACGCGTTCGCGTCTTCGATCATGGCGCCGAGCAGGCCCGTCTGCTGCGGACGCGCGCGGGCCTGGCCGGCGTGCTCACCTGCAACGAGGCGATGCTGCCGGAGGTGGCGGGGCGACGCGTCGCGGCTGGCGCGGAAATCCTCGTCAGTCCGTCCAACGATTCCTGGATTCGCGCGGACAAGTGGGCCGAGCAGATGTTCGACCTGGTGGCGCTGCGCGCGATCGAGCAACGTCGCTATCTGGTGCGCGGATCCACGTCAGGGCCGTCGGCGATCGTTGATCCCTTTGGCCGCGTCATCGCGCGAAGCGAGCCGTTCTCGCGCGATGTGGTGTTGGGGGCGGTCCGCCCGCGTCGTGATCTCTCGGTCTATGGGCGCGTCGGCGACGCGTTCGGATTCGGCTGCGTGGCGCTGGTGGCGGTGGTACTGGCGCGGCGCAGCGCGCTCGGTCGTTCGGCGTAGGCTTCGGCCGGAACCGGTCGCAGCTCATGGACGAGACCCACCGCGGCAAGAACACGGAGCAGCCAGAAGGTGGGATCGAACTCCCACCAGAAGAACCCTGCGCGCGAGGCGGACGGGAAGCGATGGTGGTTGTTCTGCCAGCCCTCGCCGAGCGTCAGCAGCGCAACGAATGCATTGTTGCGGCTGCGATCGCCGGTTTCGTAGCGCTGCGTGCCGAGGCTGTGCCCGAGCGAGTTGACCGCATACGTCGAGTGGTAGAGCGCGAGCGTGCTCCAGAAGAAGCCGACGACCAGCATCTGCGCACCCGAAGTGCCGAGCTGCGGCGCCGTGACCGCGAGCGTGTGGCCGAGCGCGAAACTTCCCATGGCGAGCACGAGCGGCGGCACCCAATGGAAGCGGTCGAGCCAGCGCAGCACGCCGTCGCCGTCGAGGTCGGGAACCTCGGCGATCGCGGTGCGCGAGTGACGGTCGCTCAGCAGCCATCCGATGTGCGCCCACAAGAAGCCGCCCGTCACGGGCGAGTGGATGTCACCGGGACCGTCGGATTCGCGGTGATGGCGCCGGTGATGACCCGCCCACCAGAGCGGCCCCAGCTGGGCCGCACTCGCGCCGACGACCGCGAACGCGATCTGAACCGGCCGCGTGGCGCGATAGGCGCGGTGCGAGAAGTAACGGTGATAACCGGCGGTGAGTGCGAAGCCGCGGATCACGAACAGCGCGGCGGCCACGGCAATGGCAACGGGTGACACGCCGGTCCAGATCGCCGCGAGCGCGGCGCCGTGCATCGCGAGCAGCGCCGGGCAGGCGCGAGGATCAAAGCGGGGTTGGGGCACAACTGCAGCCATCGTCGACGTCCCCACCGCTGGTTCCGGGTGCGCAGCCCTCGTCGCGGCGGACAGCTTACCCGACGCGCTGGTATAACCGGGTGCGCGCACCGCAATCGTGGGTACCGCAATCACTCGGGGGGCCAGTATGAAGCGCGTCACAGCTGCGCGGCCGGACTCGCATCGGCTGGTCGCCCGCGTCGTGATCCGCGACGATGACTGAGATGCCGATCCGGTTGCGCTGAGATGGGACGGTGGTTCGCCAGCGTGCGCACTGCCGAGCGAGAACGCTTTGCGTTCTTCCTGGGGCTCGGTGTGTTGGTGTCGGTCGCGCAGATGCTCGGGCAGGCGGGCAGCGAGTCGCTCTTCCTCGCCCGGCTCGGCGCCGGGCGCCTGCCCGCGACGTTCGTCGCGGCGTCGCTCACGACGGTCGCAGCGTCGCTGCTGTATGCGCTTCGCGTCGGTCGTGCACGCAACGATCGGGTGCTGGTGGAGCTGCTCGTGGTGGCGGCGCTCGCGGTCGCGCTCGCCGCGTTTGCGGTGCGCGCGGGGTCGGCGCCCGGACTGGTGGCGCTCTACTGCCTCTTCTTCGCGACCCAGGCCGTTCTCACCAATCACTACTGGGCGCTGATCGGCGACTTCTTCGACACGCTCGCCGCCAAGCGATTGGTGCCGCTGTTCACGGCCGGCCTCTCGCTCGGCGGCGCGCTCGGCGGCGGAACCGCAATCGGTGTCGTGTCGGCGCTCTCGCCGGAAGCGCTGCTCGTCGGCTGGGCGTTGGGTCTTCTGGCGGCGGCCGCGTTGGTGTTCGGCTCACGCGCGCGTTTCCAGCGGTGGCGCGCGCTCGCGGCGGGCGAGGAGGACGAGACCTCCGTCGCTGGGATCAGTGCCGCGATGCGATACCTGCGCGGCTCGCCGCTCGGCCGTCGCCTGATCGCCTCGTCGCTCGCGATGGTGCTTGCGGTCTTCGTCGCCCAGTACCTGTACTCGGGAATGATCGCGGCGGCGTTCCCCGATGAAGCACGACTGGCCGCGTTCCTCGCGCTGTACCTCGCGGTGAGCAACGGGGTCGAGGTGTTGGTCGAGCTGGTCGTAACGCCGCTCGCGATTCGCCGACTCGGCGTGCCGACCGCGAATCTGCTCCATCCGCTGCTGACGATCGGAAGCTTCGTCGGTCTCGCGTTCGCACCGGGCCTCGCGACGGCGGTCGCCGCGCGGGCCAACCGCGAACTGCTGGACAACGCACTCGCGGTTCCAGTGCGCACGCTCGCCGGCAACGCACTGCCCCAACGCTTCCGTTCGCGGGTTCGGGCGTTCCTCGAAGGCATCGTCGTGTACTCGGGCATGTCCCTCGCCGGCGCGGTGCTGCTCGCCGTCGACACATTGCCGGCGGATCTGCTGGCAGGGGCTGGTGCGGCTCTCGCGCTGCTCTACCTGCTCGCGAATCTCGCGGTGCGCCGGCAGTACCTCGCGGCAATCGTGACCGAGTTGCGCGCCGGGCGGCTCGATCTGCGCGAACTGCGCGGCGAGATCGGGACGCGCGAGCTCCAATCGCTCGCGGAACTCTGGAGCCGTCTTGCGCGCACCGAAACCGGCGAACCGAGCGCCGCGGTGCTCGAGATGCCGCGGCTGCTCGTGTCGCACGGCGTTGCGGATCCGGTGCGCGACGCCGTCACGTACGCGAGTCCGCGCCTGCGCGCGGCGTGTCTGGAAGCGCTCGCAACGGTGGAATCGGATCCGACGCTGTGGCGCGATGCGCTCGCCGATCCCGACGCTTCGGTGCGACGCGTGGCGTTGCGCGCGATGCCAGCGGCCGCGTTGCAGGAACCGATCGTCGCAGCGGCGCTACAGGCAAGTCTCGCCGACCCGGATCTGTGTGTACGCGCCGAGGCGGCTCGTCGGATCGGCCCCGACGGGGACGCGGTGCTCGTCGATCTGCTCGATTCCGGCGACGCGGCGGCCGTCGTCGCTGCCCTCGACGCGGCACCGGCCGCGTTCGCGCGCGCTGCGGCACAGCAGCTCGATGCACGCGATCCGCGGGTGCGGGCCGCAGCGCTGCGGGCGCTGGCGCGGGCCGCGGACGGCGGAGCGGTCGAGGTCGCCGCGCTCGGCAACGCGCTGCAGGACCCGGACGTGGCGGTGCGATGCGCGGCGGTGGCGGCGCTCGCGACACGACACGTCGCCGACGCTGCGGCGCTGCTTGCCACCGCGCTGCGCGACGGCTCGCGCGAGGTGCGCAACGCGGCAATCGACGCGCTGGCCGCATGGGGCGACCGCGGCGCGCTCGCCGTACGGCCGATTCTCGCCGCACCGGAGGAGTCGGCGATCGGAGCCGCCATGCGCGTGCTGGCCGCCGTCGGCTCACCGGCCGCTCGCGGCCTGCTCCGCCGCACCTATGGCGAGTCCGTGCGCGAAGCGATCGGCGCACTGCACTGCGCTCGCGCATTCAGCGCAGCGGAAGTCGCGGTGCCGCGTTTTACGTCGGTCGCGATTGGCGACGCCTTCGCTCGCGCGCTGCGGCTCGCATGGCGCGCGCTTGCGCGCCTCGAGGACGAGCGCGTGGTGCGAAGCGCCGAACGCGCGTTGCGCCTCGCGTCGGGTCGGGTGCGCGGCGACGCACTCGAAGTCGTGTCGCAGCTGGGCGATCGCGATGTGTCGCGCCAGCTCGTGCTGTTGCTCGAACCGATGCCACTCGACGAAAAACTCGCCGCATTGCGCGGCGACGTCGCGCCGCCCCGCGACCTCGCCGATGCGCAGCTTCGCGCGCACGCGCTGTCCTCGCCGTGGACCCGCATTCCGGTCGATTCGCCGAACGCAGAGGAGAAAGTCCTGATGGAACGTCTGTTGTCCTTGCGACAAGTCTCGTTGTTCTCGCGCATGAGTCTCGAGCGCTTGCACGCCATCGAGCGCATCACGCAGGAATCCGAATACGTGCGCGGCGAAGTCATCATGCGCGAGGGCGAGCTCGGGGATGAACTCTTCTGTCTGATCGAGGGTGAGGTCGAAGTGCTGCGGGGCGCGGGAACGCCGGACGAGATGCATCTGAACCGGCTGGGGCCGGGCGCCTACCTGGGCGAGATGGCGGTACTCGACGGCTCGCCGCGCAGCGCCACGGTCGTCGCGGCCAGCTCGGTGCGGGTGTTGGTGCTCGCGGGCGAACGCCTGCGGGAACTCGTGCAGGACATGCCCGAGTTGGCTTTCGACCTGCTACGCGTGTTGGCGGAGCGGGTGCGGAGCGCCGAGCAGAAGCTCGCTCCGATGAGCTAGGCGAACTAGCGCGCGAGCGGGCGGGTCTCGCTGGCCAGTGTCGGCCGGCGTGTCGCGACCGCGGCGCAGGGCGCGCAGAACGGGTTCGCGGCGTCGACGAGCAGCGGTTCGTGAAGCTGCCGGCAGAGCGTGCAGCTCACCAGGACGAATGCAGGTTCGTGTTGCATGGAGCCTCCTGAAGCATCCCGTGCGCGATCGATGCGGCGCGGGATCAGGCCCGCTCATCGGGCCGCGTCCCCGGTCGCTTGAGGGAATCTGCGACCCTGCACACGGATTGCACACAGAAAAGTGAAGCCCGCGGAATGCGCGGGCACCGCAAGATAGCGGCAGTTCCGGCGCGCGCCCGTCCGTGACACGCAGACGCCGTCAAGGGCCGGCGATGCCATGGGCGGGCGGGGTTGTCGCAGCGCACTGCGCAGGCGCTTCCGGCCAGCTGCGCCCGGGGGTTCCCGGCGGTCCCGGTGGAGTCATCCGCCGATGCGGCGAATCGGCTCGCTGCCGTCCCAGGAGCGCGCCGTCTCGCGGATGTGCGTGAAGAACGTTCCCTTGGGTCCACTCACTTCGGATACCTCGATCACCGTGCCCGGGTGGGTCTCGGTGGCGAAGTAGACGAAGCGGCCGTGCGGGCCGCCGGCGCAGCCAGACTGGCCGACGCGGAGCCCGCGCGCTTCGAGACGCGCCAGGTCCGCGTCGAAGGACTCGGTCCAGTACGCGACGTGTTGCAGGCCCTCACGGCCTGCGGCGAGAAAGTCGCGGTACATCGAAGGCGCGTCGTTGCGGGTCTGGATCAACTCGATCTGCAGCGGGCCCGAGTTGGCGAGCGCGATGCTCGCGACCGCATCCGACGGCGCTCCGAAGTAGCGAAACTCCGTGATCGGCGCGCGCTCCATGTAGAACCACGGACCGACGCCGAGCACATCGATCCAGTGTTTCATCGCAGCTTCGATGTCGCGCACGACGTATCCGTTCTGGCGGATCTCTCCGAACACGCGACTCATGTGCCGCCCTCCCGCGCGAAACCGCGCTCCAGGATTTGCGCGAGCGCCTCGTGCACGCGACCCACATCCACGCGCTCGCGATCGAGCTGCCACTGACAGGTGATTCCGGCGAGCGCGCCGATGATGACGGTGGCCCCGGACTCGGGATCGACGTCCGCAGGAACGGCGCCGGTGTCGCGCGCCAAGCGGAGCCACTCGCGCCCGTAGCTGCGGAAACGCTCGTAGATCGCAACGTAGCGGGCGCGTAGGTGGGCGCGCGGTCCGAGCGCGTCGAAGAGCAGCACGAAGAAGAGCCGCACGATTTCGGGGTTCGCGCGGACGAATGCGAGGTGCGCCTCGACGACTTGACGCAGGCTCGCGGGTCCACGTCCTTCGCGCAGCAGTCGCAGCAACACCTCCGACTCCCACTCCGCGAACGAGGCGTCGACCACCGCGAAGAGCAAGCCTTCCTTGGACCCGAAATGCCACGCAATCGAGCCGCGGCTTACCCCGGACGCCTCGGCAATCGCCTGGACCGAGGTGTCCGCAAAGCCCTTCTCGGCGAAGAGCCGGGAAGCGGCTTCGATCAGCAGCCGCTGGCTGCGCGCCGACTGCTCGGCCTTCTTGGTCACCGGTCTTTCGAGGGATTCACGCATCGACTTCTTTCGGTTGACAGCGGGAAGTCGGCCTGAGTATGCTGGACGGCCAGCATAGATCAACCGATCTCAGGGAATTCGTAGAGGGCAATCCATGAGCGACCCGGTTTCCAAAGCCGTCCTCATCACCGGCTGCTCGACCGGCATCGGCCGCGCGACCGCGCTGCGACTCGCCGCCGCCGGTCATCCGGTGTTCGCGACTGCACGGCGCACCGAGTCGATCGCCGACCTTGCGAGCGCCGGCTGCACGGTGCTCGCCTGCGACGTGACCGACGAGGCGTCGATGCGCGCCGCGGTCGAAAGCGTCGAGAAGAGCGCCGGCGCCGTCGGCGCGCTGGTGAACAACGCCGGCTACGGCTCCGAGGGTCCGATCGAAGAAGTCCCGATGGAGGAAGTGCGCCGCCAGTTCGAGACCAACGTGTTCGGACTCGCGCGCATGTGTCAGCTGGTGCTGCCGGGCATGCGGCGCCAGGGCTTCGGCCGCATCGTGAACCTCTCCTCGATGGGCGGGCGCATGCCACTTCCGGGCGGCGGCTTCTACCACGCGACCAAGTACGCGGTCGAAGCGCTCTCGGACGCGCTGCGCTTCGAGGTGCGCGGCTTCGGCGTCGACGTCGTGGTGATCGAGCCCGGCGCGATCAAAACCGAGTTTGGCAACACCGCGATCGACAAGGTCGAAGCGTCAGCTCCTTCCGGTTCCCCGTACACGAAGTTCCGGCAGGTGCTGAAGGAGCAGATCCGCGGCGCGTACGAAGGGCCGATGGCCCGGCTGGCGGGCGAACCGGACGACGTCGCGAAGGTGATCGAGCAAGCGATCACCGTGAAGCGGCCGCGGACGCGATACCTGATCACGGCCGGTGCGCACATCTTCGTGACGGCGCGTCGCGTGCTCGGCGATCGCGGCTTCGATGCCATGATGCGCACGCAGTTCCCGACGCCCGGCAAGGAGGTCAACTGAGTTGGCCTCCGCGCAGCGAGGCGAAGCCGAGCGAAGTTCACCAGGCGGGGAACGTGTACAGCGCTTCGACGGTCGCATCGCACTCGTGACCGGCGCGGCGAGCGGCATCGGCCGCGCGACTGCTCTCCGACTCGCGTCTGAAGGGGCGAAGGTCGCCGCGGTCGATCGCGATGCGGCCGGTGCACAGCGCACGGTCGAGGAGATCGCGCAGGCAGGCGGTGCCGCGCTCCGCTTCGCGTGCGACGTCGCGTCGAGCGCCGCCGTTGCAGAGACGGTGCAGGCGGCGTCTGCTGCGCTCGGTCCGATCGACGTGCTCGCGAACGTCGCCGGCATCGGCGATCGCGGCGGCGCCCCGATCGAGTCGCTCGAGGACGCGGTCTTCCATGGCGTGCTGGCGGTGAATCTCGCCGGCCCGTTCTATTTCTGCCGCGCGCTCCTGCCAGGCATGGCCGCGCGGGGTCGCGGCGCGGTGGTAAACGTCTCGTCGCTCGCGGGGCGCACCAAGAGCGCCCTCGGCGGTCTCGCCTACACCGCCAGCAAGTCGGGCCTGCTCGGTCTCACGCGGCATCTCGCGTTCGACTACGGACCGCGCGGTGTGCGCGTCAACGCGATCTGTCCGGGCGGCGTCGACACGCCGATGATTCGCGCCGCGTCCGCTGCCGGCAACGCGCAGGGCGGGGAGATCGCGCAGCTGCGCGCCGCGCATTCGGCGGCGCTGCAGGCGTTGATGCCGATCAAGCGCCTGTCGTCCGCCGCGGAGCAGGCGGCCGCGATCGCGTTTCTCGCGTCAGACGACGCGTCGTACATCAACGGCGTTTCGCTCGACGTGAATGGTGGCCTTTTCATGGCCTAGCAGGAGTCGCGGATGCGAGCCGTCGTGATCACGCGCCATGGGGCGCCCGAAGTGTTGCAAGTGGAGGAGCGTCCCGATCCGGTGGCGGGCGCCGGCGAGGTGCTGGTCGAGGTCGCCGCGGTCGGTGTGAACTTTGCCGAGGTGATGGCGCGCATGGGTCTCTACGCGTCGGCACCGAAGCCTCCGTGTGTCGTTGGCTATGAGGTCGCGGGAACGGTCGCCGCGCTCGGCTCGGGTGTCGCCGACTTCGCGGTCGGCGATCGCGTGATGGCTGGTACGCGTTTTGGTGGCTATGCGGAGCGCGTCGTCGCGAAGACGGGCGACGTCGTCCGCCTTCCGGCCGGCTTCTCGTTCGAGGAGGGCGCCGCAGTCCCGGTGAACTACGCGACGGCCTGGGCCTCGCTCTGCCGCTATGGGAATGCGCGGGCCGGCGAGCGCGTGCTGATCCACGCCGCGGCGGGTGGCGTCGGAATCGCCGCGACGCAGATCGCAAAGGCGCTCGGCTGCGAAGTGTGGGGAACCGCGTCGCCGGGCAAGCACGACGCGATCCGCAAGCAGGGCGTCGATCATGCGCTAGACTACACAAAAAAAGGTTGGTAGCGCGGCGTTCCGAAACTCGACCTGGTGATGGATGCCGTCGGCGGCAAGAGCTTCCGTACCAGCTACGAGTTGCTGCGCAGCGGTGGGCGCCTGGTGTGCTTCGGCGCGTCGGCCGTCGTGTCGGGCGAGAAGCGCAACCTGGCGACGGCGCTGCGCACGCTGCTGCAGATGCCGCGCTTCAACCTGATCAAGCAGATGGAGGCGTCGAAGACGGTGATCGGTCTCAACGCGCTCGCGCTGTGGGACGAGTTCGGCGATTTCGCCGACTGGGTGGTGCCCGCGCTCGCGCTGATCGGCGAGCACGGCAAGCGGCCCGTCGTCGCGTCGGCAATCCCGTTCGATCGCGCGCCGGAGGCGCATCGCCTGCTCAGTGAACGCAAGAACATCGGCAAGGTGGTGCTGACACCGCGCTGAGGAGACCTTCGCCCGTGCAGATTCCGCTCCCGCGTGACGAGGAACTCGGCGACGAGACGCGGGCGACGCTCGCCGCACTGCCGCCGCTCCACGTGTTCCGGATGATGGCCGCCGCGCCCGCGAGCTTCCGCCCGTTCCTCGACTTTGCGCGCTCGATCCTGGTCGACGCCGAGTTCGATGCGCGCAAGCGCGAGATCGCGGTACTGCGCGTCGCACACGTGACGCGTTCCGTCTACGAGTGGACGCAGCACGAGCGCCTCGGGCGCAACCTCGGTGTGACGGATCACGAGATCGCCGTGATTCGCAGCGAGGAGCCCGTCACGAGCCTCGGCGAAGAGGGCAATCTGCTGTGCCGTGTCGCGGACGAGATCAGCCGCGACGTGCGCCTGTCGGACGATGCGCTCGCACAGATCGTTGCGCGCTATGGCAATCGGCAGGCGAGCGAGCTGATCGTCTGCTGCTCGTACTTCAACATGCTCTCGCGTTTTCTCGAATCGACGCGCGTTCCGCTCGAGACCGAGAACCTGCTCGGCGATCGAACGCCGGAGCGCGTCGCTGCAGAGGCGGAGGAGCGGAACGGGCGCTAGCCGAAGGAGTTCGCGGGTGGCGGAGAGGGAGGGATTCGAACCCCCGGTACCCTTGCGGGTACTCCTGATTTCGAGTCAGGCGCATTCGACCAGGCTCTGCCACCTCTCCGCGTTCGGGCGCGGCCCGAAGGCCCGCGAATCTATCGCAGGGGTTTCGGAAAGCGAGCCGCAGGCGAGCGAGGATCATCCAGCCGGGGCGAAGCCCGGCAGCCCCTCGCGGATGCGGTGCGAGAACGCGGGATCGGTGCCCGCTGCCTTCGCCTTCTCGGAGATGTCGCTGCGCGCGCGCAGTTCTGCGAAGGGCAGGCTGGTGTCGATCGTGCCGCGCTCGTAGAGCAGCTCGTCGAGCCGACCGTTGGCGAGGATGCGCCAGTCCCACGGATTCGAGGGACCGACAGCTTGCACGTGATGGCGGATCGTCGTCGTGCAGTTCTGACTCAATGCGTTGTACCAGCGTGGCCGCTCGGCGAGCTGGTTCACCTCGCGCAAGTAGTCGAGCAGCAGCGCGCGCGCCCGCTCTACCGGCATCTCGATGCGATAGAGGAGGACCTGCTCGCCCCGCACGTTGCTGCGAACGCCGAGTACGTCGCGCTCGTCCGCCACCACGTAGTACAGCTCATATTGGCGGAAGAAGCCGAGCAACGCGGAATACGCTTCGCCCTTCTCCTTGCGTGTCTCGATCGAGATCGCGAGCGGCGGGCCAGTCTCGAATTCCCAGCTGACGATCGTGTGCGCGATCAGCGTGGGACCCCAGTAGATCAACGAGAGATCGATCGCGCTCAGCGCGTCGAGATCGTAGTGGCGTGTCTCCCAGTGCTCGCTGAAGTCGGTGTCGCTGCGGTACTCGAAGTTGCGGACGTTCTCGATCGTGAGCTGCGAACCCTCGATCGTGGCCACCGCGGGGCGGGCTACGTCACCGAGCCAGTCGCGATCGTTGCGCGCCGGGATTGCGAGCCACCAACCGACGACGGCGGCGACGAGCGCAGTCGTTGCGAGCAGCGCATTCCTGCGCGGTCGCAGCAACGCCAGCGCAGCGGCGCCGGCGATTGCGAAGCCGCCGGCTGCGACGCCGGCCGCGGTCCGCGAGGGCGGGCCGTCGAACCACAGTGCGGCGCTGCCCCATGCCACCGCGATCAACAGAAGAGGCGTGAGGAACCACATCGCCCGCAGGATGGCCTCGGCCCCGCGCCCGCGCCCGCAGCCTGCCAGCGGCGCGATCGAGTGCTAAACCGTGGCCCGATTCGACCAGGGGACGCATGTCACGCGAAGATCTGATCCAAGCAACCGGTGCCGTCGAGAAGATTCTCGGCGGAGGCCGCTACCAGGTCGGCCTCGACACGGGCCACACCGTCACCGCGCAGCTCTCGGGTCGCATGCGTCGTTTCCGCATCCGCGTGATTCCCGGCGACCGCGTTCAAGTCGGGCTCTCTCCGTACGATCCGACGCACGGCTTCATCACGTTCCGGTTGCGCGAAGGGCAGAGCGGTCCTGATTCGGGTCCGGGTTCAGGTCCGGGTTCGGGTCCCAGCCGGTAGCCAGCGCGATCGCGCCGGGGATTCCGTTCGCGAGTCGGTGGCTGCTACGGGCGATCCAGGCCTCCGACCGCCGCCGCTTGCGCCAGCTCGCCGCGCGCCATCCCGGCTTCCAGATCGATCCGAGCGCCAGCACCAACTTTGCGAGGGCCCGCATCGAGATGGGACCCGGAGCGCTGCTCAAGATCGGCGCGAACGTCGCGACCGAGCGCACCGCCGGCGCCCTCACGCTGTTGCTCGGCGCTGGCGCGCAGGTCGAGATCGGCGAGCGCACGTGGCTGCGCACCGAACTCGAGCCCATCCACATTGCTGTGTTCGCCGGAGCCAGGCTGGTGCTGGGTCCGGATTCGTGGCTGAACGGCTGCCACCTTTCGGCGAAGCATGCGCTGCTGTGTGGACGGCGCACCTGGATCGGCCCCGGCTGCCGCGTGATCGACTCCGATCAGCACGACCTCGACGCCGAGCGGAAGGAACGTGGCGCGCCCATCACGCTCGGGGATCACGTGTGGATCACGTCGGACGTGACGGTGCTGCGCGGCGTGCAGATCGGCTCGCACGTGGTGATCGGCGCGCGCTCGGTGGTGAACCGCGACGTGCCCGACCACGCGCTCGTCCACGGTGTGCCGGCGCGCGTGCGCGGCACGGTGGGCGATCGCTCGCGGACGCCGTGACGGCTACCGTCGCGCCATGTCGCGACGCATCGCCCTCTTCGGTCAGGCCGCCTTCGCCAGGGATGTGCTGGTTCGGCTGCTCGACGCCGGCCACCAGATCGTCGCGGTCTACGCGCCTCCCGCGAAGCCCCTCGAGTCATCCGGCGGCGCGCGACCGGACCCGCTGGCAGAGGAGGCCGAGAAGCGTGGGCTCCGTACCTTCCGCTACAAGGCGTTTCGCCGGCAAGGGGTCGCGATGCCGGAACGTGTCGCGGAGTACCGCGCACTCGGCGCCGAACTGAACGTGATGCCGTACACGACGACGATCCTGCCGCCCGAGATCGTGTTCTCGCCTTCGCTCGGCTCGCTGTGCTTCCACCCGTCGCTCCTCCCGCGCTTTCGCGGCGGTGCGGCGATTCCGTGGCAGATCATCCTCGGCGAGCGGGAGACGGGTGTCACCGTGTTCGTGCCCGATGCCGGCGTCGACACCGGACCGATCGTGGTTCGGAAGTGCGGTGTTGCGATCGAGGACACGGATTCCGCGGCGAGCTTGTACTTCGACAAGCTCTATCCACTGGGCGTCGAGGCGGTCGTCGAGGCGGTCGCCGCGGTCGATGCCGGCAGCGCGCGGCCGGAGCCGCAGCAGGAGGCGAACGCCACGTTCCAGGGCCTCGTGACGGACGAGGTCGCACGCATCGACTGGAGCCGCTCCGCGGTCGAGATCGATCGCCTCGTGCGCGGTTGCGATCCCAGCCCCGGCGCCCATTCGTCGCGCGCGAACGGTGAGAGCGTGCGGCTCTACGACGGACGATTCGTCGCGGGCGAGACGGGCGCCGAGCCCGGTACGGTGCTGGACCTTGCGGACGGGCGCCTCGTCCTCGCGGCGTCCGGCGGGCGGGTCTCGATCGGCAAATTGCGCGTCGGAGACGGGGCGAAGGGCGCCGCCGCGGCGATCTTCGCGTCCGCAGGGGTCGAAGCGGGCGAGCGCCTCCGCTAGCCTGCGCGCCCCAACCACCCCCTTTTCGATTCCTAAACCTTCATCGTGTAGATCGGGCAGGCCCATTCCGGAACGCCAGCCGGGAATGCCAGCCACGATCCCCAGAGCGGCGCCATGAGCAACGAACTCGAAAAAATCCGGAACATCGGCATCTCGGCCCACATCGATTCGGGCAAGACCACGCTCACGGAGCGCATCCTCTACTACACCAAGCGGATCCACAAGATCAGCGAGGTGAAGGGCAAGGACGGCGCCGGCGCGACGATGGACTTCATGGAGCTGGAGAAAGAGCGCGGCATCACGATCCAGTCGGCCGCCACCTACACCACCTGGGACGACCACCACGTCAACATCATCGACACGCCCGGCCACGTCGATTTCACGATCGAAGTGGAGCGCGCGTTGCGCGTGCTCGACGGCGCGATCCTGGTTCTGTGCGGTGTCGCGGGCGTGCAGTCGCAATCGCTGACCGTCGATCGCCAGATGCGTCGCTACAAAGTTCCGCGTCTAGCCTTCATCAACAAGCTCGATCGCAGCGGCGCGAATCCCCGCCGCGTCACCGAGCAACTGCGAGAGAAACTCGCCCACAACGCGGTGATGATGCAGATCCCGATTGGCGTCGAGGCGCAGCACGAAGGCGTCATCGACCTGATTCGGATGGAGGCCGTGATCTTCGAAGGAGATCAGGGTGAATCGATCGTGCGGGGGCCGATTCCGGCGGCGATGCAGGACGAGGCCGACGTCGCGCGCGAAGTGATGCTCGACGCGGTCTCGATGTACTCGGACGAGCTGATGGAGGCGATCCTCGAGGGCAACGCGACCGAGGATCTGATCCACCAGGCGGTCCGCAACGGAACCCTCACCCGCGAATTGACGCCCGTGTTCATGGGATCCGCCTACAAGAACAAGGGCGTGCAGCTGCTGCTCGACGCCGTGATCCGCTACCTGCCGAGTCCGCTCGACGTCGAGAACACCGCCGTGGATCTCTCGGCCGACGAAGCGCCGATCGTACTTCCCTCCGATCCGAACAAACCGCTCGTCGCGCTCGCCTTCAAGCTCGAGGAAGGCCGCTACGGCCAGCTCACCTACACGCGCATCTACCAGGGCACGCTCGCCAAGGGCACCAACATCGAGAACATGCGCAGCAACCGTCGCCACAAGGTCGGCCGACTGGTGCGCATGCACGCCGACTCGATGGAAGACATCGAGACCGCGAGCGCAGGCGACATCGTCGCGCTCTTCGGCATCGACTGTGCGTCGGGAGACACCTTCACGGACGGCAGCATCGACGTCGCGATGTCGTCGATGCACGTGCCCGAGCCCGTGGTCTCGATCGCCATCAAGGCCAAGGATGCCAAGAGCCAGGACAACCTCGCGAAGGCACTCGGTCGCTTCGTGCGCGAGGACCCGACGTTCCGCTCCCACGTCGATCCCGAGAGCAACGAGACGGTGATCTCCGGAATGGGCGAGCTGCACCTCGATGTGTACGTCGAGCGCATGAAGCGCGAGTACAAGGTCGAAGTGCAGACCGGTGCCCCGCAGGTCGCCTACCGCGAGACCATCTCGCAGCGCGCCGATTTCAGCTACGCGCACAAGAAACAGACCGGCGGCTCCGGCCAGTATGCGAAGGTCGCGGGTCACATCGAGCCGCTGCCGGAAGGCGACGGCCGCGTCTGGGAATTCTCGAACGAGGTTCGTGGTGGCGCGATCCCCACCGAGTTCATGGGCGCCGTCGAGAAGGGCTTCGCGAGCGCGCTGGTGAAGGGCCGGTTGATCGGTTTCCCGACGATCGGCGTGAAGGTGGTCGTGAACGACGGCCAGTCGCATGCCGTCGACTCATCGGAAATGGCGTTCATCTCCGCCGCGCGCGGCGCGTTCCGTTCCTGCTACGGGGCGGCCAAGCCCATCATCCTCGAGCCGGTGATGAAGCTCGCCGTCGAAGGACCGGCCGAGTTCCAGGGTGCAGCGCTCAAGACCATCATGCAGCGGCGTGGGACGGTGATCGGGACCACCGAGGAAGCCGGTTTCTGTCGCGTCGAAGCCGAGGTGCCGCTTGCCGAGATGTTCGGCTACGCCACCGATCTGCGTTCCCAAACGCAGGGCAAGGCCGAGTTCACCATGGAGTTCGCGCGCTACCTGCCGTGCCCGAGCGAGGTGACCAAGGAACTGCTCGAGAAATACGCCGATCGGCGCAAGATCGAGGACGAGTGATGTACCGACGTTTTCTCACTGCCCGCTCGCCGCTGCGCCTGCTGGAGAAGGGTCTCCACGGGGGTCTCAAGCAGGGCAACCTCGGCCTCGTGCTGGCCGGCGCCGGCGTCGGCAAGACGTCGTTCCTGGTGGGCGTCGCGCTCGACGAGCTGCTGCGCAACAAGCCGGTGCTCCACGTCGCGCTCGACCACACCGTGCAGCATGTGCGCGACTTCTACGACACCGTTTTCGAGGAACTCGCCAACACGACGCAGCTCTCGGAGAACCACGTTGCGGTGCGCGCGGAAATGGACCGGCTGCGCCGGATCCGGGTCTACCCGCAGGGATCCTTCGACGCCAAGCGTTTGCGCGAGGCGATCGCGCTGGAAGCCGAGCTGGGACCGCGTCCGGAACTCGTGGTGGTCGACGGCCTCGATCTCGCGCAGCGCACCGCCGCCGAGATGGAGGAGTGGGCAGGCGCCGCGCGCGACTGCCAGGTCGAGGTGTGGTTGGCCGCAACGGTGTCCACCGAGCGCATCACGGAGCTACCTGCCGAGTTGCGCGCGGTCGGCAGCGCCTTCGCGGTGATCCTGGCGATGGAGCCCGGTGAGGGCTCCGTCGCGCTGCGCGCGTTGAAGGACCATGACAGCAGCGACGTGAGCGCGTTGCACGTCGCGCTCGATCCGAAGACGCTGCTACTGATCCGCTCCTAGCGGCTGCAGTTCCGCCGCTTGGCTACGAGCCGAGCAGGCGACCGATCAGGCCGCCGCTCAGCGTGCGTCGCACGTCGGCGTAGACAACGCCGACGGCGCTCTTCGCGACTGCGAGCTTCGAGGCCTTCTTGGCGCCTCGCTTGGGTGCCGTCTTCTTTGCCGGCTTCTTCGGCGCGACGCGTTTCGCGCTCTTCTTCGGTGCGGATTTCTTCGCGCTTTGCTTCGACGTCTTCTTCTTTGCGGCCATGTTGCCTCCTCGATTTGCGCGAATGTAATGGGCAGCGCAGTCGGCGCTAGCTCGACTTCTCCGGCAGCGCCTGAAACTCGGACAATTTCTCGCGCCACTGTGCGCGCAGCGCGAGCACTTCTTCGCGAAGCAGGCCGAGTTCGTCGGCGATCTTTGCGATTTCGGCGCTCTCGGCGCTCGCGATCGTTCCGTCGGCGGCTGCGACCGCGTACAGGCAGTGCATCAGCTTCACGCAGTCCTCGCGTGCCGAGATCTCGCGAAACTCGCGCGTGACGACGTAGTTCTCGGTGCCGCCCAGCAGCCGCGTCTGCGACTTCGCGATCTCCACCGTCAGCGCGGCTTCCTCCTCCGAGAGTCCAGCGTGCTCGCGAACGAGCGCGAGCATCGCGTCGGTCTCGGTCTCCGTGATCCGGAGGTCGGAGTTCGCAACGCGAGCCAGCACGTAGGCGAACGCGGCGAGGTGGCGGGCACGCTCGTGCGGCAGCCGCTCCAGTCGTGCGGCGATGCGGCGCACCGTCTCGGTCTCGCCGCTGGCATCGCTGCGTTTCGCGGCTCCGAGAATGCGCTGGAGGAAACTCACGAAGACAGCATGACAGAGCGACGTTGCACCGACCACCCGCGAAGGCGCCGCCGGGCTATCGTGCTCGCGATGGCCAGCCTGCCCGATACCGACGCATCGTTCGTGCTGCTCCACAACCCGCGCTGTTCGAAGTCGCGCGCAGCACGCGAGCTGCTCGAAGCGCGCGGCATCGACTTTGCGGAACGCCGCTACCTCGAGGATCCACTGACGCTCGCAGAGCTCTACGAACTCGCTGCGCGACTCGCCCTGCCGCCGCGCGAATGGTCGCGGCGCGGCGAGGAAGCCTGGGCAGCCGAAGGGCTCGACGGCGACGCCAGCGACGACGCGATCCTGCGCGCGATGGCGGCGCACCCGGTATTGATCGAGCGACCGATTCTGGTTCGTGGCGTGCGCGCCGCGGTCGGGCGTCCGCTCGAGCGCATTCTCGACCTGCTCTAGCCAATCGATCTCCAATCCCCGGAGGACCCATGTCCAGCTCGATCCCGGTTTCCGACGTTACGCGCGACTCCGAAGCGAAGGCCGCCGGCCCGCGGCGCCTGGCGATCGTGACCGGCGCATCCGCCGGCATTGGCGCCGCGTACGCCGAGCGTCTCGCGCGCGACGCCTACGATCTCGTGCTCGTCGCGCGCCGTCGCGATCGACTCGAAGAACTCGCGGAGCGGCTCGGCCGTACCCACGACCGTCGCGTCGATGTGCTCGCCGCCGATCTCGGCAGCGCAGAAGGTGTGCGCGTCGTCGAAGCGCGGATCGCCGCGGAACCGGCGCTCGAGTTGCTGGTGAACAATGCCGGCTTTGGCACCAGCGGCCTGTTCGCGGAGCTCGATCGCGACGCCGAGGAAGAAGAGGTCCGCCTGAACGTACTGGCATTGCTGCGGCTCACACACGCGGCGGTGGCGGTATTCAAGCCGCGTGGACACGGCTCGGTGATCAACGTGTCGTCGCTGGCCGGCTTCCAGCCGGCGCCGTTCAACGCCACCTATGCCGCGACCAAGGCGTTCGTGAACTCGTTCACGCAAGCCATCAGCGAGGAGCTGCGCGGCAGTGGTGTGCGCCTGCAACTGCTCTGTCCGGGCTTCACGCGCACGGAGTTCCAGGAGGTCGCGGGCGTCAGCACGGAAGGGATTCCCGACTTCGCCTGGATGACGGCCGGGGCGGTCGTCGATGTTTCGCTCGCGGCGCTGCGCAGCGGGGAGTTGGTGGTCATCCCGGGCGGTGGCAACAAGGTGATGGGCGCGGTGATCCGAACGCTGCCCGCCTCGCTGGCCCGGCGGGCCAGTGCCGCGCTGTTGCGCCGTTTGCAGGCGGCGAAATAGCGGGCCTTCGCGGCACCGTCCGATCGTCGCTCGCCCTCGATGGGTAGGGAGCCCTCGACCGATCGAGGTGGCTCGTCTAGGCTGCGACTGAACTCGAGTTCAGTGAATGAAATGAGCTTCAGCGCCAGCCGTCCCGCAACTTCCACCGAGATCGACGAACCGCTCGGCGCCGCCGCGCGCAGTCGTGCCGCGACGCGTCGCCGGCTGGTCGATGCGGGCACCGAACTGTTCGCCCGCGAGGGCCTCCACCGGACGACGAGCACCCAGATCGCGCGCGCCGCGGGTGTCGCCGCGGGGACCTTCTACCTGCACTTCCCGGACAAGCAGGCGCTTTTCCGCACGATCGCCTTCGACACGCTGGCGGAGCTTCGCGATCGCATGGCAGGCGCCGCGTCCGTTGCTGGCGATGACGTGCAGCGACAGCTCCGCGCGCGGATGGAGACGCTGGTCGGGTTCGCGGACGAGCGCCGCGACCTGGTGCGCATCGTCTTCGGTCGCGGTCACGAGGCCGGCACGCTCGCCGACGAGATGGCCGACACACTCTTCCCCGGCGTCGAAGCGCGGCTGCGCGAACGCATCGCCGAAGACCTTGCCGATCCCGCGCTGCACGCCGCCGTGGCGGCGCAGTCGCTTCTCGCGATGTGGACACGCGTCATCGCGTGGTGGGTCGAAGATCCCAGCCGCGCGCCGCGCGAAGCGGTCGTCGAGACGTTGGTCCACATGCACCCCGTTCATACCCATCAGCGCG
Organism: Deltaproteobacteria bacterium; assembly: GCA_031362725.1. Lineage (GTDB taxonomy): Bacteria > Myxococcota_A > UBA9160 > UBA9160 > PR03 > PR03. Next base: position 41,479 of record JANLTC010000016.1, on the reverse strand, counting down.
CCCGCTGACAGCACCACACCGGAGGCTCCCCCTTGGCCGATCACATTACGCACGACGAGATCTATGACGCGGTCGACCGTGACGACTTCGACGCGATGATCGAGGTCGATCGCTACGCGCGTCGCACCGGCGCGTTCGACGAGATCATTGCAGCTACCGAGGATCACTTCTGGGATCCGCTCGATCCCGCGTACGTCGATTTCTCGCAGCCGTTCGACACCAAGAACGAAATGATCATGCCGCGCGACTTCACCATCGAGCTGAACTGCGCGGTGAAGGACCGGCTCGACGAGGGCCAGCAGATCGCGCTCGCGAACCAGGTGACGCGTTTCAGCCTGTCGCAGATCCTGCACGGCGAGCAGGGCGCGCTGTCCCTGTCGGCAAGTCTGTGTCACGTGCTGCATGACCCGGGTGCGCAGGAATACGCGGCGAATCAGGCCCGCGAAGAGGCGCGTCACGTGACGGCATTCTCGAAGTATGTCGGGGCGCGTTGGGGCACGCCGATGGCGGCGGGCACGACGCTCGCGTCGCTGATGAACGAGATCGTGCTTGCGCCGGAGGTCTACAAGAAGCTGATCGGGATGCAGATGCTGATCGAGGGGCTCGCGATGGGCGCCTTCGCGACGCTGCACTCGCGCACGCGCGACCCGGTGCTGCGCCGCACCGTGCAGCTGGTGATGACCGACGAGGCGTTCCATCACAGATTCGGCCGCATCTGGGCCAAGCGCACGGTTCCGAAGCTCACCGAAGAGGAGCACGAGAAGGTCGAGGACTGGGCGGCCGTCTGCTTTCACAAGGTGTTCATGAATCTCGTGAACGCCGAGCAGAAGCAGGCGATCTATCCGCACTTCGGTCTCGAGTGGCAATGGGTGCGAGCGGCCGTGATGGAAGCGTTCGGCGACAAGGATCGGCGCCGGCTGATGAAGGAGAACACCAACATCTTCCGCGTGCTGATCAAGACACTGCTGCACGGCGGCATCATCACGGAGCGCACCCGGCACCTCTACGAGGCGTGGGTCGATCTCGGCGAACTCGAGCGCGAACCCGAAGGTGTCGTCGGCGACGCGATTGCGGACGCCGCGATCGTCGAGCTGCGCGAGATCAACAGCGGCAGGAAGAAGATCGGTCGCGCGATGAAGGAGATTGCCCGCGCGAATTAGCTCTCGGACCGCGAAGCAACCAGGTCACCTGACCCGTATTCGGCTCGCCACCGCCCAGTGGCGACCGGGATCATGAAGTCGCGAGGGCTTGCGCGATCTTCCAGGATGTCGCGATGATCGTCAGCGTCGGGTTGTAGCCGCTCGAGGTCGGGAAGACGCTGCCGTCGCAGGCGTAGAGATTGTCGACGTCGTGGAAGCGGCCGTTCGGGTCGGTGACCGATGTGGCAGGGTCGATGCCCATGCGCAGCGTTCCCATCACGTGTCGCGAGTCGGGCGGATCGCGTAGCAGCGTGTTGCAGGGCGCGAGGAACACGCGCGTCGCTCCGCTGTTCTCCAGCAGCCGCTTCAGCAGCGGTTCGTAGAAAAGCCGCGTCTGGATCTCGAACGCGTGCGGCCGGTACGTGACGCGCGCGACCGGATAGCCGAAGACATCCTTCACGGTGGGGTCGAGGTCGACGCGATTGCGCTGCAGCGGCGCGTCTTCGGCCTGCATGATGGCCGAGACCAGGTGCTGCGTGAGCGCGCCGTCGCGCAGCGCATTCTTCAATCGCGTTCCGTAGCGAAGCGCGGAACCGGTCTGTTGCAGGTCGAACGCCATCACGAAGCCGTCGTTGGTGATCGAGAGTCCCTGCGAGCAGCCGAACTCGACGATGCCGCCGAGGTAGACCTTGGGTGTGCCGGCCGCATCGAAGACGCGCACCGCCTCGCCGCCGGGCAGGACGCCGCGTGTGTCGGAGAGCCCGTGCGTGACGGCACGGCCGCGCTGGCCGTGCACGCGCTGCGGCATGAAGCCGTTGACGAGGGTCTGCAGATGGAACATCAGGTTGCGCCCGACCTGATCGCTCGAGTTGCCGAGTGCAGCGCGGCCCGGGCCGTGCGAAAGCAGGCAGAGCCGCGCCGATTCGATCGGACTCGCGGCGAGCACGTACGCGTCGGCCTTTGCGTTGTGCAACGTGCCGAGATCGTCGCGGTACAGCACGCCGCTGACGTGACCGCCATCGTTCGCGAGCCACAGTGCGCGCGCGTTGTAGCGCACCTGACAGCGATCGGTGAGCAGCGCGCGTCGCAGCGCCGTCACGGCCGGCGACCCCTTTGCGTGGCTCGGGCAGCCGAAGCCCGAACAGGGTCCGCAGTCGTTGCACGCGGGGCGGCCGTCGTAGGGACGGGAGTTGATCGCGCCCGGATAGGTATGCGGGTGCAGGAAGCCATCGAGGAAGGGCGTATTGCGCGCGCCCTCGGCGAGCAGCAGCGAGTGGTACATCGGATTGCCCGGCGGCATCGGAAACGCGGCGCTGCGCCAGGACGCGAACGGGTTGTCGTCCGTCCCGGCGACACCGTAGAGCCGCTCGGCCAGGGCGTAGAAGGGTTCCAGGTCGGCGTACGAGAATGGCCAGTCCGCGAAGTTCGCGCTGGCGGCGGTGGCGCCGAAGCCCGGCACCGCGAGTCCCGGCGTGCGACCGAGCAACGCCTCGATGTGGCTGCGCATCTCGAAGTCCACGACGTTGAAGCGCGGCACCTTCATGTCGGCGTGTTGGAACGCACCGCCGAGCGCCTGCGGCAGCGCATTGACGTCGCCGAGCACCCGCGCGGCCTGGCGCGCATCGGTGCGGAACGTGCGCGGCAACAGCAAGCCCGGCGGATCGAGGTAGCCGCGCACTTCGTACTTGAGTTCGTCGTTCGAGTGCAGCGGCGGCGGAATCGCGCCGGGCTGGTCGAGCCCGGGAAACGCATTGTGCCCCGCCTCGAGCACGAGCACGTTCTTGCCGGCCGCTGCGAGCACATGGGCCGCCGTCGCGCCGCCGGCGCCGCTTCCGATCACACAGACGTCGAAGCGATCGAGTGCGAGATTGCCGAGGACGTCGAGGATCGCTTCGCGATTGCGGCCCATCTTCGCGCTATCCGCACGCGCCCGGCAGCAATTGCTCGAGGAGCGCGGTGAACTCGGAGATCGTCTGCTGGATCGCGTCGCCGTCGGCGCTGAGCAGGCGCGGTGCGAGCGAGCCGTCCGCCGCCACCTCGTCTGGATTCGGCGACGAAAGGGGATGATCGGAACGCTCGACGAGCGTGTCGGTCGTTGCGTGGTACAGCGAGTAGCCGAGCGGCTGGCTATCGCCCTCGATCCCGATCATCCGCCAGCCGGCGCCGCCCTCATTGCCGCCGTACTCGGGCGCCGCGAAGCAGCCTTCGATGGTGTGTCGGATCACGATTTCGAAGAAGCTCTGGCCGCGTACCGGATCGGCCGGAAAGCGGTCGGGTTGATCGAGTACGGGGAGCAGGCCGTCCTGCAACTCTGTGCTGAGATCGACGAACGGCGCGCCCTCCTGCTCCTGCGCGATCGTGTCGACGATGGCGAGGCCTTCGCGATAGAGGTCGCGCAGTCCGCGCAGCGTTCCGCCCCACTGCTCCTCGACGTGAGGAGGCAACCCCGCCGCCTCGCCTCCGAAGATCTCGGCGCGCCAGTACAGCTCCTGCACGCCGCTGGGCGCAATCGGTTCCGCGAATGCATTCGACGGGAACAGCGCGGAAGGCATGCCGGTCGACTCGTCCGGGTAGGGATTGCGCCCGCTCGAAGGGCCACCCGCGTAGAGGAACGGCGCGTCGCCGTCGAAGACGGTCAGCAACCGCTCGACATAGCGCGCTGCGCCCAGCTGCCGCGCACCGGGATCGGCATCGGGCGGGATGATGCGGTCGCAAAGCGCTTCGAGCGTCGCGAACTCGTGATCGCTGAGATAGCGAGGCGTCGCCAGCGCGCCACGGCGGCGCGCACCGCCGAAACTGCCGAACGGCCACGCGGCAACGGCTGCTCCGACCGAGATCGCCTGCAGGAACGAACGGCGCGACAGCGGCAGCGCAACGACTGCTCTTTCAGGATCCACGGCGCGCATTCTGTCCCTCCCGCGTGCAACATTGCAAGCGCCAAAACCGTACTCATGGGTCCGCTCGACCGAGGCGACGCCGGTGGGATTCCCCTAGAATGCGCCCGCCTTTCCGCACGGCGCGGCAGCGCGGAGGCGCGTATTCCACCGACGTGCGCAACGAGCAACGAGAAGGATCCCCCCGATGAGCGACATTCGATTCGATGACAGAGTGGCCCTGATCACCGGAGCCGGAGGCGGCCTCGGCAAGACCTACGCGTTGGCGCTGGCTTCGCGCGGCTGCAAGATCGTCGTGAACGATCTCGGCGGGAAGTCGGACGGCACCGGCGCCAGCGCGAGCATGGCCGACGCGGTCGTCAAGGAGATCGAGGCAGCCGGTGGTACGGCGGTCGCGAATCACGATTCGGTGGCGACGCCCGAAGGCGGCAAGGCGATCGTGCAGGCCGCGATCGACAACTTCGGCCGCATCGACATCGTCATCAACAACGCCGGCATCCTGCGCGACAAGACCTTCGCGAAGCTCGAGCCGGCCGATCTCGAGATCGTGCTCGACGTGCATCTGAAGGGTGCGTTCTACGTGACGCAACCGGCCTTCATCAAGATGAAGGAACAGAACTACGGCCGCATCGTGTTCACCGCGTCGTCGGCCGGTGTGCTCGGAAACTTCGGTCAGACCAACTACGGCGCCGCGAAGATGGGCCTCGTCGGTCTCTCGAACGTGCTGGCGCTCGAGGGCGCGAAGAACAACATCAAGTCGAACGTGATCGCACCGATCGCGCGCACGCGGCTCACCGAGCAGCTGCTCGGCCCGGCGGCCGAGACGCTCGACGCCGAATGCGTGACACCGCTCGTCACCTTCCTGGTGTCGGAGCAATGCGATCTCACCCACAACATCTTCTCGGTGGGCGGTGGTCGTTTCGCCCGCATGTTCGTCGGTCTCACACCCGGCTGGTTCTCCGGCAAGGGCGGCAAGCCGGCGCCCGAGCAGATCCGCGACCACATGGGCGAGATCCGCGACCCGGCCAACTACATCATTCCGGACAGCATCGCCGACGAGATGCGCGCGATGATGGAGATGTTCAAGAACGGCTGAGCAGAGCCGTGCCCGACTGCGCGCCCCTTCGGCCGTCCGGAGGGGCGCGTCGCATTCCGGTGGCAGGCGGAATGAAGGGTCGGCCGAACGCGTCGCTTGCGGACCGATCGGAAGCAAGCGTGCGCGATTGCTTCGCCCGTGCGCAGCGAGCGCAAGATCGCGGTGTGTCTCGGATCAAGGCGAAGACACGAGCAGTCGTTGCAGCAACAGACGACGCGCGGCTCGCCGCCGACGCTTCGTGCGGGTCGCGCTCAGGCCGCGAGCAGCTTCTCGAACTCGGGCCAGTTGATCGACGTCTGCGCCGCGAACGCCCGCAGCAGCAGTTCGCGATCTGCGCGGTCGTCGTCCTTCGCATTGCTGCGGAAAGCTTCGAGTGCGCCGCCGAGCTTCGCGGCGGGCGGCTCGGGCGGCGCGTCCTCGCCCTTCAGCATTCCCTTGTCGTGTTCGAGGCCGAGCCCATCGAGCCATTCGGCCAGCAGTTCGTTGCGGCATTCGAGGAAGTAGACGGCGAGCATTTCCTCGGCGACGACGTTCGACATCACGCGGCCGAGCGCCTTGCGCACCAGTTCGGCGCGTCGCTCCGCGGGTTGGCGCTGCAGGAACACCGGACGCGCTTTCAACACGCCCGCCGTGAGTCCGAGCGACTGGGCGTATGCGAGCGGCGCCTTCTCCTTCAGCGCGTCGAGGAAGCCGCGGAACTGCTCCGGCGGCATGCCGGCGAAGAGTTGGAAAGGGCGCATCGCGAAACCTCGGTGAAGCAGGGCCCCGGGGTGTAGCAGACGACCGATCAGCGGTCGTGCCTCTTCCTTCCTACGATCGCCCGCAGCCCCAGGTCGTAGGTGACGTAGTGGTAGATCCAATTGACGAAGACGCTTGCGCGATTGCGGAAGCCGGCGAGGAAGACGATGTGCGTGACGACCCAGAACAGCCAGGCGAGCCGGCCTGCGAGCTTCACACCGAAGAGCATCGCGACCGCGCGGTCGCGGCCGATCGTCGCCATCATGCCAGGATCCCAGTAGGAGAACGGAAGCGGCGCGACACCCAGCAGCGAGCGCTGCACGTTCGCCGCAACACGACCACCCTGCTGGATCGCGACCTGCGCGACCTGCGGCAATGCCTCCATGCCCTCCACCAGCGCGAGGTCCCCGATCACATGCACGTCGGGGTGGCCGCCCAGCTGCAACGTCGGAGAAACCGGCACGCGCGCCCCGCGGCCGAGCGCAACGCCGAGACTCGCGCCGATCTCGGCGCCGCGAATCCCGGCTGCCCACACGACGGTGCGCGCGCGGATCCGGTCGCCACCAACGAGTTGCACGCCATCAGGCAGCGCAGCCTCGACCATCGCAGCGAAGCGCACTTCGACGCCGAGTTCGCTCACCTGCTCGAGCGCCCGGCGACACAGACTCTCCGGGAAGGCCGCGAGCAACCGATCGCGACCTTCGAGCAGCACGACGCGCATCGATGCCGCCAGCCCCGGAAAGTCGCGCGGGACGACGTGCTTGCGCATTTCGCCGAGCATGCCCGCAAGCTCGACGCCGGTCGGTCCGCCGCCGACCAGCACGAAGCCGAGAAGCGCTTCCCGTGCGTTTGCATCGTCCGTTTCCGACGCGCGTTCCAGACACTCGAGCACGTGGTTGCGCAGTGCGATCGCCTCGTCCACGTGGTGCAACGCGAATGCGTAGCGTTCGACGCTCTCGTTGCCGAAGAACTCGGTGGTACTGCCTGCCGCGAGAACCAGCACGTCGTAGTGAATCAGCGCGCCGTCGGCGGTTTCGACGGTCCGCTCGTCGAGGTGGATACGCGTGATCTCCGCCATCCGGAATCGCGCATTCGGCAGCGATCGCAGGATCGATCGTACCGGGTGGGTCACGTCCTGGGCCGAGAGACCCGAAGTCGCCACCTGATAGAGCAGCGGCAGGAACGCGTGGTAGTTCTCGCGATCGACGATCAACACGTCTACGGACGTGTCGGCAAGCGCGCGCGCGACGCCGAGTCCGCCGAAGCCGGCGCCGATGATCAGCACGCGCTTGCGCGCGCCGTCGCTTCCGACCGGGCGCAGATGCGCCTCGCGAATCGCCGCTGCGACCGCGAGTGCGAGCAGCGCCGCAACGAGCGTGTGCAGACTGGTCACCTCGGCGGGCAGGCCGAGCTTCACGTTCGCAACGCCGATGCCCACCTGCAGCAGCACCAGAGCGGTCGCGACGCGCAGCGGTCGCGCGACGCCGGGATGGCGCCGGTTCAGCCACAGCGCGGCGCCGATCGCGAGCACCACGAGATACGCGTGGGTGCGGTGCAGCAGATGCAGGCCGACACCACCACTGGAACTCGGGAACCAGAGACCGTCGCGGCAGCGCGGCCAATCGGGGCAATCGAGACCGGCGTAGTGCGACGACACCAGTCCGCCAAACGCGATCTGCAGCGCGACGACGAACGCCGCCAGCCACACCGCGCGCCGCGCGCCCGTCGGTAGCGAGGGACGCGGGCGCGGCGCTGCGGCGTCGCGCAGCGCCCGTGCGGTCCACCAGAGTGCGGTCGCAAACGAAGTCCCGGTGAGCAGATGCGCCGTCACCGTCCAGGGCGCCAGGCCGAGCAGCACGGTGAGTCCGCCGAGCCCGATCTGCACGATCAACAGCGCAGCGGCAACCGCGATCGAGCGCCACGCCGCTGCGCGGAGACGAGCGTCGTAGAGCACGAATCCCGCAGCGACCGCAAACAGCGCCGAGATCGATCCGGCCAGCAGTCGGTGGGTCCACTCGAACCCGACGCGCAGGTCCATCTCGGGCAGCCAAACGCCGAAACAGTGCGGCCAGTCGGGGCACGCCAGACCCGCGCCATGCGTGCGTACCAGCGCGCCGAGCGTGATTAGAGAAAGCGTGAGCGCGGTAAGCGTGGTGAAACCGCGCGCAGCGAGCGTCGCGTGGCGGACTTCGCGAAGGGCGGAGCAGAGGCCATCATCGGACGGGGTTGCCGCGTCGCGGCCGGCTTCGCGCAAAGGGTCTCCGTCAATCGGGCGGGCGGCGCAGCGAGTCTAGAGGAAATGTTCGATGGTTCCGAAGATCGGGGCGCGAGCGCTACCAGAATTCAGGCTCGCGCGCGTTTCGACGATACGATCGCTGTGACAACCGTGATGACCCGACAAAACGCCGACGACCCCCGCAAACTCCGCGAAGTGCTGGCCCGAACCCAGTCACTGGCCACGCAGCACGATGTCCCGTCGGTCGTCGTGGGCTTCGCCGCGAGCGACGGCAGCCTGCTCTTCCCGGAGTTCGTCGCGTTCCTCGAGAGTGAACTGCGCGTCGAGGACCAGATCTTCCGGCTGACGCGCGAACGCGCGATGCTGTTCCTGAGCGACGTCGGCCACGATCAGGCCGTGTCCGTGGTCGAGCGTCTGCGCGCCAGCTTCGAACGGGAGTTTCCGTCGATCGAACCGATGCGCGTCGTGATCCGATACCTCGAAGTGCCGCCCGGCCGCGCCGAGCTGTCGGTGAAGCAGGTGCTTCCGAGTGTGTTCGGCGGTCAGCGCGCGTCCGACTGATCCGGCTGCGCAGGGCGGGTCCGCCGCAGCGTCATCCAGGTTGCGCGAGTCGTTCCGGGTTCATCGCAACGACTCGAGAAACGCCACGAGTCGGGGTCCGTGCACTGCGATCTCGAAATGACGCGCCGCTGCGTCGCGACCGCGTTTGCCAACTGCCGCCGCGCGCGTCGGGTCGGCGCGTGCTTCCCGTAGCGCCGCGATGAAGGCGGCGGCATCGCCCGGTGAAACGAGGTATGCGCTCACCCGATCTTCCAGGTAGAGCGGGATGTCACCGACTGCGGTCACGACGACCGGCCGCGCGGTGGCCAGATACTCGGCGAGCTTGGTCGAAAGCCCTGCCTCGGCCCAAGGCGTCGCGGGACGTGGCAGCGCGAGCACGCCCGCCGACCCGACGCGTTGCGCCACGGTCTCGCGATCGACCGCGCCGCAGAACTCGACGCGATCGCCGATGCCCAGCTGCGCCGCGAGCGCGGGATAGCGCACCAGCGCGTTGCTGCTCGGGTCGTCACCGATCACTTCCAGCAGGGCGCCCGCATCGTCCCGCGCGACCGCGGCGAACGCGTGTAGCAGCGACGTGATCTCCTCGGGGTGCGCGAGATTGCCCGCGTAGACGATCTGATGCCCCTGCGAGGGGATCTCCGGAAAGCGGCTCAGCTCGACGAGGATGGGGACGCGCAGCAGCGGGGCGCGCGTGTGCCGAGCGAAGTAGCGCTCGAGGAACGACGAGACCACGAGGATTCCATCCAGTCGGCGGGCGAGGCGCGCGTAGATTCGTCGATGCGCCTCGCGCCGCGGGCCATCGTCGACGAAGCCGGACGGCAGCTCGCAGGCGTCGAGCACGCAGGCGGCGCCGACCGCGCGTGCGACGAGCCACGGGAGCAGCAATCCTGAGAGCGTTTGCGCGGTCGCAATCACCACGTCCGGTCGCGCGCGGCGTGCCGACCGCCAGGTGCGCAGCGCCGAGCGAACGCGCAGGAAGCGGCGCTCGAGAACCCCGGACGGCAACGCCGTCGTGCCGCACGCATACTCGAACGGAATCCCGTCGTGAACACCCGCCGCGTCGGTGTTGAGGCTGCGACGGTTGGCCAGCTCGGTCGGCGTCAGGCACACGATCCGCACTTCGGCGCCGGCCGATTGCAACGCACGGGCAAAACCATGCACGCGCGCCGTTGCCCCGGAGCCGTTTGGGAAGCCGAAATTGTCGCCGATGATCCACACGCGCACGTGCCGGGATCCTCCGAGGCGCGCGCAGCGTCGCGGCTGGCCCGAGGTCGCGCAAGGTCGCGCGGCTGCTCGCCCTGGGTCCTCCAGCTACTATGCCGCCCGCCCGAAACGGGCCCGACGACGAGGAGCTGCGGAACGATGCGAATTCTGATCACTGGTGGCATGGGCACGCTCGGGCGTTTTCTCGGCCGCGAGCTGCTGGCGCGCGGCCACGACGTCTTCAGCATCGACGTCGGTCACGGCCCTGAGGAGATCGGATTCTCGTTGCGCACCGACGTGCGCACGCCGAGCTACGCGCGCTGCGACGTTGGCGAGTACCGCCAGCTCGAACGCGTCTTCGACCAGGCAGGACCGTTCGACGTCGTGTACCACGCCGCCGCCGAATTCGGTCGCTGGAACGGCGAGGATTTCTACGAGCAACTGTGGCGGACCAACGTGGTCGGCACCAAGAACATGATCCGACTGCAGGAGAAGCGGGGCTTCCGGCTGGTGCAGTTCTCGTCTTCGGAGGTCTACGGCGATTGGCCCGAGCTGATGGTCGAGACGGTGATGGACGAGCACGAGATCAAGCAGATGAACGACTACGCAATGACCAAGTGGGTCAACGAGATGCAGGTGCGCAACTCGGCCCTGCACTACCAGACCGAGTCGGTCGTGGTGCGCATCTTCAACACCTACGGGCCGGGTGAGTACTACAGCCCGTACCGCTCGGTGAACTGCCGCTTCCTGTACTGCGCGCTGAAGGGCCTACCGTGGGTCGTGTTCCGCGGCTACGGCCGGACGTCCACCTACGTCGAGGACACCGTACGCACGCTCGCGTCGATCGCCGAGCGCTTCCACCCCGGCGAGGTCTACAACATCGGTGGCGACGCGTATCACACGATCGAGGAACTCTCGGACCTGGTCTTGCGCGTCACCGGCGCCGACCCCGGTCTCGTCGAGTACCGCGACGCCGAGGTGCTGACCACGCGCGTGAAGCGCGTCGACATCTCGAAAGCGATCCGCGATCTCGGCCACCAGACCACGGTGTCACTCGAAGAAGGCGTCCGCCGCACCGTAGAGTGGATGAAGGACGCGTACCGACTCTGAGCTCTCCGAGCCCCCTGACCCGTGTTCGGCTCGCTGGCGTCCGCCAGCGAGCGGGATCATTTGGCCCGGTCGACGTACTCGCCGGTGCGGGTGTCGATGCGGAGCTTGTCGCCTTCCTTGATGAAGAGCGGGACGTTCACGACCGCGCCGGTTTCGAGCGTGGCGGGCTTCACCGCGCCGGACGCCGTGTCGCCCTTGATGCCGGGGTCGCAGATCGTGACGAGCAGTTCGACGAAGGACGGGAGGTCGATGTTGATCGGTTTGTCGTTCCAGAACAGCACCTCCACCTCCATGTTCTCCTTCAGGAACAGACGCGTCTCGCCCACCGTCTCCTTCGAGAACGGAAGCTGCTCGTAGTTACTCTGATCCATGAAGACCAGGTTTTCCCCGTCGAGATAGAGGTACTGCATCTTCTTCTCTTCGACGTCTGCCAGCTCGACGCGCTCACCCGAACGGAAGTTGCGCTCGAGCACTTTGCCGTTGACCAGATTCTTCACCTTGGTGCGCACGAAGGCGCCGCCCTTGCCGGGCTTCACGTGCTGGAAGTAGGTCATCACGAACGGTTGACCGTCGAGGATGAAGCGGAGGCCATTGCGAAATTGCGACGTGTCGACTTCCACGTTCCGTCCTTGCCACGATGAATCTTGGGAGGAAACGACGCGAGCGAGCCCGATGACTTTCGCTCGCCGGCGGCTCGCTGCGCGCAGCTGCGCGACTTGCCGGCCAATCTAGCCGAGGGGTTCCTAGACCGCGACGGCCTCGACGCGCATCACGCCGTCACCAGCGCGGGCGACCCCGACCCGGTAACGGGGTGTGAAGCCGAACGCCTCCGCGGCGCGCCGTGTGTCGAGACTCATGCCGTAGCGCAGGTAGGGACCGTCGAAGCGGCCGCGCAGCCGCTCGCCACCAAAGCGCGCGACGGCGCCCGACGCGATCGCGAGCAGCGGCCCCGGAACGGGAACGCAGGGGCGCCGCGTCCAGCGGCCGAGCACCGAAAGCGGGAGGACCTCTCGCCCCGCCACGTTGAACACACCCGCCGTGTCGGCCTGCAGCGCGGCGCGCACGGCGCGTGCGACATCCTTGTCGGAGATCACCGAACAAAGCGGATCGAAGCCTGCCGGTCGAACGCGCATACCCGCCGCTCCTTCGAGTCCCGGGTGCAGGTAGATGAGACCGCCGGACGCGACGACCGCGGGCACGCGCAGCAGCACGCGCAGTCGTACGCTGGCGAACTCGGCGTGGAAGAGCATGTCGCTGTCGATCCAGCTGCGCAGTTCGGGTGCGACTTCGGCATCGAGATCGAGTTCGCTGCGCTCGGTCAACTGGTTGGCGTTGCCGGGCGCGAGCTTGTAGACGAACGCAGATCCGAGTGCGACGAGCGTGCGGATCGAGCGCGATTCGAGCGCGTGATGCAGCACGAGACGCGCCTCGGCCGTACGCGCCGGGAGCTTTGCGACGACGGGCGGCCCCTCCGGCGCCGCGCCGTGACGCGGCACGTAGACGACGCTGTCCACGCCGAGCACGCGCATCCGCTTGGAACGGAACAGCTCAGACACCGATCGCTGTCGCGCGAGATCGATGCGCTCGTAGACGAGTCGCGGGCTGGCGCCGGCGCGGTAGGCGTTGAACGCGCGCGGAATCGCACCCTCGCCCAGCGCGAGGATTCGCGACACCGCCGGGTCGTGCCACAGCACCTTCACGATGCGGCGTCCCAGCGGGAGATCGGCGTGCGTGACGAGGACACTGTTCATGCGCGGTTCTTGTCGATCAGCGTCTGGACCGCGCGCCGCACCTGGTTCGCCAGCGCGCGCACCAGACCCGGGTCGTGGGCCGCGTCGGGATCGAATCGCTCGTGGAAATGCAACGGCTCGCCATACACGATCCGGTAGCGCACCGGATACGGCAGCAGTCCGAGCGGGCCGAACCATGGGAAGGTCGGCGTGATCGGCACGGCAGGCAGTCCGAGCAGCCGCGCGAGCGGCTTCACGTCGAACAGGATCGGCGCCTGATCGTCGCTGCCGAGGATCGCCATCGGCACGATCGGTGCGCGCGCGCGCAGCGCGTGCTCGACGAAGCCGACGTGGAAGTGCTGCAGGCGGTAGCGCTGCGTGATCGGCTTGCGGATGCCCTCGACGCCTTCCGGGAACACCAACACCGCTTCGCCGTCGCCGAGCAGGCGCGCGAAGTTCTCGTGCGTCCCGACCACCTGCCCGACGCGCGCGAAGAACACATTGACGAAGGGCAGTGTGCCCGCCCAGCGCTCGACGATCGCACGCGGCAGGCGCGGCGGGTCGGTGTGCAGCAGCACGTCGAGCACCGCCATCGCGCCGTCGAACGGCAAGAGCCCGCCGTGATTGGCGGCGAGCACGATCGGTCCCGCGAGCGGGATCTTCTCGTGGTCGTGGCTCTGCACGCGGAAGTAGAGCTTGTACAGCGCATAGAAGAACGGGAATGCCTGCGCGAGTCCGGTGCGCGACAGGCCGAAGCGATCCCAGCCGTCGATGCGTGCGAGCAGCGCCGCGAGTTTCTGGTTCGCCTCTTCGCCGATCATCCGCGTGAACACGCCCTGCGGCAGCGCCGGCTCCGGTTCGGGCGCATACGGCTCCGCGATCGGGCTCGGCTGCGGCGCGGCATTCGAGCGAGACGCAACCGCGACCGGGCGCACCGGAACGACATCGTCGCCGCTGCCCGCAAGGCGGTCGAGCGCGGCGAGCCAGGCGTCGAGCGGATCGGCTTCGCCCGCGAGCGCGTCGACGAACGGATTCGAGCCGAGCGCGACCTCGATGGGCGGCGCATTCGGCGCGGCGCCGTTGCCCTCCGTCCGGCCGTGCCGGTCGTCGCCGCTCATGTCTCCAGCGTCCGGCCCGGCGCGCGCGCTTCGAGTTCTTGCGCGAGCGCACCGAGCAGCTGTGCGCCGCGGTCACGCGGCGCGTACTCGAAGATCGAAAGCCCGCGCGACTGTGCTTCGTCGATCTTCACGTGATAGCAGAGCACCGAATGCGCGATCTCCTTCGGGAAGCGCTGCCGCAGCGTATCGAGAACCTCTTCCGCCATCCGGGTACGGCGATAGAACGTGGGCACCACCATCGTGATGCGCAGCTCGGGGTGCTGATAGCGCACGCGCACGGTGGCGATCGTGCGCTCGAGTTCGGCGCAGCCGTCGATGCCGAGAAAGGTGAGAGGAACCGGAATCACGACCTCATCGACCGCGCGCAGCACGTTCAGCGTCAGCACGCCGAACGAAGGCGGCGAGTCGATCAGCACGAAGTCGTAGCGATCGAGTTCCGGCGCGGCGTCGAGGCGCCGCGTCAGGCGACCGCTCGGATCGGGATCATCGCGTTCGAAGGCGGGCGCGAGTCCGAGCGCTTTGGTCGCGACCACCAGGTCGAGGTTCGGGATCCGCGTTCCCACGCTGGGGAGTCCTGCGGCCGCGCGGCCCTCGCGCGCGTCGCCGAGCACGGTGTCGAGCAGGAGCTCGATCGCCGAGCGGCGCGCGCTTCGCGTGTCGATGCCGAGCACCTTGCCGAGCTGGCCCTGTGGATCCATGTCGATCGCGAGAACGCGCCTACCGCGGTGCAGCGCCAGATAGGCGCCCAGATTCGCGACCAGCGTGGTCTTGGCGCTGCCGCCTTTTTCGTTGAGGAGCGCAATGCGCCGCGGAATGACAGCCCCCCATCATGCTGCAGCTTCGATGCATGCAGCGAAGAATCATGCGGTCTCGAGAGCCGACGACGAACGAGGAGCAGCTGCGATGCGATGGGGGGAGCAGCGGCCGAATCGAAACCCGCTACCGACTTCTTCGTACTCTCTCGTCCACGCCATGTCAACGCCAATGCAATACGGGGAGCCTCTTGTGAGACTCCCCGTACGAGGTCGACCGGTGCATTCGGGGCGGGCGCTAGCCCTTCGCGGTCTTCACCGCGGCCGTCAGCTTGGGCACGACTTCGAACAGATCGCCGACGACGCCGAGATTGGCGACTTCGAAGATCGGCGCATCCGCGTCCTTGTTGATCGCGATGATGAAGTTCGACGTCTTCATGCCGACGAGATGCTGGATCGCGCCCGAGATGCCACACGCGACGTAGAGCTTCGGCGCGACGACCTGGCCCGAAGATCCGACCTGGTACTCATGCGGAAGCCAACCGGCATCGACCACCGGTCGCGACGCGCCCATCGCACCGCCGAGCGCATCGGCGAGCGGCTTGATCACTTCCTGGAACTTCTCCGGCCCGCCGAGCGAGCGTCCACCCGAGACGATGATGTCCGCCTTCGTGAGGTCGACACCCTTCGCTTCGGCCACCTTCAGCTCGATGAACTTGGTGCCGCATGCGCCGATCGAAACCGCGAGCGGCGTGACCTTGCCGTCCGCCGTGCCTTCGAACGCGGCGGTGGCGCCCGGCTGCATCGTCGCGACGATCGGCACTGCGGTCGGGCGCAGCCGCGAGTCGAGCTTGCCGTTGAAGAAACGGCGGAAGAACACCAGCTCGCCACCCTCGACGTCGACGTTGAAGCAATCCGGCACGAACGCCGCGTCGAGCGCGGCCCCGATGCGCGGGGCGAGATCCCAGCCGGTCGGCGTGTTGGAGAGCAGCACGATGTCGGCCGAGGCTGCCGCGACCGCGGCCTTCACCGCTGCGAACGCCGCGTCGAGGCTGTAATTGGCGAGTGCGGCGTCGTCTGCGAGGAAGACCTCGCCGCCGCCCTTCTTCGCCATCTCCTCGGCGTGCGCCTGTGCGCCCTGACCCATCACGAGGCTCTTCACGTCGCGACCCGTCGCCGCGCCGATCTTGCGCGCGAACGAAACCAGCTCGTAGCTGGCTTCGCGAATCTTGCCCTTCTGAATCTCCGCCACCACGAGGATGCTGCCCATGACGAATCTCCCGTGGGGCTAGAGAAGCCCCAGCTCCTTGATCTTGGCGACCAGCTTGCCCACGACTTCGTCCACCGAGCCCGAGAGCATTTCGGCGCCCTGCCCCTTGGCCGGTGTGTAGAGCTTCTCGACCTTCACCTTGGCGGCTGCCTCGCCCACCTGGCCGGCGAGGCCGAGATCGGCGACCGACTTCACGTCGATCGGCTTCTTCTTGGCCGCCATGATGCCCTTGAGCGACGCGTAGCGGACCTGGTTCATGCCGGTCTGGGTGGTGACGAGGCACGGCGGCGTCAGTTCGACGACTTCGAGCGCGCCGCCTTCCAGCTCGCGCTCGACGCGCACTGTGCCGTTCTCCTTCGCGAAGCTCACCGCCGTCGTGGTGTGCGGCACGCCCAGCAGCGTGGCGAGCATCGGGCCCACCGCGGCGAAGTTGCCGTCGTCGGCCATGAAGCCGGCGAAGATCATGTCGGGGCTCTCGGTCTTGCCGATCGCGGCGAGGATCTTCGCGGTGCCGAGCGCGTCCGAGCCATCGGCGGCGGCGTCCTTCACGTGTACCGCGCGATCCGCGCCCATGCCGAGCGCCGTTCGCAGCGATTGCGTCACGCGCTCCGGACCCACCGAAACCACGACGACCTCCGTGCTCGCGTCCTTGTCCTTCAGCGCGAGGGCCGCCTCGAGCGCGTGCTGGTCGTACTGGTTGATCTCGAACTTGATGTTGTCTTCCGCAATCCAGGTGCCGGCGCCGTTCACGTCGAGGCGCGCATCCTGATGCGGAACTTGCTTGATGCAGACCATGATCTTCATCGAAAGGGGGCCTCCGAACGAAGGGATTCCGGGGTCAAAAGCGGGCTGACCCTAACGGAGCGGCACTTCGATTTCAACCGCGCGAGTGCGCGAAAAGTGACTTTGATTCAGGGATTTAGCCGACTAGAAGCCCATCAAGCCGAGGAAGCCTTCGAGGCTCGCGACGCGCAGGTAAGGATTGCTCCGCTTTTGCTCGCCGAGCGATCCGACGGGCTCGGCGTACAGGTGACCCGGATAGACGAGCGTCTCGTCGGGTAGCCGCTTCAGCACGTCGTTGAGACTGCGGTACATCGCTTCTGGATCGCCACCCGGCAGGTCGACGCGACCACATCCGTTCAGGAACAGCGTGTCTCCCGAGACGAGTCGTGCGGGCTGCTTCGCTTCCTCGACCAGGAAACACTGGGAGCCGGGCGTGTGTCCCGGTGTGTGCAGCAACCGAATGCGCAGGCTCCCGAGCGTGATCTCGTCACCGCCTTCGTGCACTGTGAAGTCGGAAGCCGAGAGTCCCGTCACGCGCCGCATGCCTTCGGCTTCGCGCGCCTGGACATGCACCGGCATCGGTTGCAGTTCCATCAGCCGGGACAAACCCTCGATCGACGTGCCGAAGATCGATCCGCCCACGTGATCCTGGTGGTAGTGCGTCGCGAGCGCGCCGACGACGCGCATGTCGTCGCGCTCCGCGCGCGCGAGCAGCGATGCGACGTCCCACGCGGGATCCACCAGCAGCGCTTCGCGGGTCGCGTGCGAGCCGACGAGATACGCGAGGTTCGCCATCTCGCCGACCGGCTCCTGCACGAAGTAGAGATCGCTCGCGGTGGCGCTAGTCATGCTCCGAGCACGCTGCGCATCCACACGTCGACCGCTTCGAGCACCTCGTGGTGCACTTCCTCGATCGGCCGGCCCGAGCGACGCGGCACGGCGAGCATATTGTCCGCCTCGGCAATCGTGTGCAGCGTTTTGGGTACGCCGACGCGCGTCAGCGTGCGCCGCAGCGTGTCGACGTCGCAGTTGCGATCACGCGCGCCCTGCACGAACAGGATCGGCGAGACCAGACGGTACAGCGGCTCGGCGCGCACGTTCTTGGTCGGTTCGTCGCGCGCGTGCAGCGGGTAACCGAGCGCGAGTACGCCATCGACGCGCAAGCGGGTCGCGGCCGCCTGCACCGCCACTTGCGCGCCGAGACCGATGCCGCCGACGAACAGATGCGCGGGCGCCGCCGACGGATCACGGGAGAGCACTGCAACCGCTTGGCGGAACGCGCGCTCGAGCACGGGCATCGGGTCGGGACGCGATTTCCCCGCCTCGGCGAACGGAAAGTTGAAGCGCAGTGCCAGATACTTTCGCTCGGTCAGACGGCGCTGCAGTCCTTCGACGAGGGGGTCGTTCATGTCGCGACCCGCCGCGTGCGCGAGCACGACGCCGACGCGCGAGCCGGTGGGCCACCACTCCGGCACGCCGAGTACGCCGGATACGGCCGCGATGCCGCCGACCGGTTCGTCGAGCGGAATCTGGACTTCTTGGAAACGAGAAGACGGTTCGGACACGATGACTCGCCTTAGGGGCCGATCGTTATACCACGCATTGCCCAGAATTCCGCTGGCTCGGCGTATTTCAGAGGGTTACGATGGCAGTCCAACCCCGCGGAGATTCAATGGAAAAGGTCCTTATCACGGGGATCGCGGGAGGCCAGGGACGGCTCGTCGCGCGGCGCCTTTTGGACTCCTTCGATGTCTGCGGCGTCGATCGGATGGCCTGGGAGGGACGACCCAAGAACGTCGCCGTCCATCAGGTGGACCTGCGCAAGCGCAAGTTCGAGGACGTCTTTCGCACCGAGCAGCCGACCGCCGTCGTGCACATGGGGATGGTCCGCCACTTCCGCGTCTCCGAGCAGGTGCGCCACGACGTGAACGTGCGCGGCACCAAGCAGCTCTTCGACCACTGTGTGAACTATGGCGTCCAGAAGCTCGTGATGATCTCGAGTAGCTACGTCTATGGCGCCGCCGCCGACAATCCGTTCTACATGGACGAGGACTTCCCGCTCGGCGCGACGCGCTCGTACCCGGAGATTCGCGATCTCGTCGAGGTCGACACGCTCGCCTCGGCCTTCATCTGGAAGTATCCGCACATCCGAACCGCGGTGCTCCGTCCGGTCAGCGTGCTCGGCTACTACGTGCACTCGATGATCGGCGAGTACCTGCGCCAGCGGCGCGTGCCCAGCGTGATGGGCTTCGACCCGATGATGCAGTTCATCCACGAAGAGGACGTCTCGGAAGCGATCGCGCTGACGCTCCAGCACGGCCTGCAAGGCGTCTTCAATGTGGTCGGGCCGGGGGCGGTACCGATCTCGGTCGCGATCCGCGAGTCCGGCAGCGTTGCGTGGCCGATGCCGGAGCCGCTGATGCGTCCGCTGATCGATCGACTCTTTCGCTGGGGCATGGTTCCGTACCCTGCAGGCGCGATGGACTACGTGAAGTATCCCGTCACGCTCGCGGGCAAGCGCTTCGTCGACGCCACCGGCTTCCGTCCGCTCTTTGGTCTCGAAGAGATCTTCCACAGCGTGCGGCGCTGATGGCGCGTCGGGGTTTCACGCGCGCGCTCGGCGATCTCGTGGGTGGCCTGTTGCCGCTCGCGGTGCGCGATCTCCAGCGCGACCTCGACGAACGCATCCGCAAGATTCCGACGCGCCTCAATGAGTTCGGTTTCGATCCGTGGGGCCTGTGCCCGGCAACCGTACGCGAAACGGTGTTACCAGCGCTGGCGCTCTACAAGTACTACTTCCGCGTCGAGACCCACGACATCGAGCGCGTCCCGCCCGGTCGTGCGCTGCTGATCGCGAACCACGCCGGCCAGCTCCCGTTCGACGCCGCGATGGTCTCGGTCGCGATGCTGCTCGAAGCGGAGCCGCCGCGGATCGTCCGCGGCATGGCGGAGTACTGGGTTTCGGAGCTGCCGTGGGTGTCCGTCTACGCGGCCCGCGGCGGCGCGGCTTCGGGAACGCCCGATACGTGTCGCGAGATGCTCGAAGCCGGCGAGTGCGTGATGGTCTTCCCGGAAGGCGTCCGCGGCATGAACAAGCTCTACAAGGACCGCTATAAACTGCAGCGTTTCGGGACCGGCTTCATGCGACTCGCGCTCGAAGCCCAGACGCCGATCGTGCCGGTCGCGGTGGTCGGTTCGGAGGAGCAGAACCCCGGTCTCGCGAACTTCGAACGTCTGGGCCGCTTGCTCGGCATGCCGGCGTTCCCGATCACCGCCACGTTCCCGCTGCTGGGTCCACTCGGGATGCTGCCGCTCCCGGTCAAGTACAACATCTACTTCGGCGAGCCGCTGCACTTCCAAGGTTCACCCACCGAGGAGGACGCCGTGCTCGATGCGAAGGTCGACCTGGTGAGGGCCGCCATCGAGGCACTCTTCGAGCGCGGCTTGCGCGAACGCCGCGGCGTGTTCAGCGGATGAGCGCTGCGCGCGAGCGCGTCGTGCTGGCCAGCGCGGCGTTGTTGCTCGCGACGCTCGCCTGCGCGACCGGCCGCGGCGTGCTGGCGCCCGCGCGGGTCGCGCTACCCACGCCGGCCGCGCTCGCGACACCCGCGCGCGTGGTGCTCGTCTCGATCCACGGTCTCACGCCGGGACGTTATCTCGCGGCCGACGGAGCGAGCGCGATGCCGAACCTCGCGGCGCTCGCGGAGCAGGGCATCGCCGCCGAGTCGATGCGGCCGACATTCCCTCCTGCGTCGTACCCCTCGCACGCCGCGCTCGTCACCGGTGTCTCTGCTGCGAAGCACGGCATCGCAGCCGAGCGACGACTCGGCAAGCGAGGCGTCGGCGACGACCGCATCGATCAGGCCTCCGACCTGGGCGCGACGCCGCTCTGGCTGGCGGTCGCGCGACAAGGCGGTGGCGTGGCTTCGCTCGATTGGCCGACGACCGGCGGCGCGGCGATCGCCGACCTCGCGCCCGATCTGGTGCTGCCGGTGGGCGCGAACTGGCAAGCCGCGCTGATGACTCGAGGCGCTGGGCGCGCCGCCGAGTTCGCGCTGCGCGCCGGCGGCAGCGATCCCGCCGCTGCGGCGCCCGGTGCAGCACGCGACGCATCGCTCGTCACGATGGCGTGCGGGCTCCTGGTCGCCGAGCCCGCGCCGCGTCTTGCGCTGCTGCGGCTATCGCAGACCCAGGTCGTGCTCGACGGCGCGGATCCGGACTCGGATGCCGCGCGCGCGGCGTTCTCCGCGGTCGATGCCGAGCTGGGACGTCTGCTGCGCTGTCTCGGTGACGCGGGCTTGCTCGATTCGACGGGCATCGCGGTCGCTGGCGATCACGGCGCGATGCCGGTGCACACCGAGATCCGCGCCAATGTCGCGCTCGCCTCCGCGGGATTGCTGATTCCGTCGGACAGCGGCGTGCGCAGCTTCGATGCGATCGCGCGCTCGAACGGCGGCTCTGCGTTCGTCTATGCCACCAGCGACGACCCGGCGCTGCTCGCACGGCGCGCGCTCGCCGCCGCCGCGAACGAAACCGGCGCCTTCCGCGTAGTGTCTGCCAGCGACATGGTGGAACGCGGTGCAGATCCGGAAGCGTGGTTCGGCCTCGAGGCCGAGCCAGGCTACGTGTTCGCCGATCCGGCGACCGGATCGCTGCTCGCGCCCGCGTCGGTCGCGAGCGCCGGTGGCTTCGCCAGCGGCGATCCACACATGGCGACCGGTTTCGTCGCGTGGGGCCCCGGACTGCGCCGCGGGTTGCGCGTCGCGGGCCTGCGCCAGACCGATGTCGCACCGACGCTGGCGCGATGGCTCGGCGTCGCGTTCGGCCCGGTCGAGGGGCGCGCGATGGTCGGCTGGTTCGCAGCGAATGCGGCGCAGGCGATTCGCGTCGAGCCGGTCGACACAGCGCCTGCTGAACCGAGGCGCAACTAGCGACATGGCGATCGAACCCGGCTGGTGCTTGATCCTCGGCGCGTCGAGCGGTTTCGGCGCTGCCGCCGCGCGCGCGTTCGCGCAGGCCGGGCTCGATGTCGCGGGCGTGCATCTCGATCGCCGCGCGACGCTGCCGTTGGCGGAAGCCGTCGTGAAGGACGTCGAAGCCGCCGGTCGCCGTGCGCGCTTCTGGAATCGCAACGCCGCGGATGCCGCGCAACGCGACGCGATCGTCGCGGAACTCGGCGCGCTGCTGCGCGGCGGACCGCGCGTGCGTGTGCTGCTGCACTCGCTCGCGTTCGGTACGTTGAAGCCGCTCGTTGCCGGCGAAGCGAAGGACGCGGTCTCGACCGTGCAGCTCGCGATGACGCTCGACGTGATGGCCACCTCGCTCGTCGCCTGGACGCAGGCGCTGCGCGCGGCCGACTTGCTCGAGCCGGGCGGGCGGGTCTTTGCCATGACGAGCGAGGGCGGCACCCGCGCGATTCCCAACTACGGGCCGGTGGGGATCGCCAAGGCGGCGCTGGAAGCCGCGGTGCGACAGCTCGCACTCGAACTCGCGCCGCTCGAGATCTGCGCGAATGCGATTTGCGCCGGTGTCACCGACACCGCCGCGGTACGCAAGATTCCCGGCCACGACCTGCTGCTCGACACCGCGCGCGCGCGCAACCCGCGCGGCCGGCTCACCGAACCGGACGACGTCGCGGGCGCGCTGGTCGCGCTCAGCGAACCGGGCTGCGGCTGGATCAGCGGCAACGTGATCCGCGTGGACGGAGGCGAGGGGATCACCGGATGAAGAAACAAGCCAATCCGAAGGTGACGATCGAGATGGATCGGGGCGATCGACGGCTCTACGACCGCTTGCGCGCGGGGATCGTCGCGAAGCAGCCGGGGCGCCGTTCGGGCCCACGCGATCTGCTGTTGCTGTTGCCCGATCTCACCGTGCTGTTGATGCGACTGCTGCGCGACGATCGCGTGCCGATCGGCGGCAAGGCGATCGCGATGCTCAGCGTCGGCTACGTGCTGTCGCCACTCGACTTCCTGCCCACGTTCCTGTTCGGGCCGATCGGCCTGCTCGACGATCTGTTCATCGTCAGCGCTGCGCTCTCGCGCGTGCTCAACTACGTGCACCCCGACGTCGTGCGCTCGCACTGGTCTGGCCAGGGCGACGCGCTCGACGCGATCCAGCGCGCCACCGAGTGGTCCGAGACGCAGCTGCGATCGGTGCTGGGCCGTTTCGTGCCACGGCTGCTCCGGCGATAGCAGCGCCTCAGCGCGGCGCGCTCGAGGATAGGTGCCCGGCACCGCCCTATACGCCGGGGGCGACGCGCTGGAGCAGCAGCGCGCGGCGCGCGGCCGGAATCCGGCTCGGTCGTCCTTGCAGGTCGACCATCGCGTGCTCGGTGGCGGCGCTCGCGACGAGTTCGTCGCCGCGTCGGATCTCGTATGCCATCCGCAAAGACACGCCGCGTACCCATTCCATCCAGGTCGTGACGTCGAGCCAGTCGTCGAAGCGCGCGCTCTTGCGGTAGTCGACCTCGACGTGTGTGGTGGCGAAGTGAAGACCCTCGGCCGCGTAGTCGCGATACGGACGATCGTGTTCGTCGAGCCAGACGACGCGCGCCTCTTCGAGGAAGCGCACGTAGTTGGCGTGGTGGACGATGCCCATCGCGTCGGTCTCGTAGAACGCGATGCGGCGACGCAGCGTCGAGCGAGCGGCGCCGGCGGGCGGGGAGGGCGTCGTGCGTGCCAAACCCACTAGCCCCTGAACTTGTCTTTCAATGCGCGGCGATGACCCAGTTCTGCGACGCTGGCCGCGCGCAGGAACGGGTTGGTCGCGCGTTCCTCCGCCAGCGTAGAGGGAACGGTCATCTCGGCCGGGGTCGCATCGTGCCAGTCGGCGGCGGCGTGCGCGCGCACTTCGCGTACCCGATCGAGCTTCCACTGCGCGGCGAGGTTCTCCGGTTCGACGTGCACCGCGAACACCAGGTTCGATTCGGTGTACTCGTGGCCGCAGAACACACGCATCTCGTCCGGCAGCGCGCCGAGCTTCGCGAACGCATCGAACATCATCGCGGGCGTGCCCTCGAAGAGCCGGCCGCAACCGGCCGCGAACATCGTGTCGCCGGAGAATACGGCGAGCGCGCCGTCGAAGACGTAGGCGATGTGGCCACGCGTATGGGCCGGGATGTGCAGCACGCGCGCGACGTGCTTGCCGACTGCCACCGTGTCGCCTTCTTCGAGGCCGCGCGTGAAGCCGGGCAGTCGCTCGCGGTCCGACGTGTGGCCGAGCACCGCTGCGCCATAGCGCTTCGCCAACGCGGGGTTCGCCATCGAGTGATCGGGGTGGTGATGCGTCGACAGGATCTGCGTGACGCGCGCGCCGCTCTTGTCGACCCGCGCGACGATCGGATCGACCTCGGGCGCGTCCACGATGGCCGCGTCGCCGGTCTCCTCGCAGACGAGGAGATAGCTGTAGTTGTCCTTCCAGGTCGGAATGCGGTCGATGCGCAGCGTCATGAAGCGCAGGCTAGGAGGCCGCTCCGTACGCCGCCATCGCGCGCCCGCGGCGGCCGGCTCGGGCGCCACCCGCGCGCGGCCATCCTTGGCCGCGATGCGAGAACGAGGCGCTAGCTCTCGACGCGAATCTCGACCTCGAGATCTTCGCAGACGTAGTCGCGCAACAGCTGGACGACCGCATGCGCGTCCTCGGTGTCGACCGAATCGGCGAACGCGACGATCACGCGCAGGCCATCGACCGTCACACCGACGATGCGCGCACCCTTCGCGGCACGGCGCGGCGCGATCCGCGAAGCCAGCGTGCCCTCGATGCGCGCCTGCGTTTCCTGCTGGCACACCAACTGGTTCTCGAGCGAGAGGCTGGCGTCGATCGCATCGCCGCGGACTTCGGCGAGGATCTCCTCGATCTCGGGATGGCAGATCCCGCAGCCGCCACCGGCACGCACGGACTTCGTCACCTCGGCGAGGCTCGTCAGGCCTTCGCTGCGAACTGCGTCGAAGATGCGCGGGCTCGCGACGCCGAGGCAGCGGCAGATCACCCGACGGCGCAGCTCCGAAGCCATGCGGGGCCTCTTCGGCCGCTCGCACGCTGGGCTTTCGCTCTACGAGAAGAGCCCGAGCTGACGCCCGGTCGCGACGGCGGGCTCGCGGGTGCGATCGACTGCTGCGAGCGGCGGCGGCTGCAGCGCAAGTTCCGGCGCGGCGGGCGCGGGCTCGATCGCATCCGCCACGGCGACGGCCGTCTTCGCCTGCATCGCTGGACACACGTCGTTGAACTCGCACCACGAGCAGAGTGTGCTCGGCTGCGGTTCGAAGTCGCGCTCGGCCTCGACGCGATCGATCAGCTCGATCGTGCGTGTGCGAAGCTCGGCGAGTTGCTCGGGGGTGCGCGTCGAGACGCGGACCTGATCGCGCAGCAGGTAGTGCCACACCAGGCGCACCGGTGCAGCGTCCCCGTAGCGGCCCTCGACGCCGATCTGATACAGCGCGAGCTGCCGATCCTGGTCGAGTTCCTGTTGCGACGGAACCCAGCGGCCGGTCTTGTAGTCCTGGATCTCGATGGCGCCATCGGCCGCGCGCACGACGCGGTCGATGATGCCGCGTACGCGGTAGCGACCGTCGCCATCGAGCGCGAAGCCGACGTGCTGTTCGATGCCGAGACTCTCGTCGCGGTCGAACGGATAGTTGCGGCGATAGTGGTTGCCGAGGCAGCGCTCGCCGCTCTCGCGATAGAACGCGGGTGGATTCTCGGCACGCACGATGCGCACGCGCTCGGGCTGGAACTGCTCTTCCCAGTCCGTGCGGAAGCGCAGGAGCACCTTGGGCAGCGACGGCACGGCGCCGCGCGCGATGAAGCGGTTCAGCTTCTCGATCACTTCGTGGACGCGTTTGCCGACGAAGGCCTCGATCCCTTCGGTGTCGACCTTGCGCTTCTCGATGTAGCGGTAGTGGAACTGCTTCTTGCACTTCTCGAAGCAGGCCAGCCGCGAGTGGCTATAGATGGTGGGCAATGGGCCTCGTCCTCGAAGGTCGCCGCGAGCCGGGCGCAGTATAAGCGCGCAGCTCGGCCGCAGGGAACCCCGATCGGCGCCCCGGCGGGTCGCGCTATGCTGGCCAGCTGCGAAGGGAAGCGCGCCCAACAGATGCTCGAGAGGAGCCAGGCATGAGTCGAAGCCTGTCGGATTCGGTGCTGGAAACCACGATCCAGGCGCTCAGCGCGACCAGTGGCGATGCGCTCGCGAAGGCCGCCGCGGAGGGCTTTCTCGATCGCGCCGAAGTCGTCGATTGGTCGGATCGCGTGCTGCGCTTGATCCTGCACCAGCGCGATCGCTCGGCGCTGCGCGCCGAGCTTCCCACGCTGGCGGATCTGCTCCGCAAGATCCTCGCGACCGTGACGCTGGCGCCCGGGCTCGATCCCGGCGCGCTGGTCGAGCGCTTCTTCGCGCGGCTGCCGGCTGCCCGCGCGATGCTCGCAGAAGACGTCGAAGCCGCCTTCGACGGCGATCCCGCGGCAAAGAGCTACGCCGAGATCGTTGCGGCGTATCCGTCGGTCTGGGCGGTCGCGACGTATCGCGTTGCGCATGAGCTGGTCCAGCTCGGCGTGCCGCTCGTGCCGCGCGTGATGAGCGAATCCTCGCACGCGCGCACCGGCATCGACATCCATCCGGGCGCCAAGATCGGCCGACGCTTCTTCATCGACCATGGCACCGGTGTCGTGATCGGCGAGACGTGTGAGATCGGCGATCGCGTGGTGATCTACCAGGGCGTGACGCTCGGTGCGCTCGCGCCGCGCAAGGGCCAGGTGCTGCGCGGCGTGAAGCGCCATCCCACGCTCGAAGACGACGTCACGATCTACGCCGGCGCCACCATACTTGGCGGCGAGACGGTGATCGGTCGCGGCTCGGTGATCGGGGGCAACGTCTGGCTCACCCATCCGATCCCGCCGTGCTCGAAGGTGCAGATCGAACCGCCGCGCCTCCAGCTGCAACGCGACGGCGCCTGCCAGGAGCAGTCGGAGCAGCTGATCTGGGATATCTGATTTGAGCCTGCGCGAGGCGCCGCCCGCGTTCGAGGATCTCGCGGTCGTGCGCGGTCGCATCGTCGGGCGGCTCGCCGAGGTCGGACGCACGATCGCGGTGATGAGCGGCAAGGGCGGCGTCGGCAAGAGCCTCGTCGCCGTGCACCTCGCGCTCGCGTTTGCGCGACGCGGTCTGCGCACGGGCCTGCTCGACGCAGATCTGAACAGCCCGAGCGTCGCGAAGATGCTCGGCCTGCGCGGCGCGCCGCTACGCGCAACGGCGTCGGGACTGCGGCCGGTGCCGGGTCCGCAGGGGATCGCGGTGATGAGCATGGACTTCTTCTTGCAAGGTGCGCAGCCGCTCGCCTGGGACGGCGCCGCGGGGGAGGGATCCGGCCATCGAAGCGAACTCGAGGAGGCCGCCCTTGCCGATCTACTCGGCGCGACCGATTGGGGTCTGCTCGACGTGCTGGTGATCGATCTGGCGCCCGGACCGGATCGCTTGCCCGCGCTCGTGCATCTGCATCCCGATCTCGGCGGCGCGCTCGCGGTGACGATCCCGACGGAGGTCTCGCTGCTCGCGGTCGAACGCTCGGTCCGGCGCGGCTACGAGGCGGGCGTCACCATGCTGGGTCTCGTCGAGAACCTGGCGAGCAGCGTGTGCGCGCACTGCGGCGCGGAGGGACCGCTGTTCCAGGAGGCGCCCGTCGAGACGATCGCGCGCGACCTCGATCTGCCGATTCTCGCGCGGGTGCCGTTCGATGCGCGCCTCGCGGCCGGCGCCGACGCGGGCGCGGCTGCCGATGTCGATCCGGCGAGCGCAGCTACGCGGGTATTCGAATCACTGGCGGCGCAGCTCGCGCTACTGGCGCCTGCCGAGGAGAAACCGAGTTGAGATGCACATCGCTCCGCGTCCGTTCGGGGTTCGCGATCGTGGCGATCGCGTGGACCCTCGCTGCGCAGCCGGTGTTCGCGGCAGACGAGGCCGCAGCGTCATGGCACTACGATGTGTGGAACTCGCTGATGAGTCCGTACTGCCCGGGTCGATCCCTGCTCGATTGCACGAGCTCGCAGGCAGCGGAGCTGCGCGAGTGGATCGTCGATCAGGAGAAGGCGGGCCGCCGCCGCGAAGACGTGGAGGAGCAGATCTATCAGCAGTTCGGCGACGTGGTGCTGCAGGCGCCACGAGCGAGCGGATTCGGACTCGCGGCCTACGTGACGCCGATCGTGGGTGTCGTCGTCGGTGCCATCGTGCTGGCAGTCTTCTTGCGCCGGCAGGCGGCCGCCGGCCGGAAGACGCCCGCACCGGTCGCCGCGCCGCCCGATCCCGAACTCGACCGCATCATCGACGAGGAAATGCAGCGACGATGAAGATCTATACGCGCCGCGGCGACAGCGGCGAGACGGACCTCTTCGGCAGCGGCCGCGTGCCGAAGGATCACCTGCGCGTCGAAGCCTATGGCGCCGTAGACGAGCTGAACGCGACGCTCGGCCTGTGCGCGGCCGCGACGCCCGAAGCCGCGCTGCGCGCGTTCGTGCAGAGTCTGCAGTGCGGCCTCTTCGAATTGGGCGCCTATCTCGCGACGCCCGAAGCGCGTCACCGCGACGCGATGGGGATGCACGAGCCGAGTGCCGCCGCGATCGCCGCGCTCGAGGCACGCATCGACGGCTTCGAAGCCGAGCTGCCGCCGCTCGAACGCTTCGTGTTGCCGGGTGGGACGATCTCCGCGGCGAACTTCCATCTGGCGCGCACCGTGTGCCGGCGCGCCGAGCGCCTGGCGGTCGCGCTCGCGCGCGCGGAGTCGCTCGCGCCGAGCGCCGTCGAGTACCTGAACCGCCTCTCGGATCTGCTCTTCGTGCTGGCGCGGATTGCGAATCACCGCGCCGGCGTGCCAGACGTCGAGTGGGAAGGGCGCAAGGCCTAGCCCGCGTGTTCCACCCCCGGCACCGCGCCGATGTAGGTCGGCGGCTTCTCCATCTGGCAGCGCAACCAGGTCCCGATCCCGAAACCGAACAGGAACGCGAAGAGCAGTGCGAGCAGCACGGTGCGCAGCACCTTGCGTGCGGGGCTCATGACGCAAGCTCGCGTCGCGAGCGCGCAGTGAGCCGCAGGCGAACGGAGTTCATCGCGCAAGCTCGCGCCGCGAGCGCGCAGTGAGCCGCAGGCGAACGGAGTTCATTGCGCAAGCTCGCGCCGCGAGCGCGCAGTGAGCCGCAGGCGAACGGAGTTCATCGGGACGGATCCCGGGCGAGATCGCGCGCGCCGCGCGCGAAGCGCTTCTCGAGGCGCGTGCGCAGCGGATCGAGCGCGCCGGCGCGCGGGCAATCGGCGTCGCGCTCGATCATGCCCTCGAAGAAGCGCACCAGTCCGACGAGATCGGAGAGCCGGATCGACTCGACGGCGATGCGGCCGCGTTCGCTCATGTTGTGATAGTTGCCGAGTGGCACGCAGAGCGCTGCCGATCGGTACCCGTAGAGCTGGTAGGCGGTGGATTCGCAGGTGCCGCCGTCCATCAGCCGGCGCTGCCACGCGAAGCGATCGCCCTTGGGGCCTGCGAGGTGCGCCGCGACGCGACCGAGCCAGCGCGTGAGTCCGTCGTCGAACACCGATGTGCGATCGCCGACGCGCAGGATCGGGCCCGCTCCCTGCTTTGCTTCCGGCAGCGCCTTGCTCGCTTCGATCGCGACGATGCGCGCGCCGGCGGGAAGCTGGCCGCTGCGTGCGGCCGCAATGGCGCCGACGAAGCCGACTTCCTCGGCGCGCGTGAAGAGACCGCGCACGTCGACGCGCCGGGCCGGGTCGATGCGATCGACCACTTCGAGGACACTGAGGATCGCAGCGACGCCCGCGAGGTCATCGGCGGCGCGCGCTTCGAGCAGGTCCGGGTTGCGGCGCGAGCGGCGGAAATCGGCCAACTCCCAGACGCCCCAGCTGCCAGCCGGGACCGCAGCGCGCGCTTCGAGTCGGACGCGCAACTCGCCGCTCTTCGGATCGGGTCGTGCGCGGACGACGCGCGCCGCGACAGTCGCGGCCGGCACGTCGCCTTCGCCGATGTAGAAGCGGGCGCGAGCGCCGGGAAAGTACGCGCGCCGCACGCCGCCGAGAAAGAGCGCTTCGATCGCGAAACCGCGGCGAGCGGGCAGGCGCTTCGATCGCAGCGCGCGAAAGCCCGGGTGATCCATGTGCGCGCCGAGCACCAACGGCGACGCGCTGGCGCGTACGCCGCGGCGGCGCAGCTCGAGATTGCCGCTGGGATCGCTGCGCAGAACGAGGTGCGGATTGTGTGCCGCGAACGTGCGCACCCAGGCGATCACCGCGCCTTCGCGAAACGGCGCCGCGGGACGCGACATCGTGCGCGCTGCGATGCGCAACACCGCGGCGGTCGTCACGGCCGAGCGGGTCCTCGCCTTCGCGCTTGCCGTCACGACGGCTTCCCGAGCGCGGCTTCGATCTCGCGCGCCAGGCCGAGTCCGAACTCGGCGCTGCCATCCTCCGGTTCGGCGAGCAGGCGCGCGTGGACGGCGTCGCGACCGCCGAGTCGCTCGATGCCGAAGGCACCGTAGCGACGCTCGAGTGCGTCGAGCACGAACGCGATGCGCGCGCGCCGACGCCGCGCGGCGAGCGCGCCGCAAGCGACGAGATGCGCGCGGTGGGCGTCCACTGCTGCGACCAGTTCGGTGACGCCGCGCCCGTCGCGCGCCGAGACGAGCAACACCGGGCGCTGCCAGCCCGAGGCGTCGCGCGCCGCCATCGCGAGCGCGGATACGAGCTCGCTGGCGGTGCGCTCGGCGGTGGCGCCGAGGTCGGCCTTGTTCACCACGAACACGTCCGGGTGTTCGAGGATGCCGGCCTTCATGAACTGCAACACGTCGCCCGCGCCCGGCTGCGCGACGAAGACCAGCGTGTCGACGAGGTCTGCGACTTCCGCCTCGGATTGGCCGACGCCCACCGTCTCGACGAAGACGCGGTCGAAGACGGCGGCGAGCACGGCGATCGAGGGCCAGGTGGCGTCGGCGAGTCCGCCGAGTCGCTCGCGTGCCGCCATCGAGCGAAAGAAGACGCCGCGGTCGCTGGCGCCGGCGCGCACGCGCGCGCGATCGCCGAGCAGCGCGCCGCCCGACACGCGGCTCGACGGATCGACGGCGACGATCCCGATCGTTTCGCCGCGCACGCGCAGCACGCGCACCAGCGCGTCGAGCAACGTCGACTTGCCCGCGCCGGGTGCGCCGGTCAAGCCGACGCGGGGGGCATCCTCATGGACCTCGCCGCTCGCCTTTGGCTCGCTACGCGGGACGGCCTGATGGACCTCGCCGCTCGCCTCTGGCTCGCTACGCGGGACGGCCTGATGGACCTCGCCGCTCGCCTCTGGCTCGCTACGCGGGAAACGGACGGCGTGCTCCGAGGGTGCAGCGAGATTCATTGTCGGGTCAGTGCGCGCGGAGCGTTCGAGGATGGCAAGCAGCTGCAATGCGGCTTCGCGTTGTGCGGGGCGGTGGTCGTCGAGCAGGTTCAACGCGTCGGGCACCGCGTCGCGATCGCGGCGCAGGAGTCGCTGCGCCAGTTCGGAACTGTCAGCCAGCGGCCGACTCCGCCACCAACTGCGCGATCTCGCCGAAGATGTCGTTCAGGTTGAAGTCCTTCGGCGTGTAGACGCGCACGACGCCGGCGGAGCGCAGCTTCGCGGCATCGTCGTCCGGGATGATGCCGCCCACCACGACCGGGATGCGTTCGAGGCCCGCACGGCGCAGCCCGTCGAGTACGTCGATGACCAGAACGCCGTGCGAGCCCGACAGGATCGAGAGTCCGATCACGTGCACGCCCTCGTCGCGCGCCGACTGCACGATCTCCTCCGGCGTCAGCCGGATGCCCTCGTAGACCACTTCCATGCCGACGTCGCGTGCGCGCACGGCGATCTGCTCGGCGCCATTGCTGTGGCCGTCGAGGCCGGGCTTGCCAACGAGCATCTTGGGCGGGCGGCCGAGTAGCGCGCCGATGCGTCGCATTTCCTTGCGAAGGCCGGTGAGCGCCTCATCGGCGACCGGCGCGACGCTGACCGCGACGCCGGTGGGCGCGCGGTACTCGCCGTAGAGCGAGCGGAACACGCCGGCCCATTCACCCGTCGTGGCACCCGCATGCGCCGCGCGAATCGAGGGCGGCATCACGTTCTGGCCGCTCGCCAGCGCGTCGCGCAGCGACGAGAGCGAAGCCTTCACGTCGGCGTCGTTGCGCTTCGCACGGAACGCGCGCAGGTGTTCGATCTGATCGCGCTCGGCGAACTCGTCGATGCGCAGGATCGAGTGCGCGCCTTCGGTCAGCGCCGACGGCGCGCTCGAGGGGAAGCAGTTGAGGCCGACCACCTGCAGCTCGCCGTGTTCGATCGCGCGCAGCCGCGCGGTCTGCGACTCGACCAGGCGCCGCTTCATGTACGCGTTCTCGACGGCCGCGACTGCACCGCCCATCGCGAGCACGCGTTCCATTTCTTCGCGCGCGGCGGTCTTCAGCGCGAGCACCTTTGCGGCGACCACCGGCGAGCCGTCGAAGAGGTCGCCGTACTCGAGCAGGTCGGTCTCGTAGGCGAGCACCTGCTGGATGCGCAGCGACCACTGCTGGTCCCACGGGCGCGGCAGGCCGAGCGCTTCGTTCCACGCCGGCAGCTGCAGCGCGCGGCAGCGGGCGTCGCGCGAAAGCGTCACGCCGAGCGCCTCGAGCACGATGCGGATGATGTTGTTCTCGGGCTGACTCTCGGTGAGGCCGAGGCTGTTCACCTGCACGCCGTAGCGAAAGCGGCGCAGCGTCGCGTCTTCGACGCCGTAGCGCTCACGCGTGATCTCGTCCCACAGTTCGCCCATTGCGCGGCACTTGCAGAGTTCTTCGACGAAGCGGATGCCGGCGTTCAGGAAGAACGAGATGCGGCCGACGACGCGCGGCAGCGCTTCCTTCGGCACGTCGGCGCGCGCGCGAACGGCGTCGAGCACCGCGATCGCGTTGGCCAACGCATACGCGATCTCCTGCACCGGCGTCGCGCCGGCTTCCTGCAGGTGGTAGGAGCAGATGTTGATCGGGTTCCATTTCGGGATCGCGTCGACGCTGTACGCGATCATGTCGCTGATCAAGCGCAGCGACGGCTCGGGCGGAAACGCATAGGTCCCGCGCGACAGATACTCCTTGATGATGTCGTTCTGGGTGGTACCCGAGAGTGTCTTCGGATCCGCGCCCTGGCGCTCGGCCGCGGCGATGTAGAGCGCCAGCAGCCACGCCGCCGTCGCGTTGATCGTCATCGACGTGTTCATCTGGTCGAGCGGGATGCCCTCGAAGAGCGCCTGCATGTCGTCGATGTGGCAGATCGGGACGCCGACCTTGCCGACTTCGCCGCGCGCGAGCGCGTGATCGGAGTCGTATCCGGTCTGCGTGGGCAGATCGAAGGCGACCGAGAGCCCCGTCTGCCCCTTCGCGAGATTGAGTCGGTAGAGCTCGTTGCTGGCGCGCGCCGACGAGTGGCCCGAGTAGGTGCGGAAGACCCAGGGCGGATCGCGGCGGGGCAGGGTCATCGGAGATCCTCGTAGCGAGTCTTGCTGTGGCTTCGAGCAAGCTACCGAACCGCGCACAGCGGGCCAACGTTATGATCCGCCGCCGTGGCACTCCCCCAATTCACGGATCTCGGCCCCGACGCCGCGCTCGACGCCGTAGAAGCGGCGGGTCTGCGGCCCACGGGGCACTGCGCGATGCTGCGCTGTCTCGAGAACCGCGTCTGGGATCTGCGCCTCGAGGACGAGTCGCACGTGGTGCTGAAATTCTATCGGCCCGGACGCTGGAGTCGCGCCGGGATCGAGGACGAACACCGCTTCTTGCTGGATCTGCGCGCCTCGGAGATTCCCGTCTGCGCACCGCTTGCGCTGCCCGGCAGTGGCACGATCGGAGAACACCTCGGAATCCATTTCGGCCTGTGGCCGCGCACGGGCGGTCGCGAGCCGGACGAAGTCACCGACGAGGAGCTGACGGGTCTCGGCCGCCTGCTCGCGCGGATCCATAACGTCGGCGCGACGCAGCGTCCGGTAGATCGCCCGGTACTCGACTCCGATACGGCATTGATCGATCCGCTCGACGAGCTGCTCGCCGGCTCGTGGCTGCCGGCGTCCTGCGAGGAGCGCTACGCGACCGCGGTCGAGTCGCTCGCCGATGTCTACGGCGATCGGCTCGACGACGTGCCGCTGCTGCGAATCCATGGCGATTGCCATCTCGGCAATCTGCTGCGCGGTCGCGAAGGTTGGTTCTTCCTCGATTTCGACGACTTCGCGCTCGGGCCCGCGGTGCACGATGTCTGGGTGCTGGTGCCGGGTCACGACGCCGAAGCGCAGCGTCAGCGCGGCGTGTTGCTCGACGGCTATCGGCAGTTCCGCG
Source organism: Deltaproteobacteria bacterium (assembly GCA_031362725.1). Classification (GTDB taxonomy): domain Bacteria; phylum Myxococcota_A; class UBA9160; order UBA9160; family PR03; genus PR03. The sequence goes on along the minus strand of JANLTC010000016.1, from coordinate 7,481 downwards.
ATTTCGAGACGCGCTGGCTGGCGCTCGTCGAGCCGCTGCGGGCCGCGCGCATCCTGAAGATCTCGAGCTGGATCGCGCGACGCTGGAAGGAGTCGAGCTTCCAGTCGACGTTCCCGCACTTCGGAACCGAACTGTACTGGCAGAACGAGACGCGGGATCTCGAGGAATTGGTGCTGCGGCTCGGCGTCTGAGTGACGCTCGCCCGCTCGAACGCCCCAGTGAAGCCACCCCGCGGAAGACGTAGCTACGCGCGCCTCAAACGGGCGAGGCGGGCGAGAAGCGGAGCCAGCAAGCTGATCTCGAAGCCGAGGCCGCAGCTCGGCGGCGAAGACTCGAGGTCGCGCCAAGGCCCGGACGTGCACTGCGGATCGGGTGTGGCTGCTCCCACCCCGCCGTCCCAGTCGATGGCGCCGTCGCCGTCGTTGTCGAGGTCGTCGTCGCAGGCAGGATTTTCCTTCAAGGAGGTCACCAGCGCGCAGCCCGGATCGTACCCCCAGTCCACGAGTCCGTCGGCGTCGTTGTCGAAGCCGTCGTCGCAGGCAACGAGTGCGTTCGTCTCGAACGGGTCGCCCGGCCCATAGCAGCCCGGGTCGGCGAGGTCTACGAGCCCATCGCCGTCGTCATCGAGTCCGTCGCTGCAGGCACGCTCGGCTGTGACGGCGAGGATCTGGCTCTGGTAATAACTCAGGTCCGCGACGTAGCTGCCATTGCCGAACACCGAGCTCGTGCCCGATTGGCCGCCGAAACTCCACCGCGCGACGAGGATGCCCGCGAGCGCATTGGCGACGAACGCAGCGCCGCCGGAATCTCCCGTGGTGACGATCGCCTCGGGCGACACACCGCCGAGGTCGTCGAAGGAGAGGCCGAACACGCGCAGCGGGGCCCCATTGAGGATCAGGTCGAAGCTCGCCTGGCTCACCGCATTGGTGCCCCAACGCTTCGCGTTGCTGTAGGCCCATTTCCAACCCGCGTGACCGGTGAAGGTGTAGGGGATGCCGCGGTCGCGCCCAAACCCGATCAAGGTGGCGCCGGTCGCGAGTGGTGGCGGCGTTGCGGCGATCGGAAGCGCAGTGAGGCCCGGGTCCGAGATCAGGCGAAAGAGCAGCAGGTCCGTCAGCACGCCAGGGGTATGTTCGAGACGCACGCTCGAGTCCGGCACCATGGCGTAGATCACACCGTTGAGCGTGATCGGGCCCGCGCTCACGTGATTCGCGGTGAGTACCCAGCCGTCGCCGAGGTACACGCCGCTGAGGCCATTCAGCGCGCCGATCTGCGACCAGCCCGGGTCGACCGGTGGCGCCGTCGTGTTCCCGGTCCCGTCGCCCGAGGCGATCAGGACGGCCGGCGCCGACGCGGCCAGCAGGAGGCCTGCGACCAAGATCATCAGCCGGCACGAGAACGCCTTCATCGATCTGCCTCCGAACGACACACACTTGGCAAGCTAGCGCGCATGGAACCCTGCTCGCTCGATTCGATCTGCTGCGAAGCGTTCACCCAAACTCGGCGCCGCGTCCAGCGTGCGGTGCCTATCACGAAAGAGGGATGGAGTCGCCCTCTAGCGCCCTTTGAAGAAAAGGCCGAACTCGTCGAGTTCGGCCTTTTCTTCAAACCGTGAGCGGCGCGAGTCGGATAGGCACAGAGCGGCCTATCCGACATCGGTCAGTCGCGTGCAGAGCGCCGGCGAAGCACGGCCACGCCGCCGAGGCCGAGGCCGAGTAGCAGCGTCGTGGTGGGCTCGGGGACCACTGCGATGTTGTGCGTCTGCTGTACCCAGCGGTCGTAGACGCCGAAGTTGCCCGTGCCGGGAATGCGGAAGTTCGTCGCACCGGTCGCGCCGAAGCTGATGCCGCAGACGCCGGTGCTATTCGCGTTGACGAGGGTGCAGAGTCCCGTCACCCGCACCGAGGCGAGGGACAGCGGGCCGCCAATGCCGGCCCCGGTCGGGACGACGCTCGTGAAGGCGACGCCGGCCACCTGGGTTGCCGCGATCGAGTAGTTCGTCGTTCCAGCCAGAGAACCGGGCGCCTGCGTCATCGCAATCACCGCCGTGTAAGTACCGCCGGTGAACACGAGAGAGGTGGCGCCGTCGTTGAGGACGGCCTGACCGAGGCTCGGGTCGGCGTCGAGCACGGACGTCGCCACGGCGAGCGAGATCGTCATGGTGTTGAACGTCGTATCGAGCGAAATCGTGCCGGTCGTCGCAAAGAGCTCCCCGGTGGCCAGGGACCAGTTGACCGAGCTGCACGTTGCGCTGTTGCAGGTCCGCGTCTGAACGCCGTTCAGACCGCCGCCCGAGACGGTCAGACCGATCGTCGCCGCCGATGCAGGCGTCGCAGCGAGCCCGAGCGCCACCGCGATCGCCGTTGCCATTGCCCTTGTCGTCATCACGTTCCCCCTACCTCTGCCGAGTCGTCCCATGATTCGCGCTGCACCAAGCCGCACGGTAGCTAGCACCCATCACCGCGGCGGCGGCGGGCTCCAGCAACCAGCGTCACGAGGCCGCCGCCGAGCAGAAGGGCCGTGCCGGGCTCGGGAACCGTTCCGATGAAGATGAAGTCGCCCTTGACCAGCAGCGGGGCCAGGCCACCCGGGCCGTCGGGGTCGATCGCGCCGATGGTGATCTGGCTCAGCGTGAGCTCGTTGCCATCGATGAAGATCAGCCCGTCGCCTGCGGCGCCCAGGATTGCGAAGGGGATGTTGTTCAGCGGGGGCGGATTGGCGTCGAACTGGCCGGTGATGTTGACGGTCATGTTGAACCCGTATTCCGCCGGCGGCCCGATGTCGTTCAGGACGAGCGTCCCGCCCGTGCCCGTGACCGACGCGAAGTCGAGGTTGAAGGTCGTGAAGGAGCCGTAGCTGACCGGGATGATGCCCGTCGAACCCACGGTGAACGTGAGCGTCGGGATCGTGAGCGCCACCTCATCCACGGTGACCGAGACGCCGGTGAGCGCCACGTTGACCGGACCGCCGACGGGGGATCCTCCCGAAGTGGCGAAGAGCGAGACACTTCCGCTCGAGAACAAGTAGGTAACCGGCAGAGCCGAAGCCGGTGCCGACCCGAGCACGATGGCCAACCCCAAGAGACCCAAGAACGTCCAAGCACGCATCCACGCCACCTCAGTTTCTCGTTCGCGCCCCAAGCCGCGCTCGGTCGAGTAACGAGGATCAGGTGCTCCCTGATCCCCAGGCGTCGAGTCCCCTTCCCAGGAAGGCTGCGACGCTAGAAAACTCCTGGTGAACTTCTCGCCACCAGGACGACCTCAACACTGCAACCACCGTGCCGCTCAGGCTGACGAAATCCAGGCGGGTAACCCTGCTGGATTCAAGGAGAAAGATCAGACTTGGGGAGGAGGGGCCGGCGGCGAGGAGAAGGGTTTTTCCACGACAACGGAATCCGTATTCCTCGCAGTCGCGATGGCGCGGCGCTTCGAGCCAAGGCGGAGTCGCAGCGCGGAGGCCGCGCGACTTCGGCGCAACCCCTCCCTATGCTCGACCTCCCGAGCGAGGCTCCCTGCCATGACCGCCGCATTCCGAAGACCCGTCGCGGAACTCCCGGACGACCTCGAAGACGCCATCCGCCGCCTCGCCCGCGAGCGCAACGCCGTGCTGCTCGCGCATTACTACCAGGAGGACGGGATCCAGGACCTCGCCGACCACGTCGGGGATTCGCTCGCGCTGGCGCGCATCGCCGAGAAGCTCGATTGCGACGTGATCGCGTTCTGTGGCGTCCACTTCATGGCCGAAAGCGCAAAGATCCTGAATCCGAGGGCGAAGGTCGTGATTCCCGACCTGAAGGCGGGCTGCTCGCTCGCCGACGGCTGCCCGCCCGATCTGTTCGCCGCGTTCGTGACCGAGCACCGCGCGCAGCACCCCGATCTCGTCGTCGTCAGCTACGTCAACACCTCCGCCGCGGTGAAGGCGCTCTCCGATGTGATCTGCACGTCGTCGAACGCGGTGGAGATCGTCGCGCACTTCAAGGATCGGCCGGTGCTGTTCGCGCCCGATCGCTATCTCGCCGCCTGGGTCGCGAAGGAAGCGAAGCGTCCCGACCTGATCATCTGGCCGGGCTCCTGCATCGTGCACGAGCAGTTCAATGCGAAGGCGCTCGAGCAACTGCGCGTGCGCCATCCCGACGCCGAGGTGCTGTCGCATCCCGAGTGTCCGGCGGCGGTGCTCGATCTGTCGGACTTCATCGGCTCGACCAAGAAGATCATCGATCGCGCGATCGCATCGCCCGCGAAGACGCTGATCATCGGCACCGAGGACGGCGTCTTCCACCAGATCCGGCTGGTAGTGCCCGAGAAGCAGCTGATCCAGATCCCCGGCATGGACGAGAGCTGCGCGTGCAACCGCTGTCCGTACATGCGGCTCAACACGCTCGAGAAGCTCTACCTCTGCCTGCGCGATCTCACGCCGGAGGTCACCGTGCCGGAGGACGTGCGCGTGCGCGCGCTGGTGCCGCTGGCGCGGATGCTGGAGCTTTCGAGCTGACCCGACGCGCGCCTTCGGCAGCTTGCGTCGCCGTGCTGCTGTTGGTTGGCTGCGCTGCTCCGGTCTTCGAAGGCGGGGAGCTCAACCGCGTTGCGCTCGCCACGGTGCAGCAGCGAACCGAGCGCGCGTTCGGTGTGGCGCTCGATGCGCCGCTCGACATCCAGGTGATCTCGCGCGATCAGGTGCGCGAGGCGCGGCGCGCGGAGTCCCTTCGTGTCTACTCGGACGACGCGTTGCGCGCGCAACTGGATGCGTTCACCGCCGTAGGGATCTGGCCGGACGGCGTCGGCGTCGAGCAGGCTGAGCGGGCCATCGAGGATCAGACAGCCGGCTTCTACGAACCCAAGAGCCAGCGCCTGGTGTTGGTTCGCGATACACCGATCCCCTGGCAGATCCTCGATCGGAACGCGGTGCGCGAATGGGTTCTCAGCCACGAACTCACCCACGCACTCCAGCATCAGACGCATCCAGACCTATTCGACCATGCGGAGTTCTTCCTCGGCCAGAGCGATCTACGCCGGGGGCTCGAGGGCGCGATCGAGGGGCAAGCGGTGCTGGTTGCGACGTTGAGCCGCGGCAAGCGCGCAGCGTTTCCGACGCCGAGCGTCTATGCGACCGACATGGAGAACTTCGTCGCGGCGAGTGCCAAGCAATGGGCGGCCGTGCCTGCGTTGCTGCGCGATACCTGGTACCTCCCGTACGTTGCGGGATATCGCCTCGCGCACGCCGAGCGCAACGCGTTGCTGGACGATCCGCCGATCTCGAGCGAACAGCTGCTTCATGCGGATCGCCGCCATCAGCGATTCGAGGCAATCGATCTCGCGGCGTTGCGACCCTGGCTCCCGGCCGGTTGCCGCTTCGTGCACGAGGACAGCGCGGGCGAAGTCGGGCTGTCGGTGTTGCTGACCGACCTGGCAGCGCAAGGCGATGCGCCGCCAGCGGGTGCGGCGGAAGGGTGGGCGGGCGACCGTTTCCTCGTCGCGCGCTGCGGCGACCGTCGCGAGTTCGTGTGGCTCTTGTCGTGGGACAGCGAAGCGGACGCGATCGAGTTCGAGTCGGCGTACGCGGGCGTGGCCGACGCCGCGCGCCTGCGCGCTGGCCTCAGCGGCCCGCAGGTCGTGCGTCGTCTCGGGCGCGACGTGCAGATCGCGTCGCCGGCCCTCGCGCCGCGTTCTGGCGATCTGTTCGCGAGAGTGCGCCGCGGACGCGTCGCCACCTACGATCAGCTTCTCGCGTTCTTCGGCGAGTCGAAGGTCACGCAGCGGATGCCCGGGCCGTGACGCGCATCGCCGCGTTCGTCTCGCGGATCTCGCATCCGTTCCTCGTGCCGATCCCGACGCTCGTCGCAGCGCTGCGGCTCGACGGGGTGGCGTGGGGATCCGCATTGCTGTGGAGCGCCGTCTGCATTGCGGTCGGGATCGTGCCGCCGACACTGTTGCTGGTCGTGCAGCGCCACCGTCGCGGCGATCGCGACTGGTACGTGACGGTGCGCGAACAGCGCTTCGGACTCTACGGGCTCGGCCTCGCTTGCCTCGCGGCGCTGATCGCCGTTGCGCGCTTCGGTGGCGCGCCGCGTTTGCTGCTGCCGTGTCTCGTCGCTGCGCTCGCAGCGACCGCGATCGGCGCGTCGCTGAATCGTGTCACCAAGGTGAGCGTTCACGTCGGTGCGGCGACCGGCTGCGCGATGCTACTCGCGCACCTTGCGCCGACGGCGACGCTGCCGCTGGCGGCGGCCGTTGCGGGGGTGGCGTGGGCGCGGCTGCGGCTCTCGCATCACACACCGTTGCAGGTGGGGCTCGGCGCCGCGGTCGCCGCGAGCTGCATGGCGGTGTCGCTGGCTGCGTTCGGCGTCTGACGCGAGCGGGTCGCTTCAGCGGCGACGCGTTCCGAGCCAGCCGCGGCGCCGGAACCACCACAGCATCGTGCCTGCGATCGCGACGATCACCGTGACGAAGATCGCGAACGACTCCGGCCGATGGATCCCGGGTTCGCTTCGCGGGATCAGGTCCTGGTGTCGCCTGGGTCATCTGCGCGGCGCGAAGCCGCTCCAGTCGCGCGACGCTCGCGCGATGCGGACGATGCGGATGGGCCGGGCGTCCGCCCGGTAGGCGATGAAGGCGGGCCCCGTTACCCAGAACCGAAAGGGCGGCGACCACAGCTCCGGGCGGTGGCGCCCCATCTCAGGCATCCGGGCGAGGAGCTCGAACGTACGCAGGAGATTGTCGTAGACGCGCTCGGCAACGAGCCGCCCGTGGCGCTCCTTGACCTCGAAGAAGATGTCCTCGAGATCTCGTTCGGCCGGAGCGGTGAGCTGGTAGCGGGGAGTCACTCGCCTCTGCGAAGGCGCTCGTCGATCCGGCGACGCACGTCGGCGATCGCCTCGCTGCCGTCCCGGAGCTCGCCGCGTTCTTCGGCTGCCACACCTTCCGCGATCTGCGCGCGCAGCTCCTCGCGGTGGGAAGCGAACAGCTCTTCGCGTTCCCGCAGCAGCCGCAGGGCTTCGCAGACGACCTCGTCAACCGAGTCGAAGTGCCCGGCCTCGATCTGGGCGCGAACGAGTTCCTTGAGCTCGTCGGGCAGCGAAGACAGATCCATGCGCGTCATCATACCAGCAGCGCCCCGATTCTGGCCGGAGGCGTGCAGCGGGTCGCCGCTTAGGGGTTCGTCTCCTGGTGGGCCTCGATGCAGCCCCGGGCCGAGCGGCGTGCGTGCGCGCTCGCGCTGCTCGCGCGAATGCTGGAGCTGTCGAGCCGAGATCGGCCGCGGCGTTCGGTGTCTCGAGCGGCCTTCGGACACGCCGACACCCCAATCGAGCGTGCGGATCTCGGCGCGCGCAAGCGCGCTAGCAGGAACGCGCGTTCCCATTCGGGGGGAAACGTTTCCCCCCTCGCCCGGCGGCCGGCGCGGTGGTGCGCGCCGGCGAAACTCGCCAAGCCATCGATCTGGCAGCGGTCTTGCTCTCTCTCTCTCTCTCTCTCTCTCTCTCTCTC